>DALYDD010000029.1:0-4238 GCA_031973395.1 Minisyncoccota bacterium | reverse complement strand
ATCATGCGACGCATCGAGAATGTCTTTGCGGAGATGGGTTTTCAGATTGCCGAAGGTGCAGAGGTAGAAGAAGAAAGCTATAACTTCGACCGGTTGCGCGTTGCCAAGGATCACCCGTCGCGCGATATGCAGGATACATTTTGGCTGAATGAAACTTCTCCAAAGGGTGAGCGATTATTACCTCGAACCCATACTTCAAATGTGCAGATCAGATTCTTGGAAAATTTCGTCGCCAAGCACGGCGTCGATAATTTGCCAGCGGAAGGTTTTCGTATCGTGGTGCCGGGAAAAGTTTTTCGTAATGAAGCGACTGATGCAACACATGAGGCGGAGTTTTATCAAATCGAAGGCATGATGCTTGCACCAAAAGTTTCGCTCGCAGATCTCAAGGGCACACTTTCTCATTTTTATAAAAAATTATTCGGCCCGAGCGCGGAAGTTCGTTTTCGTCCGAGCTTTTTTCCATTCACCGAGCCAAGTGTGGAAATTGATGTGAAATGGGGAGATCGATGGCTTGAGGTGATGGGTGGAGGACTTACGCATCCAGATATTTTGCGCGATGCTGGTTTGGATCCAGACAAATGGCAAGCATTCGCATTCGGCGGAGGGATCGACCGCTTGGCCATGCTCGTCTTTGGCATCGACGATATTCGCTTATTATATTCAGGCGATTTGCGTCTGGTTGAACAATTCTAAAATTCCGTTTAAAAATTTCGCAAGAATTTTTTATCAAGAAAAGAAAAAAAAGTAAAATCACCACAAACATGAAATTCTCATATCACTGGCTGCAAACATATTTTGAAAAAGAACTTCCTGAACCGGCAAAGCTTGCTGAGCTTTTGACGATGCATATATTTGAGGTGGAGGGTGTTGAGGAAATAAAAAATGCCGATGGTGCCATAAGCGATTATGCACTCGATGTAAAAATTCTTCCGGATCGTGCGGGCTACGCTTATGCGCATGCAAATTTGGCGCGAGAAATTAATGCGTTTACCAATGCAGGTCTCAAGAATAAACTTTGGCCAGAAATTCATGGCGATACTATTGCGGCGGATTTAAATGATGCGATGCCAAAAATAAATATTGTCGATGCGCAAAAAGTTCCTATTTTCACCATGCGTCTAGTCTCAGGGATTGAAAATAATGCTTCACCTGAATGGTTGCGAACTGCGCTCGAAGCGGTTGGCCAGCGTTCGATTAGTCTTATTGTTGATCTCACAAATTACGTCATGCTCGATACTGGGCAGCCAATGCATGCTTTTGATGCGGATAAGGTAAAAGGTGATATCGATATTCGTTTTGCCAAAGATGGTGAAAAAGTCACTTTGCTCGATGGGCGCGAAGTTGCGCTCGATCCTAGTATTTTGGTTATTGCAGATACTGAAGGTGCGCTAGACATCGCAGGGATAAAAGGTGGAAAAAAAGCAGAAGTTGGCGCGAGCACAAAAAATATTTTGATCACTGCGGGAAATTTCAACTCTTCTTATATAAGAAAAACGTCGCAGAAAGTGGGAATCAAAAATGATTCAACAAAGCGATATGAAAATGCAGTAACATATGAGCGAGTTTTTGATGCGCAAAATGAATTCATTACTTTGCTTCAAAAAGAACAGCCAGGAATTACAGTATCGAATCTATTTTGTGAAGATGCGGGTGTTGAAGAGTCTGCGAGAAAAAATCGAGTGATAAAAACAACAGCAGCTTTTATTTCCCAGAAAATTGGCATGGATGTTGGTGTAGATGAAGTTGTTCAAATATTGAAGTTGCTCGAAATCGATGCTACCCAAGAAGGGGGTGAAATTGTAATTGTTGCACCTATGTATCGTGCAGATTTAAAAGTCGCTGAAGATATTGTAGAAGAAGTTGCTCGTCTTAAAGGCATCAACTCTATGCCGGAAGTTGTGCCGCAGAAGGATATCGCGGTGCCGGCCTTGCGAAGTTTCTTTTATTCAAACATTGCGCGCGATGTATTGCTCAGTTTAGGTTTTTCAGAAGTCTATACACATACATTAATTGAAGAAGGAGATTACGCTCTCGCTAATCCTCTGACAAGCGAGCGGAGTCATTTGCGAAATACTTTAGCGGATGGTTTGAAGCAGGCGCTTTGTTTCAATGTACAAAACATCGATGTGCTCGGATCTGAAATTGCGATCGCAACAGATATTCGTATCTTCGATATTGGTCATGTTTTTAAGGATAAAAAAGAGACATGGTCTC
Source organism: Minisyncoccota bacterium (assembly GCA_031973395.1). Classification (GTDB taxonomy): domain Bacteria; phylum Patescibacteriota; class Minisyncoccia; order Phycocordibacterales; family CAIZLB01; genus DALYDD01. The sequence goes on along the minus strand of DALYDD010000029.1, from coordinate 2,021 downwards.
TGTCGCTGGGTGTTGCGAGTAAGACCGGGAAGCAGGCAAAAGAAAAAAATAAAACTGCTTTGCAGGATGCAGTTGATGATTTGGCTAAAATATTTAATCTCGAAAACGCCGATGTTTTTGATGTGAAAAGTATAGAGGGAGAAACTGAAGCGATTGGTGGCGCGGCGCCTGTTGCGTATGCGGTCGCTGAAATTAATTTTGAAAAAGTTCTAGCCGTCCTTCCTGTGCCCGAAGAGTTTGCTACTGCAAATCCAGAGTTATGTGCATTTTCAAACATGCCCGCATTCGTAGATATGCAAAGCGCTTCAAGATTCAAGCGATTCTCGCAATATCCATATATTGTCCGCGATATAGCCGTTTTCATCCCGGGTGCTACTGGCCGTGCATCCGAGCTCCGCGATCTGATCAATTCAGTGAATAGTCCACTTATCGTTCGTCTACGGAAATTTGATGAATTTGAAAAGAAAAATAAAGAAACAGGTGAAGTTGAAAAAACTTCTTATGCCTTTCGCATGGTTTTCCAATCCATGGAGCGAACGCTTACGGAGTCAGAGGTTCAGGTTGTGATGGATGAAGTCCTGAAAAAGATTGGTGAAAAAGAGGGTTGGGAAGTGCGTTAATTTTATTTATTAAGTTATACTATACACAATATGGGAAAAGAATCAGCTTTTGGAAGTTTTGATGAGTTACCGAGCATTGGTCCAGACGGAGAGTTCAGAGAAAAGGGTGCTCCAGAAGACAAGAAAAAAGAGAAAAAAGATCCCGCAAGACTCGGTAGGATGTTGCTACAGCAGATGGGTATCTCGCCTGAGACTGCGGGTGATAAATTATCTTACGACGACTTTTTTGTAAAAGGTGTCCAAGCGGGATGGCGTGCCTATAAGGGGCGAAAGCAATTGCCGATGGCTGTATTTGGCGGAACACTCCGTGATGCTTTTGAATTATATTATGGGGTCACTGATAGGGTATTTGATGATACGCTGACTGATTTGATGAACCGAGGTATTGTCAGTGCGTTTGGATTCGATAAGGGTTTCATGATCGCTTTGCCGCGTCCTGAATAAAATAAAAACTCACCATGAGAAAATTCCCAACCCATCGAAAGAAGCACCTCGATTGGGAAGAAGTCTCTTTAATGCTCCAGAGTGGGGAGTGGGAGAATTTGGTTTCGAGGCCTTTGTCACTTTTTGTAATTTCGATAATAGATCATTGTTATAGGAAATATATTCCTCTAATAACGGACAATGAATGTGCTGTTTATGATGGGATTTTTGTACAATTAAATAATGGTGTTGTTGAAAATCATCGCAAATCTACTCAACTCAATGAGATTAAGCTAGAGATATTAGATCTTTACCAGAATGATAAAAACAAAATACTAAGTTTACTAAACCAGGCAGAGAAATTTAATAGATTGTGTGAGGATTATGTGTCAGGCAAAGTGTACTTCAAAGATATAGATGAGATGGTGGATGCGATTTGTCGATTATTTATTGTAGGTGGGATGTTGCCACATTTCTTACTTATCTTAAATAGTGAAGGGGTTCAAATAGATTCCAATATTGTACTTAGATCAGAAGCTTTAAGGGGTGTAACTTATCATCCAAAAATTATTACAAATATCTTAATGCCTCAAGTGGTTAAGATATTAGACTCAAATAATATTGATAATTCCAAGGAGGTATCCGGGCTTATACTTTACCAAGAGTTGATCGACGGGATTTTTGAAAATGGAACAGATAGATTGCTCGAGAAGCATGGAGGTAATCAATTTGTTTATTGTGTTTTCAATGGAAAGATTGATATTTTGTGGCGTCAGGAAATTACTTCTGTAGAAAATCGGAAAACGTTAAGTGGTCGAACTGCGTTTTCTGGAATTGCAACTGGGTTGGCTCGTGTGGTTTTAACGTTAGATGGTAGTGATATTTCAGATTTCAATAAAGGGGATATTCTGGTTTCAATAAATTCTTCACCTAATCTTTTGCACTTGATAAAAAAGGCCGGCGGCATAGTAACCGATG
>DALYDD010000028.1:0-4352 GCA_031973395.1 Minisyncoccota bacterium | reverse complement strand
ATGGAATACTTCATCCACCTCGCTATCCTCGTCTCGATTTACGCCATTCTCGGCGTTTCGCTTAACTTGATCGTTGGGTATACGGGACTGCTATCGGTAACACATGCTGCATTCTATGGCTTGGGAGCTTATGCCACCGCCATATTCATGACGAGTTTCGGCATCAATTTCTTTCTCTCGGTTCTGATCGGTATCGTTATGTCTGGACTCGTGGCACTTCTTATCGGTTATATCCTGTCCAAATTCGACGGCGATTATTTTGCCCTGGGGTCCTTTGGCTTTAATATTATTTTATTCAGCATCTTCTTGAATTGGCAAAGCGTTACGCGCGGTCCGCTTGGGATTCCCGGAATCGACCGCCCGCAGATTTTCGGTTTTGAGTTTTCGAGCAATATTTCTTTTTTGATTCTCGCGGCTATAATCGCTATCGGTCTGTATTTTGTAGCGCAATATATTGTCAAAAGTTCATTCGGCCGCGTTCTCAAAGCTATTCGAGAAGATGAAAAAGCCATTCAAATCTTTGGCTATAATACGCATTACTATAAGCTGGCGATCTTTGTCATCGGGGCTATGATGGCGGCAATTGCTGGTTCGCTTTTTGCCACATATATTACCTTCATTGATCCCTCGAGCTTTACATTAAACGAATCGATTTTCATTCTCGCCATTATTATCCTCGGAGGTTTGGCAAATAATAAGGGGGCGGTCTGGGGTGCGGTATTTCTCATCTTGCTTCCAGAGCTTTTGCGCTTCGTTGGTTTTCCTTCAGATATTGCCGCGCAAATGCGACAAGTGGTCTATGGTTTGATTCTGATTTTCCTCATGCTCTATCGTCCGCAAGGATTGATGGGGGAGTATAAGTTGTAATTTATGACCAAAACCATTCGTGAAACCCTCAAGAGCATTGGCATCACAGATTCACAATCAGATGTGTATTTGGCGATTCTCAAGCATCCAGCAGCCAGTGTTTTGGAGCTTGCGCGTGCCACGGGCAAAAACCGCCAGCAAATTTACAATGATGCGGAAAAATTGATGGAGCTTGGTCTTCTTGAAAAAACAAATAAACAAAAGCGAAAGTATATTGCCAATAACCCACAAAAGATTTTGGAGATCGCACAAGATCAGAAGGAAAAAGCGGATGAGGTAGTAAGGAAGATTTCACAATTGATCCCTGAAATGGAACATGTTGCGAAGAGCTACAAGACACAAATCTTTACCAAGTTCTATGAAGGGGATTTGCAGATCGCTCAGGCTTTTGAAAAAGAATGTTCGGAATCCATGGGTCAGACCGTGCTCACTATTTGTGGGGAAGTAGATGAAGCGTTTAAAACTTTTCCAGAAGAATATTGGAAAAAATGGTATAAGAAGTTTGTTAAGAAAAAAGGTTCTGCGGTTAAAATGATCGTCACTGATACGCCACTTGGAAGACAAAGCTCCAAATTACATGACGTGGCATATAAAAGAGAGTGTCGATTTCTAAAAGATTTTCCAGTTAAGATTAACATTGAAATATTTGGTGACCATGTTCTCTTGGTTTCTTTTAAAGATAAAATCGCAGTATGGATCGAAAGTGCGGTTGTGGCAGCGTCGTATCGAGTCCTCTTCGAGACTCTTTGGAAACAGGCTTCTAAATAATCTTCAATAAAATCGCAGTTTGTAGTAAAGGCTTTTACATATCTTTTAACTAAAATACCCTGTAAATCAGGCTTATTTTTCAGTTATGGGAGAAATGTCCGCTCTAAATTTACATAAAGTGCCTAGCCCATAGAATGGACGCATGAAAAATAAAAAGCTGACCCAGTGGATTGCTGCTGCGATTATTATACTCATTGTTTGTGTATTGATATTTAATCGTAATGAAACTAAAAGAGGAGCAGGAGAAATAAAAATTGGAACTGCATTAGCTCTCACTGGTTTTGCATCTGCATGGGGAGAGGCAGAGCAAAATGGTATTAAACTTGCGATTGATGAAATTAATGCAAAAGGCGGAATAGGTGGCAAAAAAATTTCGGTCAGCACCGAAGATACTGGAACTCATGCGGAGAAAACAGTAACTGCTGTTTCCAAACTCATTAATGTCGATGGGATTAAATATATTATCGGTCCAACATGGCTTGATAGTTACAAGGGTGCAGCGCCATTCGCAGCACAAAAAGACATAATCATGATTACTCCTTCTGGATCAGCAACTGCAGTACAAACTCCTGATCGGCACGCTAATGTATTTTCAACTTGGTATAAATCAGATAAAGAGGCCGAGTCTCTTGCAGAATATCTTTCCAAAAATGAAAAAAAGAAAGTGGCCATCATTATGCAAAATGACTCGTTCTGGGAAGACTTTACAGAATATTTTTCAAATAAAGCCAATGCTCTTGGATTAGAATTATCTGAGACGAAAGTTGGTATGGATCAAATAGATTTTCGCACCCAGCTTCTTAAAATAAAAAACACTAATCCAGACGCTATTGTTTTTGGGTTTAGTGATGAAAAATCTGCGGTGGCATTCTTTAAGCAAAAGAAAAATCTGCTTCCTGAGGTGCCGTTCTATACATCTGAATGGGTGGGGGATTATGTCGTAAATAAGGAATATGCTGGGCTTTTTGATAGATTGACATATATTGCGCCTAGATTAGCCGATCCTTCCTTTGCTGCAAAATACAAAAGTGCTTATGACGTTGACCCGACATTTTCTGCTTCAACTGCCTATGACACGGTCTATGTCCTCGCGGAAGCAATCCGGGAAACCGACGGCTCAACAAAAGCTGTAAACGATTATCTCTTCACGCACGAATTCGATACCGTCAGTTTCGGTAAGGCAAGATTCGATGAATTAGGTGGCGTCATCGGTGGGGAATTCATCTTTAGGACAGTCGAAAATAACTAAGTTATAATGGGGTATACAGATGAAACCCCTCTCAACCCACAATATCACCAAAAACTTCGATGGTATCAAAGCGGTAAATGATTTATCGCTTACTTTTGAGCCAGGCAAAATCACGGGCCTCATCGGTCCAAACGGTTCTGGCAAGTCTACGTTCATCAATTTGCTTACAGGTTTCATTCCTTATGATTCCGGCATTGTGGTCATCGGCCAGCATACAAAACTCTCGAAAATTGCGCCGCATCAAATCTCGACCTATGGCATTACACGCACTTTCCAAGACGTTCGATTATTCGAACAAATGCCGGTTATCGATAATATCCTCGTCGTCTTAACAGAAAAAAATCTTTGGGCTTCACTTTTTGAAAAACATAAAAGTTTTCATGTTGATAAAGCACAAGAAGTTTTGACGCGCATGGGTATTTGGGAAAAACGCCACGAGCTCGCATACAATCTTTCATACGGACAAAGAAAACTCTTGGAGGTCGCCCGCGCCCTCGCCATGGATGCAGATATTTATTTCTTCGATGAACCTTTCGCTGGCATGTTTCCTGAAATGGTAAAAATTGTTTCTAGCGTCATCCGCGATTTGCGCGATAAAGGAAAAACTGTGATTCTTGTCGAGCATAATATGGAATTGATCCGTGAGCTTTCGGATCATATCATTGTCATCGACTCTGGCGCTCTATTGGCGCAAGGTACTCCAGGCGATGTGCTGGCGCGAAAAGATGTGGTGGAAGCGTATTTGGGTGAGTAGGTTGCCCGGCCTTATTTTAGGTATAATACTGTGTATATGAGAACCAAAGAACTTCGCTGGACTATCGGATTGATCATATTAATAGTTATTGTTGTCTGGATTACTCCAAATAAAAAAGCAGAAATGGGTCCCATCAAAATTGGTGTTGCCTCTATCATGAGCGGAGACTTGGCTGTCGTGGGCGATAATATCGTTAAATCAGCACAGCTCTCTGTGAAAGACATAAATGAACATGGTGGCATCAATGGTCGACTTATTGAATTGTCCATTCAAGACGCTGGATGTACGAGCAAGGACGGTTTGAGTGCTATACAAAAATTAGTACAGACAGAAGGGGTTAAATATATTATCGGAGGCATGTGCAGCAACGGAACTCTCGCGGCTGCATCTCTGGCGAATCAAAATCACGTACTTATCATGACACCCGTTACAGGCGGGAAGAATGTAGATGAAGCAGGTGAATATATCTTCAGAAGTGCGAACTCGGATGTTTTGGCCGGTCGAGATATTGCGGATGCGATGATCAAAAAAGGATATAAAAATGTAGCAGTGGTTTCTGAGGTAACTGAATATACACTCGATATAAAAAATACATTTGAAGAAACTATAAAAGTGAACGGTGGGACAATCGTCGCTTCAGAAGAATTCCAGCCAGATACCAAAGACTTTCGAACCATGATTGGTAAAGTTCGTGCTGGAAAACCAGAAGCTTTG
>DALYDD010000027.1:0-5040 GCA_031973395.1 Minisyncoccota bacterium | reverse complement strand
GTAATAGAGCGACATCAACTCCGATAACCGTGATAGTCAGAAATGCTGTACCTGCTGCACTTGCTGCTGGTCAGATCGTCCCAGGTAGCCAGGGTGCCGTATCTAGTCTTACGTCGTATGACGAGCTTGTGAAGATCTTTGGCGACAAGGCTGTGCGTCCACCTGCATTTCCTCCGCAACAGAATATTCTGCCCAATGTCGTTATTCCGAATCCTTTGCCAAAAGCAAAAGAAATCATCAGAAAAAATGCGCAAATGGGTGACATCTCTCCGGAAATCAAGTTGATTCAGAAGGTATTGAATATGGATCCTTCAACAGCAGTTGCAAAACAGGGAATCGGATCAAATGGAAAAGAGACTACATATTTCGGCCCTGCGACCAAGGCTGCTGTTCAAAGATTCCAGATGAAGCAAGGTCTGGTCAAGAATGCCAAGGATCCCGGATTCGGAATTGTAGGACCAAAGACAAGGGCGATCATGAATGGCATAATCGGTCTTTGATTGCTGTGATTGTCTTTGCAGACAATGTGGATTTATGTGAGTGAATCAAGAACTGTCTTATTTTTCTGGTATACTATATTCATTAATATAAAAGGGGAATTGTATACATGAAAAAAATAATTTTGGGATTGGTGGCGGTTGTAATTGTGGGAGCGGCCATAGGTACCAGCTATCATGTATCGAAAGAATCCCAGACCGCAGCGGTTTCAGGGTTACAGACGGGTGTGTACGGAACAGGGTCTCAGACACTGAAAGGTGATCTGCGCTCTGGCTTAACGACAGGTGTTACAGGTTTAGTTCGACCAAGATATCAAAAATGTCCTTGCTCTAAAGAGATGTTGAACATGCAGATAACCAGAGAGGAATATAATAAGACAAACAAAATTGTTGATGATCTAGCCAGAGAGGCCCTAACATATAGAGATCGTCCTCAGGATAAACCGGCTGGCTTTGATGATTATGTCTCGCGCACCAAGGATGAATTGAAAGACCTTACCGATTTGTATGAAGCGGCACAGGTTGCAATGCAAGCTTGCATTAGTAAGGCTGAGAATAAGGCTCTGTATACCAAGGGTCCGCCTCCAGGTAGGTGTTATGATGATAGTCTAACCAACTATTATGGATTGTCAGGAGTTGATACAAGGAAAAAATAATTACATTTAAATAACCCTCACAAATGAGGGTTATTTAAATGTTTGTGTGGCCGGGTCAATATATTTTCTTGAGCGCTCGCAGATTAATACGCTCTATCTCTCTATGCTACAATTGTCCCCATGAAACAAATTGTCATAAAAGGGCATATCGCTTCCCACGACAAGAAGCCATATCTCGGGGCTATTACCATCAACGAAGAAACAGGTTTGATCACATCAGTTAAAAAAATCTCACCTGCTGCACTGAAATCTTCTGTAAAATCAGCATCGGCAAAAAATCAAAAACAATCCGCGCAAGAATTTACCTTCGGCGCGGATTGTTTAATTTTTGCAGGAATGGGCGACATTCATATTCATGCGCGTGAAGATGAAACAGGGAAGCAAATGTATAAAGAAGAATATCAAACTGCATGTGATGCCGCTTTGAATGGTGGTTGTGTCTATGCTTGTGCAATGCCGAATACCCCAGCGCCTTTGACGACTAAATCACAATTAGATTGGCACCGTAATCGTATTGCCAGTCTCAAGCATCCAGTTTCGATGCTCAACTATATCGGTATTGATACAAAAACAAAACCGCTCGGAAAACCCGGAGAGCATTTTTATAAATTATATTTTGGAAAATCTGTCGGAGATTTGACAGTGACATTTGGTTCGGAGCTCGATGCTATTTTGGCAAAATATAAAGGCCATAATATTTCTTTTCATGTTGAGTATGAACCAATTGTTATGGCGAATGCAAAAGGCGAGACGCATTCAGATCGACGGCCCGTTTCTTGCGTCAATGAAGGACTGCGCCTTCTTCTTCCATTAATTAAAAAATATAAAATTAATGCCAAGCTTTGCCACTGGTCTACAGGTGGAGAAAGTTTTGAATTGATAAAAGAATATCAGAGGCAAGGTTGCAAAATTACGCTTGAGGTTTCGCCACTGCATTTATTGTTTGACACTTCAATGACGAATGAAGATCCAAGTCTATGGCTCAAAATCCAAATGAATCCTGCTATCCAGGCATTTGAGCATCGACAAGCTTTGATTAAGGGTTTGAAAGAAGGTTTTGTGAACTACATTGCGACAGATCATGCCCCTCATACCGAGGAAGAAAAACATGGTGCGTTTGCGAAGTTTAAAACAATGTCAGTTACAGAATTAAAAGCGATGGGTGTTGGTGAAAAGTCTGCGGCTAGTTTTGCAAATCTTTCCGCTATGGAAATTGCACAAAAGTTAGATAAAGAAAATCACAATCTATTTCTGAAAACATGTAAAGAAAATGGTATGAGCGGTGCGCCATGGCTTGATACATACGGTTTGGTTTGTGTTCACTTGATGAAAAAACATGGATTTACTCCGCAGGATATTGCACGGTCAACAGCCTTTAATCCAGGACAATTTGTAAATCCATTTTTGAAATCGCAATTCGGTGCGAAATATAAATTCAAAGATGCGAATGGCAAAGGGCTCAATTATGGAAAAGGTTTTGGAAAAATAGAAAAAGGGTATGTTGGTTCGCTTTCAGTTTTGAATTTAAAAAAACCATTGACGCTCACACGCGCTATGCTGAAATCAAAGCCGGGATGGTCTCCATTGGAAGGAATGAAATTTGATGGATCGCTTGAGGCTGTGTTTGTGAGGGGGAAGAGGTGTTAAAGGTTTTTACAGCAAATAAATTGAAATGGGAAAGCCGGCGCGCACAAATGAGTGCGGCCGGCTTTTGCTTTGCCGATTTTGCGGCGTCAATCTCTCCGAACTCTTTTCCTTAATATTCTCGCCATTGCTCGAATATTATTCTCGACGCTCGCGAGCGGAATAAACATATCGGAATAGATAAATGTTCCGGTACCATTCGTGAAAATACGGTACCAACCTTGGTTGCCACGCTTTTTGCCTGGCGGACCGATCTGCTTGAGAAGCTTTCGGCCTAGATAAGCGTGATGCGTCAACTTGGTCTCGGTGTAAGTGTCTGGCGACGGGAAGCCTTCCTCGGCTTCCAGTTCCCTGATGATGCGATTCCAAGGACCTTTCGGCACAATAATGGTCTTGTACCATGTGAACTTGGGAATCATGCCGTATTCTGGCTTGGATAAGGCGTCCAATATTGCCTCGGTATCCTTTTCGGTTCTGCATACAATAGCCAGCCATCGGCCATACTGAATGGGGTGTGGTGGCCATATGTAGAGCCTTTCATAGACCAGATCGTCGAGTAGTGTCCTTTCATCGAGTCCGGTGAGGGTGGTCGTTTTCTTTGCGGGAGCAGCGGGTTTGGCAGACATAGCGGTGGGGTATTAAATTGTGGGGACTAGGGGTGAACAGCTTGAGCTAACAGATGCCCGGAGCCACCCAAACTCTAGCAGCGGGCCCCGACCAAAGCAAGTCCGGATATCATTTTATAAGGCAATTTTGACTCTATATATAGATGTGATACTATTCTTCCACGCCTTTATGGTGTTTGTCTTGTAACTTCTTGATGTTTTTAAAACATTTAAGAAATGACATACCAAGTTAAAATCAATTGCTCGCGAATGTACGTCTAAATGGCTTAACAAAGCCATTTAGACCAAAAACAGCATGGCTCAGCCGTAAGGCTTGCCAACTGTAGCGTACCTCTGACCCAATTGCCCTACAACTGAATACGTCTAGGATTACCCGTCCCGTTTCTTAATCTTATCGGCAGAATATCCGTATGAGCATGTCATATGCATGCAGGGAGAAATCCCAAAATATGCTTATTTTTAGCCGTTTGTTTAGAATCGAGAAGCACTGAAGACAATTTTTATTTATCAAAACCTATTAATTATTTATTAATTAATATTAATTAATTCGTCAGACCGACTTCATCAAATTAAGTACGCTGATATTTGATGATTTTGTCCTGACGTCCAAAATCATATATGGCTGATGCTTTCGATCGATCAAAACCTCACGTAAACGTAGGTACAATCGGACACGTAGACCACGGAAAGACAACTCTTACCGCGGCTATTCTTAACGTTCTTAGCCGAGCAGGTATGCAGGCTACAGTTAAAGCTGTAGGCGATATCGACAAGGCTCCTGAAGAAAAAGCCCGAGGTATTACTATCTCACTTTCTCACTCAGAATACGCAACTGCGAATCGACACTATGCTCACATTGATGCTCCAGGTCACGCCGACTACATCAAGAACATGATTACTGGTGCCGCTCAGATGGACGGCGCTGTTCTCGTGGTTGCTGCAACTGACGGAGCGATGCCACAGACTCGTGAGCACGTTCTTCTTGCAAAGCAGGTAGGCGTTCCAAAGATCATCATCTTCCTCAACAAGTGCGACATGGTCGACGATGCGGAAATGATTGAGCTCGTTGAAGAAGAGCTTCGTGAGCTCCTCACAAAGAACGGCTTTGATGGTGCAAACGCTCCAGTTATCAAGGGTTCAGCTCTCAAGGCACTTGAGAATCCTTCAAGCGAATGGGGTGAGAAGATTCTTGAACTCGCTAACGCGATGGATACATACTTCCCAACTCCAGTTCGTGATCTCGACAAGGCGTTTCTTATGCCTATCGAGGACATCTTCTCAATTGAAGGTCGCGGTACTGTAGTTACTGGTCGTGTAGAGCGAGGAAAGGTTAAGGTTGGTGAAGAAGTTCAGATCATTGGTATCAAGGATACTGCGCTCACTACCGTTACCGGCGTTGAAATGTTCAACAAGCAGCTCGACCAGGCACAGGCAGGCGACAACGCTGGAATCCTTCTCCGTGGTACGAAGAAAGAAGACGTACACCGAGGTCAGGTTTTGGCAGCAAAGGGTTCTGTAACCGCTCGCACCGAATTCGAGGCAGAGGTATACGTACTCTCAAAGGATGAAGGAGGACGTCACACTCCATTCTTCACTGGTTACAAGCCACAGTTTTAC
>DALYDD010000026.1:0-5222 GCA_031973395.1 Minisyncoccota bacterium | reverse complement strand
TATGGCAAAAGGTACAAAAAAGATAAAAAAGCAGAAAAACAGCATATATGAGGTCTTTGGACTTAATCCTAGCGAGCGACTCGTATTCGAAGTGCTTCAACAGAATGAGTATTCTATCGACCGATATAGAAATGGTCGTGTTCCCGGAGCGGGGCGCAAGGTCTCTGAATTGGCTGTTTTACTGAAACTACCACGCATGACTTGTCATGATGCGATTCAATCACTGATGGCTCGGCATCTCATTATCAAAAAACAAATAGGCAAAGATAAATTTTACTCAGCTACGGATGCAGACACGATCGTGGAGATGGTTAGAGATCTTTTCGCGGGTGAAAAAGAAACTCATTCTAAAAAAGAATCAAGTCGCACTATCAATAATGAAATTAGTATCTATTCTGGTCTTGAAAACTGCCATATGATTTGGCGAAAAATTGCAGATCTGAAACGTGGAGATAAATTCATTTGTGTACAACCAACCGCTTCAATCAAAGCTACGATGGAAAAGCTTGGGGTCAAAGCTTTGTACCCGAGCAATGACGCCCTTAACTCCAGAGGTATTCTTGTCGAGGGTTTGATCCATTCTAATTTTTATGAAGAAATGTTCAAACTGCTCAAGCATGAAGCCGGATCTGATTTTGCTTTTAAAGAACTGGAAAAGTTTGCCCATCGTCCGGCCAACGTAGTCTGTGTAGATCCGAAATATTTAACACACCCAACCGAAATGCTTTTTATGCACGGCGTGGCTTATATCGTAAATTGGAAAGATGAAGTAGCTATAGAGATTCGCAATAAGGTTGTATACGACTTTCTCTGCGAACTTTATGAACTCGCTCGCGGCTATGGAGACAAGATCAATCAAGGTGAGTATACGAGGAAGGTACTTGCAAAGCTGGAGCGGTATCGGTAAGGTATAATTAATATAAACTGTATGAAACTGACTAAATTTGAACAATCTGGATTTATTCTCGAAACCGATAGCGGATATAGATTGGCTATCGATATTGGCAGTTATACACCAGTAGAAAAATTAGATGGAATTTTCCCTGATGCCATACTCGTCTCACATATCCATGGCGATCATTTTTCAGTTGAGCAAATCAAAAAACTAGCTTCTAAAAAATTATATCTGAATCGGGAGTGTATTGAGGTGCTTGACGAGGAGGTGTTAGCCTCAGAAATCATCGAAGTGAAAGTTGGGGATTTGATAGATATTGAAGGCATTAAGGTTCAATTCTTTAATGTTGATCATGGTACGAATATCAAAGTGATACCCAAGGAGAATTTTGGCTTTTTGATTGAAGCAGATGGCAAAAAGATTTATTTCGCCGGAGACATGTTTTATCCATCGGGTATTGATGTAACTGCCCTAGAAGTGGATTTTGCTCTTATTCCAATTGGGACATTTTATACCTTTGGTCCAGATGAGGCTTTAGCTTTTATAAAACAATTTAAAAAAATAGGCCAAGTTATTCCCATGCATTATGAGAAAACCCCAGAAACCCTCGATGAATTTCTTAAACTAACTGCGGCAGAGGGAATTAATACAAACCTCGGATGAACACACACCCAAACGCCAAACAAATAATGATCTATGGCGACTCGCTCGTATATGGCAAAAAGCCATTGGTGCCTGAACGTTTTGGCGGTGACACCAGATTTACTGGAATTATCCAGTGCGAATTGGGCGAAAATTTTGAAATCATCGAGGAAGGCTTGCGGGCCAGAAATCTCGCTGGAGAGAATCCTTTTTTCAAAGAAAGAAATGGCCTAGAACAATTCGGTCCAATCTATGGAAGCCATGTGCCACTAGACCTTGTCATCCTCATGCTTGGAACAAATGATTGCAATCGAGCTCCAGAAAAAAGCGAAAAAGGATTCGAACTCGCACTCGACGGATATATAGAAAAAATTGTGGATTGGAATAAACAGTTGGGAATTACACAGGTGCCAAAAATACTCCTGGTCGCACCTCCACTCATCAGATCCGAAGAAGCAGCAAAAAACGAAAATATTACAAATATCTTCGGCCCGGATTCCGAAGAAAGAACTCGAAAACTTGAAGCTACGTATGCGGCTTATGCGACCAAACATTCACTTCCATTTTTTGCAGCTTCATCGGTTTGTGCTGCAGCAGAAAATGAAGGCATTCACCTTGATGTAGAAAATAATGAAAGGCTGGGAAAAGGGCTCGCGGAGGTTATCAGAAAATTGCTGTTATAGTAAAAATAAAATGTCCACCTACGAAATCGCACAGCAATATCTTGGCAAAAAGGTTCATGTGGTAATGGATCGGCCTTTGGGCACCAAACATCCTAAACATGGTTTTATATACGAAGTGAATTATGGATATGTGCCCGGTATAAAAGCTGCAGATGGCGAAGATCTTGATGCATACTATCTAGGCACAGATCAGTCTTTAACCGAAGCAGGTGGAGTATGCATCGCAATTATCCACCGACTGGATGATGACGATGATAAATTAATTGCGGTGCCAGAGAACGTGCAAATGACCGATGAAGAAATTTTGAAAGCTGTGAATTTTCAAGAAAAATGGTTTAAATCTGAAGTGAGAAGAGTCTAGTGATATAATATCTAGTATCAATTAAGCGTTACTCAATCATATGAAAAAACTCTTACTTTCAATCGGGTTTGTTCTGTTAATTGTGATATTAATCATCGGAACATATACGTTTAGAAAAAAGACTTTATCATTCGCATATCGAAACACTGCAGCCATCGCAGCAACGGCAACAACGAAAACACCAAAGGCGCTGACAGATGCCCAAATCCTCGCGCTTGCGGATAATAAATATGCAGATGGCAATGTACCGCTAGGGGATTATAAATATGTAACTGATAAAGCAAAGAAAGGTTATGTATATCTATGTAATGTTCGAAAAGATAACCCTGGCTCAATGGTCAATGGTCCTTGGATGCATGGAACAACTTGGAATTTCTTGGAAAAAGTTTCTATCGACGGAGCGGTTAATTGGCCCAATGCCAAATTTACAAATACACTTTCTGGTAGCTCCAGAATTCTTTCCACAAATGCTTTGCCAATAAATCATACGACAGGAGTTTTTCCAGTGGCACGAAGCGACGATGCTTCGAAATATGATCCCAATCCTAATACTATAAGTGCGCAGAGTATTAGCAAAACTTTACCAGCTAATCCAACATATTCTGATACACCGTATTGTATGGGTGGGGAATCGGGAATTATGCTCACTGGTGTTCCATTATTTAACGCTTTCGATGCAGGGCTTCGCGATGCCGCCGCGCATGAATTACAAGACACTTGCGATGGTCATCCACAAGGAATGGGCCAGTATCATTATCACAGCATGAGTACATGCTTCAAAGATATTGATTATAAAACGGTGCTCGGTTATGCATATGATGGTTTTCCTATCACCGGACCAAAAGTTGCAAAAGATAAATATCTCACGACTGAAGATCTCGATGAATGCCATGGTCTCACAAGCGAAATTTTGGTTGATGGAAAAAAGAAAACAACTTACCACTATGTTTTGACGCGAGATTTTCCATATTCAGTTAGCTGTTTTCGTGGGAAACCTGTTTCGACTGGTCCGAGCATAACCCCTGGAGCAAATCAGATGGGCGGGCAAATGAACGGTCAAATGATGCCAGGTATGGGACCAATGAATGGTCAGTTGCCACCTCCACCACCAAGGCGATATTAAATTTCTATCCGGACAGGCAGAAATTAGGGGCGTGGTCTTTTCTGATATAATCCTCATATGACCAAAATCCCTACAATCCTCCATATGTCTGTCTCTATGGATGGCTTTATCGCAAAATTAGACGGAGATTCCGATTGGGTTTCACCTATTGATAATGATTTATTTGAAAAAAGGTATACGGAGGCCGGCTGTATCGTGATGGGTCGTAAAACATTCGAGCAATTTCAAGGCAGTTTGTATCCGATAAGAGACATTACAAATATTGTACTCACGCATGATATAAGTGCTTCGTCGGATGCACCGAATGTTTTCTTTGTTCATTCGTTAAAAGAAGCGACTGATCTAGCAATAGAAAAAGGCCATACTCAGTTGCTCATCGGGGGCGGGGGAACAGTGAATGCATCTTTTGTCGAACAAGATTTGATTGATGAAATCTTTCTCTCAGTTCATCCTTTCAGTTTAGGTGAAGGAATAAAGTTATTTCAAGGCTCGACTAAGTCACATAATTTCACTTTGGTGGGTACGAGAGAAATGGGCGAAGGTTTGGTTGAATTGCATTATAAAAAATAACATGGACCTCGCAACTTCAGAAAATGAAAAAACTTGGGATCAAGTAGCGGATCAATTTATTGAAGCGAGTGCTTTGCCGGTTTGGGGACCATTTGGAATTGGGGATGATTTGAATCTCATTCCAGAAGCCGAGATTGAAGGCAAAAGTTTTTTAGAAATTGGATGCGGAAGCGGTCGCTCTATTAAATATCTAACAAATCACGGGGCAGCAAAAGTATATGGGGTAGATATTTCAGCTGTCCAAATTGCGGAAGCAGAAAGATTTAATAAAACTGTAATCGAAGAAGGGAAAGTCGAATTGATCAAAGGCAGAATGGAAGACAAATTGCCGATTGAGCAAATCGATACCGTATTTTCTATCTACGCCATTGGCTGGACGGCAGATCCTGAAACAACCCTTAAACATATTTTTTCATATCTGAAACCGGGCGGCGCTTTTATCTGGAGCTGGGATCATAGCTTCTTTACTGATGTCCAATATGAAGAGAGGAAATTTGTAGTTGAGCATGCATATCATGATGAGAGACCTTTGATTTTGCAAAATTGGAAAAAGAAGCACGGTGTCAATGCTCATATTACATATCGCAAAATATCGAGCTGGTTTCAACTACTCCGAGACGCTGGATTTGAAATCGTAGGATATCATGAGCCAAAACCCAAAACATTAGATCGCGGCTCTGAAGATCCGACCAAATATTACTCTATTCAAAAAGCAGAGAAGGTGCCCGCAACTTTTATTTTTGTTTGTAAAAAGAATTAAAAAGTTCACCCGCGTCGCACTTGTGGCGCGACGCGGGTTTGCACTTTGAATTCTAAATTGGGTTAAAGTTTAACCTTGGGCGCATTAGTGCTTACGCCTCAAGTCTCTTGAGTGCCCCATCTGCATCATCACGAGTTTCCCTAAGCTCGAGAATTTTATCCAGGCGGGCTTTTTGACCTG
This sequence comes from Minisyncoccota bacterium, assembly GCA_031973395.1. Taxonomy (GTDB): domain Bacteria; phylum Patescibacteriota; class Minisyncoccia; order Phycocordibacterales; family CAIZLB01; genus DALYDD01. The sequence goes on along the minus strand of DALYDD010000026.1, from coordinate 8 downwards.
CTACTGCG
>DALYDD010000025.1:5917-8284 GCA_031973395.1 Minisyncoccota bacterium | reverse complement strand
GATCAATCGTCAGACCAAATTGACTGGCCGTCTCTGGCGCACAGGCACTGTCAGACAGTACCCTTCTCGCCGCCTATCGGCCAAACTGATCAAATCGATCGTAGGCTAACTTAACTGAAGTCTATGCTCTCATGCAGTTAGCACGCAAGAGAGCTCGGAGTTTTTGAACGCGGAATGGGGTTAAGGTTGGTGGGTTTTGCTCGACATTTGCTGCCAAGCAGAACTCGTGGTGAATGAACTATCGTGGTTGGAGTATCTGGATGGTCGGTATGGAATCGGGAGAATCTTAGAACCCGACAGCGTTGGATGACCAATCCTGCTGTACTCAAAATCATACACCCACCGGCTAGGCTGTCAAAGGCGTCAATCCACTACTTTTTCCCATCCGAATTGGAATTTTGGATCAGTTTCGATATTAGTCGTGAGAACCGGAGAGCCGCCCTCTATAACTGATTCAGTGAACACATCCATTCCTGCGATGCGCTGCTCATTAATCACAATCGGAGACTGACCGACCTGGCTAATACTTGGCGTTATAGAGACTTGATAAGAAAATTCTCGAGGACTTGTACCATAACCAGTGCCAGGTGTCATATCGCCGAGAGACCAAGTGATTTCCCGAGTATCCGAATTATATTTAACATTTGTTGCCGCAGATTCCGGATTAACTTTACCGAGCCAAGTCACATATGAAGGCAAAGTCGCTTTGTATGTAACATTTTTAACAGTATTAAATGAATTAGAAACAGAATGCAAAATAGTATAAGTCGTAGCCCGCTCTGCAACCGGAGGGATCGGACCTGTATTTTCAAATGGACCAAAATTGCGCACAATTCTCGAACTCAAATTGAGTCTACTGGCAATCTTAATCTCACGAGATGTATTTGATTTAATTTCCTCAGGCACACGATTCTCACTCAATCGCTTTGCTTTGATAGTAAGATTGAGATCAATGGTCTGGCGGCGTAATGTTGAATTGTTTTGGAAAGTTGGAGGCAATGATGCGAGAGAGAATTGGAAAGAACCCGTACTTCCCGGCTGTACCTCTGCGAGTTCCTCCATATTTGTACGATCCCAGACGAGAACATTATTCTGAGAACTATAAAAACCACGCTCAGCATTTACTGATTTTTTATCTAGAGTAGCTCCATTCAATTTCATCTCTATCACAACATCATAGACCGGGACCGTGAGGTTATTTTGCCAAACAATCTCACCACGAATTGGCTCACCAGCATTGCCAATATACACCGCAGCACCATCCCTATTGAGAGAGATATCAGCGGCCAAGAAAGGTCGTCGCACAAGGACCTTCTCTTTGCTTTCTACCAGCTTGATACCCACACGAGAATGATCTATCGGATCTTCGGTTCCCGCAATAAAACCAAAATATCTTTCAATATTAGGATCACCAATAATTTGCCCTGTAATCTCGATCTCCTTTTTATCCCCTGGCTTCATATCACCGAGTGACCAAGTATTCTCACCGAAGGACGTAGACGGAGAAGCCTTTTCAAATCTGAACCCAGCCGGATATTCGGCCTTAAAAATTAAACTTTTGACAATTTCTTTTGAATTGGAAGTTATAACTGCTTTGAAAGTAGTGCTCTGGTTTGGCACAACCTCTTTGAAGCTTGTCACATCAATAGACACAGGAGCAGAGCCAATGAAAATTGGATAGATTTTCTCTTTTCTAAACAAAATAATCGAACCAGGCACGCGATATTCAACAGTCAGTCTGATTTCCTTTTTTACATTCTCTTCACCAAAAAGCAGAACTTGAATTTGTCGACGAGCAGTTTGTCCCCGCTGAATTTCACCAATTGGCACACGGTCACTGAGCACGGTCGTAGAACCATCGATTTTTCTTGTACCCTCGGGATATTCGACGATCAAATCAACTGCTTCAAGTTTTTCGGAATTGCCATTATATATATCGAAATCCAGAGCCAAGACCTCTCCGCCAGGTGTGGCTACGGGTCCAATGACCTTGATATCGATATTATTTCCCGATATATAATTACCACCACTTGAATACATATACCAAGCAAAAATAACCGAAGCGATGAGGGCAAATATCCCAACTATCAAAATACGCTTAAGAACATGGCTCTTTTTTGGTTCGTCATATAGAGGACGGATGGGAACAACAGGCGACTCATTCTTTTCTTCCTCCTCATTTGCCCAGGCAGTCGAAACCTGTGAAGCATGATGCTTCAGACGCGTTCTCCGGAAGTCCTTCTGTTCTTCTGAAATTGAGTAGAGCTTTTTTTTGAGTTGTTCGATCTTGCTTTGATCGCTATTCATGTGGAAATTATATCACAGGTGAACATGAGAACTTGGACCAACCCTTCTATAAGTGACTCT
>DALYDD010000025.1:5013-5907 GCA_031973395.1 Minisyncoccota bacterium | reverse complement strand
TAAAACTCCCCCACTTCGGCCAATGCCACGTGCCGGGTTTCGATACCAGCATGGCGCAACGCCGCTTCGCCACGGCCGGCGACTACGGGGTTGGGGTCGCGGTAAGCATAGATCACTTCGGCGATGCCTTTTTCGATAATATGCACGATCTCATCATATTGCACTGCGGTTTTAATAAGCTCAGCATCAATTGATTTGTGAAGAAAATCCTCAATACCATCATCTTTTTTTACATATCCAAGTTCATACAGAATGCGAAGCATCGAGACGAGCTCCAAACCTTTGACGATATCATTGTTCGTAGCACTATTTCCCGCAGTTGTTTTTAGTTTGAAAATATATGAAGCAATTTGTTTGATTGTTTCAAATATCTCCAACTCGGGCACTTCGCGTGGGCAGAATCTTTCTACAAATAACAAAATTCTGGCGAAAAATGTGCGGAATTCGATCGGCAATCTTTTGTCATATAGAGAAATATGTTTTCGGGCACTCGTCACGCGCCAGACTTCCCTACCTTTAACCAAAGATATACTCGAAAATGATAATGACTGCAATGAAAAGCGGAGTTTAGATTTAACATGCCGTGCGGAAGTTGCGACTGCTAGCAATAAGCCAAAATCCTGTGTAAATACGAGCAATGAACCATCCGCATCCCTTGAGGTTCGGGCTCGGATGATGAAAGCGTCTGTTGTATGGATTTTATATGACATCTTCTCGCATTACCGTTACCTATCGCTGAATGGTAAAGGTGATGCTTTCGTCTAGGAATTCCACCGCAGTGTCCGATTGGCTACTCGCTGATAGTTCTGGCTTTGCATCAGCAAACGAAATACCTCCGGCCGAAACAGCGGTGCTAATAGCCTGTTCGTATTTCTTGAGCACGATCTTTGCCGC
>DALYDD010000025.1:0-5003 GCA_031973395.1 Minisyncoccota bacterium | reverse complement strand
GACCTTGTCCTGCGGATTCAGATCTTTATTTTTTCGTTCTTGCTGGATAGCACGGATAAGATCACGCACCGCACCCTCTTCACGCAATTCGGGCGTGATGACAGTATCGAGTTCAACCACATCGCCGAACTTTATATCTTTTACATTAAGCTCATCTTTGATAATTTCTTCAAGCTCTGCAGGCAGTCGTTTTTTATCGTGAGTAAATTGTCCGTCATATGTAAAGAGTGCGAGCGGCTGTCTTGCTTTGATCTTTGCTTCAGCGCGTAGAGCCAATCCTTTTTCTACAATATCTCGTACTGCTTTCATATCCGCACCGATGGTGGTATTGCTCATTGCTATCATTTCTGGCCAGCTTTCCAAATGCACGCTTTGTATATCGCCAAATCGGACTTTTTGATAGACATCGTCCGCGGAGAATGGTGCGGCCGGAGCCATGATTCGAGACAGTCGCTCGAGTACGAACCGAGTGGTAAACATCGCAGATTCACGATCGGCCACATCATCACTCTTGAATCGATCACGAGAACGACGTACATACCAAGTCGAGAGATCGTCGATAAAGTCAGCGATAGGTCGAGTACCTTTATCAAGAATATATAATTCAAGATATTTTGTCACCTGATCCAAAGTGCCATTTAACCGTGCCAAAATCCAAAGATCGAGAGGGTGAGAAATTTGCGCCAACTTGGCATCAATTTCTTCGGGAGAGAATTTACCTTTACTCAAGGTTTTGTCGGCATCGGTGATTGCATACATTTCCAAGAACGCACATACATTATCGATACGATTAAATATCTTTTTATTTACTTCGTCCAAAAGCTTAGTCGAAAAAGCCACGTCTTCGCCATGAGTTGAAGGAGATGCCGCGAGGAAGAATCGTAATGAATCAACACCGTATGCATCGATGGTTGGATTAAGATCTGGATAATTTTTGAGCCGCTTTGACATCTTTCGCCCATCTTCTGCCAGGACAAGACCATTCACCATGACATTTTGGTATGGCACCTTATCGAAAAGCCCAACACCGAGCGCGAGCAATGAATAGAACCATCCGCGAGTTTGGTCCAACCCTTCTGCGATGAAATCTGCCGGGAAATTTGGCGGATAGTTTTTGTTTCGGTCAAAGACATGGAGCATTTTATGGAAAAACCCTTCATCTTTGCTTTTTTCGTATACTTCTTCTGACTCACCCGCTTTGCGAGGACGGAGATGCTCTAATTTACGACGATGCTCTTCGCTATGTTCGAAAGGAAAATGATTCTGGGCAAAAGGCATGGCGCCGGAATCATACCAAACATCAAAGACATCTGGCACACGGACCATCTTTTCTTTTGTCTCTGGATCGGCCCAGGTGATTGCATCGACATACGGACGATGAATATCCAGCTCCATCGATTCATTATGCGGAAGCTGTCTCCAATCTAAATCATGAGTTGAGGCATTGGCATCAGGTCTATCACTCCAGCCGATACGTACGAGATCTCTCGCTGTCTGACCGAGCGCCGTAGATTTCATCATTTTTACAACCAAACCATGTGTAACGATAAGAATTTCTTCGCTTTCATTTTGAGAATCGATCTCATAGAGAAACTCTGTGGAACGTTTTTTCACATCAGAAATTGACTCTCCACCAGTCGCTCGATGAAACATCTTGCTGTGCTGATCTCCAAAACTATTCCAATATGCCGCCCATGTCTGACCATCACGTTCACCTGCATGATTTTCGCGAATTCTTTTATCAAAAATAATCGCACTTTTGTCGATACCAAATACTTCGGCGACAATCTCGGCAGTTTGACGAGTACGGATAAAATCCGAAGCATAGATCTTTGTAATTTTCTTTTTTGATTTTAGTTCTTCGGCAGATTTTCGCACCTGCTCGCGACCGAGATCAGTAAGCGGGCTTGCATCCAATACATCAGAGTTGATTACCCCGGTTACATTGCAAACCGCCTCACCGTGTCGCATAAGCGTATAGGCATTTCTTTTTGGAATATACGAAGCAAGTTCCGCGACTGAACCGAGGACAGATATCTTTCCTGTATCAACACCTCGCCAAACCGGCAAAGGCGCACCCCAAAACCGGGCACGAGACATATTCCAGTCGCGCAAAGTTTCAAGCCATGAACCAAAACGGCCAGTACCTACTGATTTTGGTTCCCAATTAACTGAATTATTTTCTTCGATAAAACGATTCTGCAATTTCGTCACTTCGACAAACCATGCAGAGGTCGCATAGTTGATAAGTGGAGTATCACAACGCCAACAATGTGGATATGAGTGAGTGATTTTTTCTTTGGCAAAAAGTTTGCCCGCATGAGCGAGTGCTTTAATTACTTCGATATCATATGAACTTGGTTCATCCTTTGGCTTAACCCATCTTCCGGCAAATGGTTCTCCGAGCTCTGGTCGTGCATGGCCGTTCATGAGTACATGCTGAATAAAAGGTAGATTATTCTTTTCTCCTAATTTATAGTCATCATCTCCAAATGCCGGGGCAATATGCACTACCCCGGTTCCATCATCCGCTGTTACGAAATCAGCGGTATATATTTTCCAGGCATTTTCTCGGCGGCCTTCGTGATTTTTGATTGTAAATTCTGATCCAGCCTTTGCATAAGTATCAAAGACGGGCACATATGACTTCCCCGCCAAATCCGCGCCTGACATTTTTTCTATAATTTCATACTGTGCGTCTTTGAGCACAGACAACCGAGATTCAGCCAAAATGATTTGGATTGTATCAGTGGCAGGATCTATTGCCCCGGGTCGCGCGATTTTTACTTTTACATATTGTAAATCTGGATTGACTGCAAGGGCCGCATTTCCATGCAATGTCCAAGGTGTAGTTGTCCAAGCGAGCATATATGTCGTGATACCCTCTGTTGATTTTTGATACGAACTTTCTTCGATCAATTCAAATAAAACGTATACAGAAATATCCTGAACATCTTTGTATCCTTGATTTACTTCAAAGTTAGAAAGGGTGGTTTCGCAGCGAGGACAGACAAGCATTGATTTAAAACCTTCATAGACCAAGCCTTTATCGTGCAAGGTCTTGAAAGACCACCATACAGATTCGGTATAGCTTGGATCCATAGTGTGATAGGCATTCTCCATATCGACAAAACGTCCGAGTCGATGAATAACTTTTTTCCATTCGAGGTCATAACGAAAAACACTTTCACGGGCCGCTTGATTGAATTTATCGATGCCATATTCGAGAATAGCTTTTTTGTCGGTAAGACCAAGTTCTTTTTCGATCATGTTTTCGATCGGCAGACCATGACAGTCCCAACCCCACCTACGTGGTACATGATATCCCTGCATCGTTTTAAAACGAGGAATGAGGTCTTTTATGGTTGATGGCAGGAGGTGTCCGAAATGTGGCACTCCAGTTGCATATGGTGGACCATCATAGAAAACGAATTCGCCTTTAGGGCTCTCTTTGGCGAGACTTTTTTCAAAGATTTTTTCTTTGTCCCAGAATGCCAAAACCGCTTCTTCGCGAAGGGCTTGTGGGGATTTTTGAGCTGGAACGGATTGGTTTACTTCAGCGGATTGAGGGTTATTTTCAGTCATATTTGTGAATGCATAATAGCATAGAGATTCTTAAATTTATATAAATTCCCTAGAGGTAATTTCGGGAGGTTTCGCAAGATTTATATGAAAAAATGTAAAAGGTATTGCAGCTTAGGCCGCAATAATAACCCCAGCGATCGCCACTTCTTTTGAAGGTGTCAAACCAATTCGGCCATTCTCTTTGCAGTCGGCAGAGCACCACACATAGACATGATTTTTTTCGCAATTTTCGCAGATCAATAAATGCGCATGGCAAATATCATTTGCACAATGACCATATCTTTCAGTTTTTCCAAGACAGACCTGGCATTCACCGATAACCTCTCGGCGATTTGCAGGATCTATCGCAATAGGAAAACCATCTCCAATCTCGCCTGCAAAATCCATAGTCATACGATTATCAAATGTATAGAGTGAACCCTGGAATTCATCACCTCCTCTGCCTGGAAATTTGTCCATGTACATATGCATACCACCATCGAGCTGGTATACATTTTCAAGACCAGTTTTCATTAAATACGCAGAAGCTTTTTCACAGCGAATTCCACCTGTGCACACAGTGAGAATTTTCTTGCCTTTGATTTCTGGATTTTTTTCTAGGATTTTTGGAAGCATCTCTGGAAGATCTCGGAAATTTTTGAGTCCAGCATTGATTGAATCTTTGAAATGACCGACACGGAATTCATAATCATTTCGCATATCGATAACAACGAAATCTTCATTATTTTCATACCACTTTTTGAGCTCTTCGGGCTTTAGATGTACACCGGTCTGCACAGTCGGATCCACGTCTTCTCCCACAGTTTCTTTTAATTTGAGTGAAACGATTTCTGGTTTTACTTTTGCTTTTAGTTTTGGAAAAGCCCCACCAGTACCAGGACTAATTTTGATCGGAGTATTTTTGAGATCTGCAAAAGTCTGTTCTCGTAAAAGCTGAATATAGGCTTTGATATTTTCTGTCGTACCCTCAACAGTCGCATTGATTCCCTCAGTTGCCACATGAACACGACCGGTGAGTCCGAGCTTGGTGCCAATTTTTTTATGCCAATTCACAAAAGCCCCAGGATTTTCGACTCTGGTATATTGGTAGAAAAGGATGATGGCGAAGGTTGGATCGATTTCTCGAAAACCTGATTCATCAAACTTTTGAGCCTTGTCCCCTTCATGTTCTGGGGCTTTTTGCTCTGTTTTGTCTTGGATTTCTTTATCTGTCATATATTCGTTGAATAGACATAAGATAGCGCAAAATGAGAGTTTTTTCCAGTTTTTTGTCTCATTATTTTTTTATTGAAAAAAGGTCCCTAGTAATTGACACTAATATGTGCTCATGTATATTTATCCCGTCTCCGAAGCCCGATGCCAGGAGATTTGATATATCCAGATTCAAAACCAAAACAACCCGCAACTCTGATACTCCG
>DALYDD010000024.1:6907-8697 GCA_031973395.1 Minisyncoccota bacterium | reverse complement strand
GTCCCATCGGTGGGGGTCAGGCTCTCACCTCCCCTAGACGTCATAGCCTTGGTAGTCCATTACACTACCAACTAGCTGATATCGTGCAGACCGCTCCCTTAGCGATAAATCTTTACTCCGAAGAGACTATCAAGTATTAGCTAATCTTTCGATTAGTTATTCCTGACTAAGGGTTACGTTATCTACATATTACTACCTCGTTTGCCACTAGAAATATTCTTGATGTAATCGCAAAATTTCCCGTTTGACTTGCATGCCTTATCCACGTCGCAAGCGTTCATCCTGAGCTAGGATCAAACTCTAACTAAAAAACTCAAACAGAACAAAAACAAAAGAATGATGCTTGATGCTGCATACCTCGAAACTACAGATAATAGTTCTCTGTATACAGCATTTGTGAATTTGTATATTTTGATGCTTGCCGAGTACCCGATTCAGTATCTAGAGATCAATAAACGTTTGACGGTCTAAAAATCAATAGATACTGAATCGGATACTCGGCATGTCGTATTAAATTTTCAAGGCGATGACCCCTGTTTTGAGACAGTGCCCAATCGCTGACTTAAAAACACCCGTTCGAAGGTGTAAGGGCTATTATACGCATGGTTCTAGCCTTGTCAACTGGCACATAGGGCGTTTATATGGCTATAAATAAGGCTAGAAATGCAAGCCTTTGACCTACTTTATCTTGGCCTTCAAAGTAAGTATCCGGGTGACAGATTCATTGATTCTTGCCTCACTTAACTCCCCTTTTTCTACCGCTTTCTTGATTCGATTGAAAACTTTTATTGGTTGTTGCGACCCAGGACTAAGCGAACAAATAATTACATCAGCACCTGCCTGAATTGACTGGAGTGCAATATCTTCGATTTTGCCACCAGCAGAAATCATCTCAATATCATCTGTTACGATGATTCCCTTCGCACCCAATTCATTTCTCAGTATATCAGTGAGGAATTTCAAAGAAATGGTTGCAGGCTTGGTATCGACGATCGGAATGAGAATGTGTGCGGTCATAATTGGCACTTCCGGGTATTGTTTTAGAACCGTTTTAAACGGAATAAGATTCTTGTCAAAACCAGCTTTATCAATATTTAAAATTGCTTGGTTGGTATGCGGATCAGGCAAGATATTGCCATATCCAGGAAAGTGCTTTGCGACCGGAATAACCTTTCCGTCTGAATACCCATCTATCATCGCATTCCCAAGTATGCCTATTGATTCAGGATCAGTGGCAAATGTGCGCTTGTATAAATATGATTTCTGATCTGTCACATAATCTAGAACGGGCGAAAAATTCATATTCACACCTAATTTTTTGAGCTCTGCAGCTTTTGTGACTCCGACTTGTTTGGCTTGTACCCCTGTCTTTACTTGATACTCCGGAGTTTTTTCAGATAAGAACTTAAAGCGGTTGATTGACCCCTCTTGATCAGTCGCCATAAACAAAGGGGTCTTGGCTAATTTTTGCATGTCTTTTATAAGCGCCGTAACCTGACTCTGGTCTTTGACATTTCTGCCTAAAATATTGAAGCCGCCGACATGATAGTCAGTAATGAGCTTTTTGGTTGAAGCATCAAGTTTTGGTCCTGGGAAGCCAACAATCATTAGCTGGCCGATTTTCTCATCTAGCGTCATGCCCTTGATCTTTTCTTGAATTGGATCAACTACCGGCTTTGATTGAGGCTTAGAAATACTCAGATCTGCGACCTGTGTCGCCAGGATACCACGATGAAAACCAAACAATACGACAATGATTGCTCCAATTACGAGATATTTATTTTTTGAAC
>DALYDD010000024.1:0-6897 GCA_031973395.1 Minisyncoccota bacterium | reverse complement strand
ATTTCTCATGGATACTGTAATATCCTAAGAATAGCATTTATTTCTTTCCTTTTTGAGCAGATTGTTTCTTTACAGACATTCTTTCCAATGTAACAAGGAGTGGAGAACCAATGAAGATAGAAGAGTACGTTCCTGTGATGATTCCGATAATCATAGCGAGAGAGAAGTTCCGTGTTGTCTCTGGACCGAGAACCCACAAGACAATAAGTGCCAAAATAGTAGTAAGAGAAGTATTGATTGATCGTGAAAAAGTCTGCGATACAGAGTGACCAACCACCTCTTCGAAACTATGTGTTTTGAGTTCACCATTTTTGAGATTTTCTCGGGTTCGGTCGAATACCACAATGGTGTCATGGATCGAAAAGCCGAGGATGACGAGGAGCGCGGTCACAAATAATGTATCTACCTCGAATCCCCCGCTTCTACCTAGGAATGAGAATACTCCCATCGGAACCAGCACATCGTGTGCAAGGGCAACAATGGCAACCATTCCATATTTCCAAGAAGAAACAGGCTCAGAAACTTTGCGGAACGCATATGTAATGAAAAGAAGAATAGCAAGAACAACAAGGAAAATAGACCAGACGGCTTTTTTCTGTAATTCCTGACCAAGGATCGGTCCCACTGAATCAAGTCTTTTGATTTCCCCACCTTTAGCAACAACCGCATCTGTAAGTGCCTGTCTCTCAGGTTCGCTCATGTTATGAGTACGGATAATATATCCATTTTCCCCTGTCTCTCTTACAACGATTTCGCTATGTCCCAAGTCTGTGAGAGTCGAGCGAATATCCGTTGCCTGCTTGAACTGCATTTCGATAATTGACCCTCCAGTGAAGTCGATACCGAAGTTGAGACCCCAGAAAGAAATGGCAAAGATAGAGAAAGCGATAACTGTCGCGGAGATGCTGTAGAAGATTTTTCGATGTTTTACTACGTTCATGATAGTGAATTAATTAGATTAAGGGGTTAGTTGGTATTCGAGTTAGTATTTGCAGAATGCGTATCCGCTTTTACTTTGCGACCATTTGTGAGTCCATGACCAAACCAGAAAATATTTTTTCCCTTATACTCTTTGGCGCCCAAAGCGAGGAGTAATGTTCGGGACACAGTAATGGCAGTGAATGCAGAGACCACAACACCGAGGAAGAATACGAATGCGAATCCTTTCACCAATGCAGAAGTAGCTGTGAAGAATAGGATGAGGGCGGTAATAACACTCGAGAGGTTACTGTCACGAATAGAAAGCCATGCACGAGCAAACCCTTCTTTGATCCCCTCTTCGATGCTTGCCCCAGACCCCTTTCTTTTTTCAAATTCTTCACGCATACGTTCGAAGATAAAAATATTTCCGTCGACCGCCATACCAATTGAAATGATGAATGCGGCAAGTCCTGCTGAAGTGAGTACGACACCCAGTACTTTGAACAATACAAGGTTGAAGATGATATAGAGTGTGAGCGATATAACCGCAATAAGTCCTGGTAATCGATACCAGAGAATAAGGAAGAGTGCGACGATAATGAAGCCCCAGATTCCCGCCTGAACACTGGCAGTAATTGCATCAGCACCAAGAGATGCCCCAATTGTCTGAGTTCCGACGATTTCAACTGGAACCGGAAGCGCTCCATATTTCAAGCTACGAGCCAGCTCTTTTGCTTCTGGCAAAGTAAATCCTCCAGAGATAACCGCCTTTCCATCTGTGATTTCTTCCTGAACTGTTGGTGCGGAGAGGATTTTACCATCGAGAACAATGGCGACAGGCTTACCAATTTCTGCTTTTGTAATCTTGGCAAATAATTCTTTTCCTTCATCATTGAATGAAAGGGAGATAACCGGACGATTTGTATTAGGATCAAATTGAACTGAGGCTGTTTGCAGATAGCGACCCGTCAATTCAGTAGCCATAAATTGCGCGTCAAGATCTGCTTGTGACGAAGAAGCAGTAAGGGTTGGTGCGCTAGGATTTATTTTTTTGAATTCGAGAATCGGAGTCTGACCAATAATACTAACCGCCTGCTTCACGTCAGTTACCCCAGGAAGTTCGACAATGAGCTTACTCACCTCCTCGCCATTGATATTAGCTTTTTCTGTTTGGATAATTGGTTCAGAAACGCCGAGCGCATTGATTCGCGCATCGATGACATCGCGCAAACTTTGCATTGCATCGTCGACATCTTCAGGTGCAATTTTTGAAGTGTCGGCTTTGTAAACCAAATGTGTGCCACCATTCAAATCCAAACCGAGTTTAAAAGGAAACTTAGAAATAATGCCTCGGTCAGGGGTTTGTGAATAATAAATGAAAGCAGAGAGGAGAGCGCCGATCGCGACAGCCAGTACTGCAAGAGCTCGTTTTTTAGCCATATTAGGCCCTATTATAGCTATAATCCTGTCCGTGACAAGAGAGTTTTAATGGTAGCAAAAGCGATCTTTAAATCGAGCACTAGGCTGCGATTCTTGATGTAATACAGATCGTATGCCAACTTCTGTTTTGTGGCCTCAACTGATTGCGGAGGGCTATCATGATGAATTTGGGCCCAACCCGAAAGGCCAGGTTTGATAATGTGACGCACATTATAGTGAGGGATTTCTCCCTTATAAAACTCTACTAAATTGGGCATTTCGGGACGAGGCCCAATGAGCGAGATGTCCCCACGCAAGACATTCCATAACTGGGGTAGTTCGTCGATGCGCGTTTTTCGAATAAAAGCTCCCACTGGTGTAATACGATTATCACCTTTGACGATAACTTTTCCGGCATCATTTACGGTCATGCTTGAAAACTTGATGATATTAATGATCTTTCCGCTTTCCCCTATTCGAGCTTGCTTGATGATTATCGGGCCGAGATTTTCTATTTTTCTAGCCAGAATTACAAATGGATAAAAAATGAGTGAAATGATCGCAAGGGGCAAAGCAACCGCGATATCCATCAACCTCTTTATCAAATCGTACATATATCGACGCCGAACAGAAACATATTTCAAGAACCATGACTCATCGATTGCCTGAAGTGGGATCATTTCGAAAACCTCCTCGTAGAAATCAGACAGATCAATGTATGTCACACCGGCAAAAAGCAGATCATAGACCTTTGTAGAAACAGCTTTGAACTGCGGATCATAGCTATTTGAAACAATGATATCGATCTGTCTAGCATTCTCTTTATTATTGATAAAAGCCACAAAAGCATCGACGGAGTTTAGGGGAACAACATCCATTCCCGAGTGCAGTAATCCCGTTTTTGATTCCGCGATGCGATCATAATCTATACCATCTCCAACGCAGACCACTCGAAGTGGTTTAATTTTTGTTATTTTTACATATACATAAATACGCCAAATCGTAATGAGAAAACTCGATACCAAAAGATATACAACGAGAATTGTTTTTGGGGTCAGACCATTTGCCACCGAAGAAGTCTTGAGAAGATAAAAATATGCGAATGCAGCAATTACATTAATGACTTGTGCCATCCATAATTTGCTCGCCAGTTTTGACCGAAGGAAACGAAGGTGTCGATCATATAATCCCCCAAGAACAAAAAAACAAATCCAGAGGGCAAAGACTGGCGCAAAGCTATCGAGGTGAATTGAAAAGGTCTCGCTTGAAGGGAGGGTCCAATATCGAATAGATAAAGAAAGCCACAGCGAGGCTATAAAAATGGCCAGGTCTCCTAAAGCCATCGATATTGATTCATATCTATACACACTTCTCATATATTGGCCTATAATAGCACGATGAAGAAAATTCTCTATGCCATCACAAAATCGAGCTGGGGCGGCGCCGGGCGCTATGTATACGAGCTTGCCGTTAAGGCAAAAGAGGCCGGATACGATGTTGAGGTTGCCTTTGGAGGTAGAGGTGCTTTGGACTCCAAGCTGCAGGCCGTGGGTATTCCAACACATAGTATCGACTCCTCGGCACGAGACATGAATTTGCTTAAGGAATTCAAAACACTGATCGCTTTTTATAAAATTGTCCGAAAGGTAAAACCGGATATCGTCCATTTAAATAGTCCCAAAATGGGTGGTCTCGGTTCTGTTGTCGCTCGCCTCGCTGGTGTAAAAGAAATCATCTATACAAATCACGGTTGGTCATTTAATGAAGATCGACCAATGTGGCAATTAATTCTCATCCGTTTTTTCTCTTGGCTCATTATATTGTTTAATAAAAAGATAATCTTCCTCACAGAAACTGAATACAATATGGTTAGACATTGGCCTCTAGTTGCCAGTCGTCGCAAAAAAAATAGTTTCGTCATCATCCCTATCGCAATTAAGCCTTTCAAACTATATGAAAAAGAAGAATCGCTCATCAATCTACTGGGCGAGCAGAAAGCAATTGAACTTATCAAATCAAATAAGCGCATCGTGGGAAATATCTCTGAACTGCACAAGAATAAAGGATACCCTTTTGCTTTGCGAGGTTTGAAATTATACAAAGAGACCGTCGGCCCCGCATTCAATATACATTTTATTATAGTCAGTAGTGGCGAAGAAAAAGAAAATCTAGAGAATCTGATCAAAGAGCTCGGACTTGAAGACGATGTCACTATGACAGGATTTATTTCAGAAGCACGCGAATTTGTGCGGGCGTTTGATCTTTTCTTATTGAGCTCGATCAAAGAAGGCCTCCCCTACTGTATCCTCGAAGCAGGCTATGCTGGTGTACCAGTCATTAGCACAAATGTCGGTGGAATTGCAGAAGTAATAAAAAATCTCGAAACAGGCTTCCTTATCGAATCAGGAAATCCTGAGGCTATCAAAAACACCCTTATGCATATCTATGAGCGGCCGGGCGAAGAGCGACAATATGCTGATGCGCTTAAGAAATTGGTTGATGACCACTATAATTTTGCGTCTCTTATTGAAAAGACTTTTGCTTTGTATAAATAAATGCGGTTTAAGAAACACCCAAAAACTCATTCTTAATCAGATCACGATGCATTGGTCGAGCATAATTTCTCATTCCCATTAGAATCCCGATAGCAATACATTCTGTAAGCAAATGTGAACCACCGTAGCTCATGAAAGGCACAGGAATTCCAGTTACGGGCATCAACCCAATATTCATGCCAATATTAATAGCCAGGTGCGTCATGAAAAAGATGGCCACGCCGAGCGCGTACAATGTCTCGAAGTTCGTCTCCCCTCGAAGCGAAGTACCAAAAATTCTCATAAAAACAATGCCAAATAAAATAAAGAGTAATACAATACCGACAAAACCCCACTCTTCAGCAAAAGCAGCAAAAATAAAGTCTGTCTCATATTCAGGTAAAAAGCTTAGGCGCGATTGCGTACCATACCCAACCCCTTTTCCAAAAACTTGTCCGGAGCCCACGGCAATAACCGACTGATATGCATTGTATCCACTACCCCGAATATCTGCCAGAGGGTGAATGAAGTTGAGGATTCTTTCTTTTTGATATTGTTTAAAACCAAAATTCCAAAGTCCGGTAAAAACCACCACGCCCGTAAGAAACACAATGGCTAAATGTTTTTTTGAAATGCCAGATACTAAAACCATGCCAAGCCAAATCAAGAAAATAGTAAGTGCCGAACCAAAATCTGGCTGCAAAGCCACAAGGAAAAACATAATAAAGGCGTATACCCCAGAAACAATGATGTGGCGTATATACCGGATCTCAACATGCCTTCGCGAAAAATATTTCGCGAGCAAAATGATGAGCGCGAGTTTGGCAAAATCGGCAGGCTGAATCGAAAATCCCCCGAGGGAAATCCAGCTTTTTGCACCTTTCGCTGCATACCCTACGACAAATACCGCACCGAGAAGCAAGACTGATGCAAGATACAGGGATACCACCACTCGCGTTCTGCGCAAAAAACGAAAATCAATACGGGCACAGATGAGCATAATAAGAAATCCAATACAGGCCCACATCATCTGACGACCAAAAAATCCTCCATCTCCAATAAAATTTGTCATCACAATCATTCCTGCCCCAACAATCGGTATCAAAGCAAAAAATAAAATCCAATCAATGGCTGATTTTTTACTTGAACCCTTTGGAGTATTTTGGCCAACAAGTGAGAGCGAGTCCATATCAGAAAAATCGCAGTGAAAAAATTAATCGAACTTTAGCTTTGGAATAATTTCAATTTTCGACACTGGAGCAAAGAAAGGTTCTGGCCAAGTGAAGGTGATTGGTGCCTGACTTCGACTCTGTAGCAATGGGATAAAAGTTCGAGATGATGCAAAGGCATTCTCATCTTCTCCATATACCACCACCACAACTTCAACATTTTCAAAACGAGTAAGGGTATTATTTATCACTGTCGCATCAATACGAGGTGTTGATGTCGCCTTTGTAACAGTTGGCTCCGAGACACCGAGCTCTGGGCGAGTGAAATTATATCGATTCCAAGTAATACGATCATTAAACTGGAATAGGACTTTTGCGGGCTCTCTTTCACCCGCATCAAATCCTTGTTCAAAAATTGGATAACTTTTAACTGGTGGCACGGACATGAAACCATTTCGCAGACCAATCAAAACATTATTTTTATCATAGACTTTGAAAGCATACTCGACAGGCTCTGAAATATAATTGATATTCGGGTTTTGCACATATGCAACAAGATTATATTTACCGTCAGTAACCTCAAATGCTCTCGCCCAAAGAACAATAGGCTCTGCTATAACATCCTGCATGCAGGCACGCTGACACATTCCTCCACAGTCTACACCGCCTTCGTTTTGATTCATTTTGCCATCAAAACAGGTTTCAGGTTTATTGAAAAAATAAAAATACGCAGGCAGGCCAACTACTAATCCAACAATGAGAAGAAAGATAAGACCAAAAAAAAGTTGTCGGGAAGCAGACCAAGACATGCTGACAATTATACCAGAAAAGGATTTTTATCGTTGAGACCCAAA
>DALYDD010000023.1:0-9003 GCA_031973395.1 Minisyncoccota bacterium | reverse complement strand
AATATTGATAAAACATGGGCGGAATGCGAAAAGCGCGTAAAAGGTAAAAGTGGTGCGCGGTTTAAGAAAAGTTTTTCTGCAGCAGATGAAGCAGAAATTATCGCAGAGTTTAAAGCTTAAATATTGATCAATTTTGAATAAAGAAATTTTGATCTGAAATTGATCAGTTTTTAATATTGGTTTTGATATCGTGCGAAGGTGAACTATAAAATATGGATTGGTATAGGACTCGTTGCTCTGTATCTTTTTAGATTGATTCAATTTCCAACCGATGATCCTGTGTTGGCTTCTTTTGTCGATTCAAATAATGAAAAAAGGACCTATGGCTTGTTGGTAAGTGAGGAGCCAAATATTAAAAATGGATTTGCCAATATTCGCGGCAAATTATTATTTGACTGCACGGTCGGCGAATCAGTGACTTGTGATCAAAATAAAAGATCAGATTATTTTGTCCAAACCAGATTATATGCGGCCAGTTTTCAAGAAAAGATAAATACGCCGCGTGGCGAAATCGAACCAGGGAATATCGTGTATATAAATGGTGTCCTTGGTTCGACAATGATCACTTCGGACAATCCGGAAGCAATCGATTATCAACGCTATCTCAAAAAGGAAAAGATATTCTATGAATTGAAATCCCCGAAATTTATTGGCATGACTGAATCTGGGGCTTATACAATAAAACGCAAACTGGTGCGTATTCGTAAATCTATTGAAAAGCAAATCGCTGATAATCTGCCGCGACCTGAAAGTGATTTGGCACAAGGACTCATCATATCTGGAAAAGGTTCGATGTCTCCCGAGTTACTCGAACATTTTAAGCGGGTCGGACTCATACATATCGTTGTCTTGTCGGGCTCGAATGTATCTATTATTTCTGCTGCATTATTTGCAATGCTTGCGCGATTACCGTATGTGACAAAAACCGCAATTGGTATTTTAGGCATGACCTGCTTTGCGATTATGACCGGTGCGGCACCACCGGTTGTACGGTCGGTTCTCATGTCATCGATACCGCTCATGTTTGGCCTCTTTTCCAAAAAAGAAAATGCCAACGATATTAGTGGACCCAGACTTTTTCCTGAACAAAGTTCGTCCGTGATTTTGCTATTTCTAACTGCCACACTCATGTCTATTCACAATCCGCTTTTGCCGATATACGACATTTCTTTCCAACTTAGCTTCATGGCCACACTCGGACTCATGACCTTAACCAGTCCTATATCCAAATTGCTTACATTCTTACCAGAGAAATTTTCGGTCCGGGAAATCGTCTCAGCATCGATCGGAACCCAAATTTTGGTCGCTCCACTCCTGTTACACATCGGCGGATCTCTCTCAACAGTCTTTTTGGTGGCCAATATTATAGTCCTTCCGCTATTACCCTTGATCATGTTCCTAATTTTCTCGGTTTCTGTTGTTGGTTTCATGAACAAGGAAATTGCGCAGCTGATTGGTGGTGTTTCACACCTATTACTACACCTTATTATCCGCGGTGTTGAGCTTCTATCAGCATTCAAATTTGCAGTAATAGAAATGGGTGAGCTCTCTCGGAAAACAGTCGGTTGGATCTATCTATTCCTAGCGCCGATATCAATGATTATTTCGAACTGGCACCCAAAAATATCAAAGCCGTTACATACAAAAATAAACCCCGAAGGCGGATAAACGCTCTTCGGGTAAAAAGGTACTGCATACATTCCTTTTGTGTAACTTTTTGTTTCGATTCAAATGACAGCTCTATGCGACTGCAATTCTATTGCTGTTTCGCTTTCTCAAATCTTGCTTCAACAACACCTGCATTCAAGTTCTCAAAGAATGCCTCAACGTACTTCTTTTTTTCTGATGGGACATAGTCAAAGAGATATGAGTGCTCCCACATGTCCAATGCCAAAATGACATCAAGGCCAGTTAAGTGTCCGAGATGCTGTTCATCAACCCAGGTGTGGAGGAGTCGGTCAGTTGTCTTGTCGTAATAAAGAATTGCCCAGCCAATACCACGAGTTAATGCAACCGCTTTAAATTGTGCAAGCCATGCATCGAAGCTATTCCAAGTTTCAGCAATCTTTTTTGATAAAGCGCCATCTGGATTAAATGCTGAAGCACCACCCTCTAACTGCTCAAAGAAATATTCATGGTTACGAATACCATCGAATTCGAATCCGAATCGGCGCTGCATTTCGCCCATCGGGTATGCATTCTTTTCAGAGTCTGCCGACATTTCTTTTATCTTGTCGATGATCAAATTGGCATGCTTAACATATCCGGCATAGAGCTTCAAATGCTCTTCAATTGATTTTGCGGAGATGCCCTGGAGTTCTCCAATCTGGAATTTCTTTTCTGTAAAAGTCATAAGTTCAAATTAAGTTAAAGGTAATTATTAGTAATTATGTGTGAATGATAATGAATCAGACATTAATCCATAACATGAAATCATCAGCTGAATCAACAAACCAAAGATCTCATATTGTTTCAAATTTAGTATACCACTTTTGGGTACGTGTCCTGATCGCCATTTTATGTTGCCTTTCCTTGTTCATTTCTTTGCGTATTTTGGTCTGGTATTTTGAGAGCAGTTTTTTGGCGGAAAATAATATCGCAATTCTGACGATGCTTGATGTCGGACAAGGCGATGGGTTCGCAATTGATTTGCCTGGTGGTCAGAAAATAGTTATTGATGTTGGGTCATCGGCCAACCAATTTAAAGAAAGTTTATTTTCTGAAAATGCCGGCGCAGGCTTTTTAGGGAATATATTTAATCCATCAAGTCTGCGCAAAACTTTTGACTTTGCTTTCTTGACGCACGATGATGCCGATCATGCTGGTGCAATGCCTGCACTTTCAAAAGTTTTTGAAATCGGTGCGGCTGGTGTATCGCCACTCAAATACTCATATTTAGAAAAAACTGATTTAAACGAAGCGCAGATCTTGGATTTGCTGGTGCGTGGCATGAAAATAAGTTTTTTAAATAATGAAGATGCTACTACATCGACGCTATCAATTTTATTTCCTGATTTAGGAAAAGTTCAGTCTGCAAATTCTTCGGATAAAGATTTCAGCAAAGCTCGATCAGCAAACGAACATTCTTTGATTATGAAATTTGTGCACGGTTCAACTTCTGTTTTATTTACAGGCGATGCGGGAATTGAAGAAGAAGGTGTTGTGCTATCAACTGCGACGAGCGCCACGGAATTGAAAAGTGATATTTTGAAAGTCGGACATCATGGATCAAAAGGTTCGACAGGCAAAGAATTTTTGGAAAAAGTTAATCCGCATATCGCACTGATTTCCGCGGGTGTGAAAAATAGATATGGTCATCCGCATTCACAAGTTTTAGAAAATTTAAAAACAATGATGCGGTCTGATCAAATTATTAGAACTGACATGTGTAGCACCCACAAACTTCTTCTATACAAAAACGGCGCCATTAGGCACCGTTCCTGCAGAATCTATAAATAATTGAAATTTAGATCAACCCAGCTTTTTTAAGAGTGGCGAAAGCACCGTTCTTCTGGATAGTTTTCAAAGCCCGAGTCGAAAGGGTAAGGCGGACGGCCTTATTGAGCTCAGGGATGAAGATCTTCTTTGTCTGAAGGTTTGGGTACTTTCGAACCATTCCTGTAGGGTTGAATTGAGTAGCACGCGTTCGGTTTGAATAACCGCCGCCTACTCGAGAACCTTTTTTAGTTATTGCGCAGACTTTTGCCATAAGTAGAGCCATGGTATCATATATTTTACATTAGGCAATACTTCTCTAAATACCCTTAAAAAACAATGCTCTTCGTCATTTTTGCTTTCATAATCCTCATTTTTTCAGTGGTTATTCATGAGGTCGCTCACGGCATTGCTGCACTTTGGCAGGGAGACCCCACTGCAAAACTGGCCGGTCGCCTAACTTTAAACCCGGTAAGCCACGTAGATCCGATCGGCTCAATCCTTGTACCTATTATATGTGCGCTTTTGCCAGGGAGTCTTATGCTGGGTTGGGCAAAGCCAGTACCTTTTAACCCCTATAATCTCCGAAATAAGCGATGGGGTGAGGCTATCGTAGCCATCGCCGGACCCGCTTCAAATATCGTTTTAGCTATAATCTTAGGCCTATTTATCCGATTTCAGGGTATGGCCATGAATCCACAGCTCTTGGAACTCCTCGCCGTAGCCGTCCTTACTAATATAGTATTGGCGGTCTTCAACCTGGTGCCCTTGCCACCCCTTGATGGTTCAAAGATCCTCTATTCTCTTTTCCCAGAGAAAATGGGTAGTTTTTTGCGATTAAATGAGAGATATGGGTTACTTTTGACAGTCATATTCATCATCGCTTTTGTGGAATTGCTTGATCCTGTCGTCAGAATCTTCTTTAGTGTGATAGTTGGGGGTGGGTATACGATATAAAGACTCTCTCGGAGGCCCAAAACTCTTGCTTTTCCCTCCTATGTATAGTAATCTTCATCTCACTTATGGAGCCGGCCTTTGGCCCTTTCCTATAAAATTAAACAAGAAATGCCAACATTAAATCAATTAATTAAAAAGAATCGGTCAAAAGTTAAGCGAAAAAGCAAAGCTGTGGCTTTGACACGTGGTTTCAATCATCTCCTCAATAAGCCTATTTACTATAATTCTCCTTTCAAGCGAGGTGTATGTACAAAGGTAACAACAAAGACTCCAAAGAAGCCTAACTCAGCGGTTCGAAAGATCGCCCGAGTTCGACTTACAAATGGTATGGAAGTTACCGCTTACATCCCTGGAGAAGGTCACAACTTGCAGGAACACTCAGTGGTGCTCCTCCGAGGCGGACGTGTAAAAGACGTAGGTCTTCGATACACTATCGTTCGAGGTAAACTTGATGCGGCTGGTGTAGAGAAGCGCCGAAAGGAACGATCTGCATACGGTACAAAGAAGCCAAAGAAAAAGTAAGACAGAGAAGTCTATAATCCCACTTTAATTAAAAACAAATGGTAGAGTAAGCCTATACAAAGCGGTATAGACTGAAGATCCTGCCCCTAAGATAAAAACAATGCGAAGAAAAATCAAACGAAAAAATACTTTAAAAGCGGATTCTAAATATAGCTCTGAAAGCTTAGCTAAATTTATTAACCATGTTATGCAAGATGGTAAGAAAGTGACAGCCACAAAGGTTGTATACGATGCCCTCGATGCTATAGCAGAACAAGCTAAGACAGAGAATCCTCTCGAAATTTTTGATACAGCCCTAAAAAATGCCGCTCCGGCGGTTGAAGTACGGTCTCGAAGAGTCGGTGGTGCAAACTACCAGGTTCCACGAGAAGTACGTCCTGAACGAAAAGGATACCTTTCAATGAAATGGATTATCGACGCCGCACGCTCAAAGAAAGGTCAGCCGATGCACCTCAAACTAGCGACTGAGCTTTTGGCAGCCTCAAAGAATGAAGGTGAAGCAGTTCGAAAGAAGGAAAATACTCACAAAATGGCAGAAGCCAACAAGGCGTTTGCTCACTTCGCGTGGTAATTTAAAGTCAAAAACCTGAATTACTTTTAGAAAAAATCAAAAGACTCTCGAAATGTCTCCGCAGGTTGATTAGGTAACCCTAACCGAAACCGAGGACAGCATAAGGGGGTCTTTTGATTTTTTTAGTGCTATAATTTCTCGTATACAGCATCAATTAACATCATCATTAAAAATGTCAAAAAAATATATTCGATTGGTCTTGGGGATTTTTTCGATCGCAGCCATCATTCTGACTTTGGCACCGGTATCTGCTTCGGCAAGGACTTTACAAGATTTGGGTTTAACTCAGGCTGATGTAAAAGGCATGTCGCAAGAAGACATGGACGCATTGCTCAATCCATCTCAGGAGCAGTTAGATCTTGAAGCGGCCACAATAGCACAGCTCCAGGCAGAAAATTCAGAGACGGGACTTTTGCCCAATACGGTAAATTGTTTTGATCACTATACATTTGGAAGCGTCTCGGTAAATGTCTCACCTTCGGTTCAGCAAGCAACAGCGGGCTCTGATCTTGTATTCGGTGGCACAATTAAAAATGACAATAAGTATCCTCTGGTACACGGAAAGGTTGTGGTGAAAATCTTCAAACTTACCTCAGGGGCAAAGAATATTAATGGATCAGATGTTGTTGATGTTATCGATGCTGCAAAAGATGTAACTCTGCCAGCAGACAGCTCTGTGCCAATAAGTTTCAAGTGGAAAGTACCTGCATATATCGAATCTGGAAATTATCAAGCCGTATCTTATTTTGTAACAAGCGATAAATTTAACTTACTTGGTCTTACATTCACAGATGATATCAAAGGCAATGCGACCAACTTCACAATTTCTGGCTCTAATGAATCGATTCGGTTCAACAAAGACGAGGTGTTCGTCAATGACCAAGAGTTTTTCTTTGCTGCATACCCTCCGCATATCGCCAAGAATGTTGATGCTACAGTTCGTGCTCAGATTGTAAATAATACTTCAAAAAACCAGTCAGTTCCTGTGAAGTGGAAAGTATATGCTTGGGATGCTCAGGCTGCTGGAAATTTCATCGGTGAATATACAGAAAATGTATCAATTGCCGCAGGTAAAACAGCAGAGGTAAAATATACATTTGGAAATAAAAGCCACCCCGTGTATTACGTGGTAGCGGAAGTTGGTTATATGGACACCAAATCTGTTATTGGTGTTCGATTTGCTCGGGATGGAATCTTTACATCAAGAATTAACTTTCCTTCAATTGCTAAATATCCTTTGGTAAAAGATAAAGAAACAGAAGTTTTTTCTTGTCTCCATGCAATGAGTGATGCAACCATGGCAAATGGGAAAATGGTGCTTACAGTTAAAGGTCCACGAGGAAACGTGCTTCATAGTTATGAATATGTCGGACCAGTAACAAGCGCGATGATGGGTGTCAAAAGCTCATTTGTTCCTAAAGATAATTACAATTCATTCACTGTAGTTGCCGAACTGTACCAAAAGGATCAACTTATCGATAAGGCAGAAATAAATTATGATTGTAAGGTTCTTGATCCCGGTAATTGTAAAAAGAGTATGGATCTTATATGGGGGATCGGAGCTCTTATTATTCTCTTGTTGATGATTCTAATTACTGCAATTATGAAAAGAAAAAAGAAAATGCCTGTAGTGGCCGCAATATTCATGTTTGCTTTAGGAATTAGTGCAATGGGTATTGCCTTTGCTCCGAACCCTGCGAATGCGGCAACTGTTCAGAACAGAGATGAAATTGAATACAATACGACCGTCGCCAACGATACTATTGGTACTAGTGCTGGTCCTGGTAAGAAAAAATTGAACGATGTGCGTATTTCGGTGAAATATCATGTAGAGGTTTCAAAGGAGAATGGTCAGGTATTGTCTGGTGGAGAAACTGTTCCTGTTGGAACTAGATTGAATTTTAAATTTGTTCCACACCGATCTGATGATGTTGAATGGTTTGGTACAGGAGGAATCCATGATTCGCCATTTGGGGAATGGAGAGCGGGTGCCGCTGCGCCAGGAAACACCTGCGATCCAAAAGATTTTACCAATGCAGATGCTTTCATTAGTGGTTTCATGCCACCGTCTCTGGGTACACAATACATGTTCTGGCCACTTGTTGTCGCTCCACCTGTAAAGACACTGACCAATACTCAGAATCTCAGTTCTTGCACTGCGGTAAATGCAAGCGGTGTTGTAACCTGCGAGGTTACTGCTGAGGGTCCAGTTGCGGCAACATTCAACTATGCACCAACGTTCGGAGAGATGTATTTCAGGTATAAAACACATCCTGGATGGTATGGCACAGGTAAGCCTCTAAGCGAGATTCAAGGCCTTACTTGTCATGCCGCCAATAACAGCTTGTATCACCTAACCGTGCCCGCACAAAGTATTACGTATACTCTAACTGCGAGTAACAATATATCAAATCAGCCGCCGACAGCTCCCGTAATTTCTGGCCCGAGAAATGGCGCCCCTGGGCAGTCATATGATTTCGGTTTCCTTTCTACTGATCCAGATGGGGATACTATTCAATATGCAATTGATTGGGATAATGATGGAATGGTAAATACTTTCTTGCCAGGAGGAAGTAGTTTCGTGGCCCAAAATGTCCAGCAGACTGGAGCCAAAGCTTGGTCTTCAACGGGTACATATACATTTAAAGCAATGGCTCAAGATGTTCACGGACTTTCTTCTGCATGGAGTACGTATAATGTGGTCATTTCAAACGATACACCTCCTATAGATCCTCCTATCGACCCTCCAATTACAGGCGGTTGTACTCCAGGATCTACCGGCTGTGCTAATTCATGTGCATACGTTCCCGCTATTGCCTCAGGTGATGCATTGAGTTCTGCAGGACTTTGTCTTGGCACCGCGAATATGACAAATTTTGGCCCGAATAGTTCTGGAACCGGATGGTCGTGGAGATGTCAGGCCTCATGGCAATCTACTCCACAAAATTGTGAAGCGCTTTGTGCATCCAATATCTATTCTCCTGCATTTGGGGTTTGTGTGGACACTCCATTCGATATCTGTGTTAACCTCGACGGGGATCAAACCGACCCGACACTCTATGATATCCCAGGGTCAATGTTCTCCAAAAAATGCTCGAATCAGGTATTTCCGCTTCATTCCTGACATTGCCGAACTCTCATGCCCTGCATACTGGGACACTGAGATGCCTGATGTTAGCCTAGGCTTTAATGCCGCTTGCATGCTCGATAACCAGGCGACTCTCAATGGTCTCTCTGTAGGTCTTTCTAACCCTAACCCAGGAGGTGTTGCAACCTTCTTGATGCCGGTGGGTATGGTCCATTCTCTGACATGTAATGTTACAGATGATAAAGGTAGGGTGGTGAAGAGACTAGATGCTACTGCAAGATGTAATCGAATCATCAATCCGATTGAGAACTAGTTTTTCTGGCTTAAGTAATAGATATAAAATAGACAAAAGAGCCCCCAAAAGGGCTCTTTTGTCATCCTGTACTCATTGCAAAACAGTCAAAATAATGGTAATTTACCATCACGACTT
>DALYDD010000022.1:0-11113 GCA_031973395.1 Minisyncoccota bacterium | reverse complement strand
ATGTTCGGCCGAGAAACTCCTGTCGAATTGGATTTCTTACAGGTTCGTCGAGTCTAGGATCTATCTTGCAAAACCTCCAAAAAATCAGTACTATAGTGCCACTGCTTCTAAGTGCGTAGCCGACGACGCAGACTCTAGTCGGAAGTCCTCAGTATCAGCGGGGCGCAAAATGGCTCAAATATGGAAAAGAGCCTGAAAAATAAGCTTAAATTTAAATAACCAAATGGCTAAAAAAGTAATCAAAGCCCTTAAGTTGCAGATCCCTGCAGGTAAGGCAAACCCCGCTCCTCCAGTAGGTCCTGCGCTCGGTCAGGCAGGTGTAAACATTGGCGAATTCGTAAAACGATTCAACGATGCCACTGCTCAAATGGCAGGCGATATTATCCCTGTTGTTATCTCGGTATTCGAAGATCGAACTTTCGATTTCGCTCTCAAAACTCCTCCGGCAGCTAGTCTTGTAAAAAAGGCTATCAACATCGAAAGCGGCTCAGGAAATCCAAATACTAAAAAAGTTGGAAAGATTACTCGAGCTCAGGTTCGAGAAATCGCTGAACGAAAAATGGTTGACATGAATGCCAAGGATATTGAAGGTGCGATGAAAATGATTGAAGGTACATGTAAATCTCTTGGGGTAGAGGTAGTCGGATAGATAAAAATCCTTCAGAAAACAAAAACAGCGCCACTAGGCGCTGTTTTTGTTTTCTGAGCTTAGACTAGTCTTTATGCAGTGGTTGTCGGAGGAACTTCAGAATCTGTTGTGGCTTTAGATTCTGTTGGTAAAACTGGTGCTATTGGAGTTGGAGCGGGTGTAGGGGCAGGATTTAAAGATTGCCCAGGTTTCATTGCCCGTCGCTTTTGGATAGATCGACTTAGGAGAAGACCGAGCCATGTGAAGAGCATGTAAACAAGTATTGGCCCGACGATAAAACCAATCTTTGCACCTGTGACAAATGCAGGGTCTTGCCCAACTAATTTTGGCCCCACCAATCGATTGAAGATGAGTATGTAGTATATGATTTGGAGTACAAAACCCACAATTGCCACTGCACCAACAAATTTCCCTGCATGGAGTTCTCTTGTATTGAATTTACCCCAACCGGCTACCAATATTACTGTTGCGGATATGAGCAAGTATGAAAGTATGTTTGCGATACCATTTGGAATTGGTGTGACTGCTTGATCAAAGACCCCGATAATAAATCCAAGCAAAAATGTTAAGACAGCTGCTGAAATAACTGTAAATAATGCAAATTTTAGTTCTTTTTTCATGGGTACCATTATATACCATATTTATCTCTATGTTGGCGTGATATTATGGTGCCATGCAACTCTCGATTGTCATCCCTTGTTACAATGAAGCCGGGCGGATTCAGACAACTCTCGATCGTATTGATCTTGTCATGAAAAACTACATCATAGAGAAACCAGGTTTTTCATATGAAATTCTCGCAGTTGAAAATGGCTCGACGGATAATACGATAGAAATCTTGCGTAGCAGTATAGAAGGGATCTGCAATCTCAGTTGTATTCATTCAGAAAAGGGGAAAGGGAATGCAATTAAAAAAGGTGTTCAAGAGGCCAAGGGTGAGAAAGTTTTGGTCACTGATGCGGATAATTCGACGGATATTTCTTATGTAAAAGAAATGCTCGAAAAAATGGATAGAGAAGATGTCGATATTGTGAACTCATCTCGGCGGATGAAGGGTTCGAAGATTTCTGTTAAGCAGGGTGCACTCCGACAGATCTGTGGTAATACATTTCATATGTTGGTAAAAATATTATTTAACCTGCCGGTCACTGATACGCAGAATGGTTTCAAATTATTTAAAACTAAGTCTGCGCGAGAGATCTATGGCCAGATTCAGACTTCTGGTTGGGTCACCGAGGTTGAATTGTTTTCTATTGCAAAAAAAAGTGGGCTAAAAGTGGTTGAAGTACCGGTGACTTGGAATGATGAAGAGGGGAGTACGCTCGGTCTTGCAGATGCGCCTGCTATTGGGAAGGACTTGTTTAAGTTGTGGTTAAACAATATGTTTGTTCCAGGTAGAAGGAGATAAAAGTCCAAAATCGCACACTAGTCTGCACACCCTGCCCAAAGCATCATGGCCTGCATATATTGAATATATTTCGCCTCCGAGCCCGGCCTCAATATCGATTGCGACGCTATTGTTTATTTTGCGCCAAGTTGAGAATCCTGTTTCGAGCAATGTTTCAAATTGAATTGTCGGATTTGTTTTCGGGTCAAGACACACATCAATAAAATCTTTGAAAGTCTTTATTTCTGGGTGTGCGGCATATATATCTCCTACATCTTTTACGTATTGGGGCTCAGCTATCTGTATCATACCGCCAACCACATCAATGGTGTTTATGCTTTGGCTCGGATTTTTGGGATCAAACCCTTCTGCAAGTCTCCACTCGACTGGCTTTGTATCGAGACAGATGATACGGGCGAAGGCGACGACTTCTGGTTTTGTCTCCAATGGACGAAATTTTCGGAGAGTCTCATGCTCCGCCAAAGCAAAATCTATTATGCATTCACTGGCTTCTAATCCTTCTTTTGGAAAGCTGAGATTCTGGATACTGAGATAGGGTGATCCATCGATCTTCACTTTGCCGGCATACATGGTTCGAAAAGTTAAATCATATGTTTTGTCATCGCATACCACTGTCGTTTTTGCACCATCGGCAAAGTACTGATCGAAATTAGGGATGGTTTCGTTTGACATGATAAAAAACTATTTCCCCGTACTTCCAAAAGCCCCTGCGCCTCGAGGTGAATCTGAGAGCTCGTCGGCTTCAATAATATTTACCTCAGCAACCGGCATAATAAGCATCTGGATGATTTTATCTCCTTTGGCAAAAGTATAAGGCTTATTAGATAGATTCATGATTCCCGCATGGAATTCTCCGCGATACCCTGAATCGATCACCCCACCAAAAGATTTGAGTCCGTGTTTATGTGAGAGTCCGCTTTTATCTAAGAGTAGACCTGCATAGCCTTCTGGGATTTCCATCGCTAAACCAAGAGGGATTGAAAGTCTCTCGCCGGGTTGAATGGTAAGGTCGTCTGGGATATATACATCGAATCCCGCATCCCCTGGGTGGCCGTATGTCGGCAACTTCACATCCTCTCTAAGTTTTTTGATTTTAAGATCCATCATATTATTTACATGTTTTTATAAGTCTCAACTTCATTGTTCAAAATAGTAAGTTTAACGCCACCTTCTTTGAAAATTCGTTTCGATTGGCCTGATGCATGATAATCTTTTGAAGCGACCACTTCTTTTATCCCTGAATTCATTAACATTTTAGCGCAGACATAGCATGGAGTCATTCTGCAATATACTGTTCCGCCATCAAGGGAGACTCCGAGTTTTGCCGCCTGAGCGATTGCATTTTGTTCTGCATGAATGGTTCGGATGCAATGCATACTCTCGTGGCCATCATCATGCACAACTTTGTGCATCTCATGACCAACCTCATCGCAGTGTGGCAGTCCCGCAGGGGAGCCTACGTAACCAGTTACCAAAATTCTTTTGTCTCGAACGATAATGCAACCAGAACGTCCGCGATCACAAGTTCCGCGGCTTCCTACGATATCTGCAATCGCCATAAAATATTCATTCCAGGTTGGACGTGTATATTTTTCCTTATTTTCTTTAACAGGAGTCGGGGTTTTGGCTTTGGTGACAGCGGTCGTCTTGACGCCAACTCGCTTTTTTGTCCCTCTGTTTTTTGCACCCTTTTTCATTAGTAAGAAGTATACCATTTGGTATACTTGCAACAATATGGCCAAAACCAAAAATCAGTCATCTAACAAGAAGTCAGGTTTACAAGTTAAAAAGGGACCAAGAAATACTACATCAAAGGCAAAAAAAGCCGGCCAAAAGCCAGCAAAGACTCGAGGCCGCTTTATTGTCATCGATGGGATTGATGGGGCAGGCAAGGCCACCCAGACTAAGCTTGCGGTGGAGGCTTTGCGCAAGATGGGGAAAAAAGTGGAGACGATCGATTTTCCTCGCTATTACAATAACTTCTTCGGCAAATTGATTGGCGAAGCACTCCGTGGCGATTATGGGGATTTTCTTTCCATTCATCCCAAAATCGCTTCTATTTTATATGGCTGTGATCGTCATGAGAGTGCGGTGCAGATCAATACCTGGCTTGATGATGGGCGAATCGTTGTTGCGGATCGATTTACAAGTTCGAATCAAATCCATCAAGGTGCGAAATGTAAAACTGATGCAGAACGAAAAGATTTTCTTGAGTGGTTGGACAAGATGGAACATGAAGTGCTTGGCGTGCCACGGCCAGATATGATTATTTATCTGAATCTTCCTGTAGCTGTCAGCCAGCAACTTTTACAAAAAGCAAAATCTGGAATCGAGGCAAAGAAAAAAGATTTTAAAAAGAGATATTTAAAAGGTGGCAAAGATATGGCTGAAGAAAATATTGAGCATATGCAGCAGGCTCGCGAAAGCGCACATTCAATCATCAAGCGAAAAAATAATTGGAAAAAGATCGAATGTTTTCAGAAGGACGCTTTGCGAACAATTGAGGATATTCACAAAGAGGTGGTGAAGCATGCGGTTTCGATTCTTTAATAATTAAAACATCTGTATACTACTATTATGAAAATATATTTCGCAGGATCTATTAGAGGAGGAAGAGATGATCAGGAACTTTACAATGCCTTGATCGCTGAATTACAAAAGTATGGAACTGTTTTGACTGAGCATATTGGTGACAAGGCGCTTACGGGAATGGGCGAGACCAAGCGAACGGATAAGGAGATTTTTGATAGAGATATGGAATAGGTAAGAGAAGCGGATGTGATTGTTGCTGAAGTTTCGACACCGAGTCTCGGAGTAGGATATGAACTCGGCCAATGCGAGGCGATGAAAAAACCTGTACTTTGTTTATATCGAGAACAGGAAGGTAAGCGATTGTCTGCTATGGTATCGGGAAATGAATATTTCAATATAAAAATCTATAAAGATTTTGAAAGTGTGGCGGCGATCTTGAAGGGGTATTTTGAGGCAAGAGTTTAATAAAAAAATAAAACCCTCGGCACTGTGTCGAGGGTTTTATTTTTTTCTTTACCAGACTTTAAGCCGCCGCATTTTCCTTCTTCACAATATCTTGCTGACCGCGCTTAATATTCCAAACATCTACACTCATATCATGGTGCAAAGCAATTCCTGGAACAATTTCTCGTAAATATTCTCCCATTTTCTGAGCGATGATTCTGAGAGTTGGGTGCACCGTCTGGCTTGCTCGAAGTTCAGAGACATAGATTGCAGCAGGGAGTCCGCAAGTGAATTCACAGGCAACTTTGAAACCCATTGGCACGTAGTATTGCTTTGTATATTGATCGCATGTGAGAGTGTTGATTTTCGCGACGAGACGAGCAATTTCTGCTTCTGCCATTGATCGGAGTTCTGGAGTCAGTCTTTCTAGATACCATTCATGGAAACCATGTCTCGTGCCGAGAATTGGCATTTCGTTTACACCACTTCGGTGACGCTGAATATCGCGATATGAGCCGAAGTCGAGTGCGAACTGGAATTGAATTTGTCCGAACTTCTCGAGCTTTGCGGGTAATTCAGTTTTCATGGGGCGAGTGCTGAGGAGATCGCTATGCATAGCCACAAGTCCATCGATGTCTAACCGGTGTGTCGCCGTAAATTCTGGAACAGTGTCGAGATCAAAATACGCAGTCTTTGCGACAGCTTTTGCGAGATACTCTTCGGTTGCAGGATATTCTTTATGACTAAAGCTGCTTGGATATTTTTCTTTGAGACTAGCGAGGATAGTATTTGCGGCATCGCGAGCTTCTTTCAAAGGATGATGCTGCATTTCGTGCAAGTGATCATATGCTTGTCGCAAGTTGGTGTGCCAGCTTGCGAATGTGGTTACGCCAGCAGGGAGGAAGCCGCGAGCAATATCGAATGCACGGGCTTTGATTGCCTTTTCATAGATAACCTCTTTTTGTTCTGGTTGAATTGGATTTTCTTCTTTCAAAACAGGAATTAAGCCATCGATGATGGTTCGATACAATTTCATCCAATCTGCCAAAATTTCCGCACCGACTTTTTGATTTTCTTCTCCCTCTGCAGGATTCAAAATATCCTGGCCTTCCATATCGAGATATCGAGTGCTCGCTTCCTGTCCATTATATAGTCTCCAGTCCTGAACAATTTTTGGCAAAAGAATACTTCCATGTTCCACGAAAATCGTCGTCGTTCCACAGTCTCCAATACTCTTATGTCCATAGCCTACATAAAACGTGGCCATAAACTTTTCTGCACCACGTGTACGCACTTCTTCAATATGATCTCTCGCGCTTTTTGGATCTCTGGAATAAAGACTCTGTACCATGGCTACAGATTCAGGATTGAGATCGTCGACGATGATAATGTCTAAAGGTGTGGTATTTGTAATTTTTGCCATATCGTTTTTTCCTTCACGGCCTGCGGGTTAAATATTAATGGATATTGATGCGAAGATTATACTATATTTTGCGGTTGACGACTCTCGGGAAGGTGATACCCTTTTGGTATCAAAGTTTATATGTAGCCCGCTGGGTTGCACAGGCTTTGACTCTTGGGCCCATCCTGGAGGGTTTAGGAAAATTCAGCACATCAAATCCATCTATGAAACCACTCTGGACTCTCGCTGTAGTCTTCGTCCCCGTCACTCAAGAGCCGCCGGTTAATGCCAAACTCGCCACCGAGGCTGAGTTGGTCGCTGCAAAAGCCCGTAGGTTCCGGTACCCAGGCTTTGACGGCGATGTCGGTGGGGCCCTGGCCTTCAATTATGGCCACTCAGCCATCATTGGCGTGAAGGAGGGCAAGTACTCCCTCGCCACCCAAGGGCTCCATCCCGAAGGCGGCGATATCGAGGTCAATGCCTACGTCATGGATACCGGCCACTAACCGGGCTGATCCACATCTTATCTCAAGGTCCGCACCAAAACCCTTTCTTCAGAATCGGGCAGGTGCGGGCCCGATTTTTTTACTTAGATTTTTACCCTGGATCTGCCCGGAGAAGACTTTATCTATATATGATATTATTCATAAATCTTATCCATAACCCATAGGTCAAGAAAGACCCGGACCCCTTTATCATGAAAGATATACAAGTAAAAAAAATCATCGTAGCAGAAACTGCTCGACAGAAAAAAGTCATCAACCTGATTCCGTCAGAAAATTATGTTTCAAATGATGTGCGAGAGGCTGTGGGTTCAGTTTTTGATAATAAATATTCAGAAGGGTATCCGTACGCTCGATATTATGGTGGAAATCAGCAAACCGATATTATAGAATCTCTTTGTCAAAAACGCGCACTTGATTTATATGGTTTGAAAAATACTGAATGGCATGCGAATGTGCAGGCACTTTCTGGTTCTCCTGCAAACTTGGCGGTGTATATGGCGCTTATTCCTCATGCAACAAAAAAAGCAGATGGTGGTCCGAATGATTTTAATGCCCCGGGTAGAATCATGGGTATGCTCCTCAGTTCTGGCGGACATTTAACTCATGGACAAAAAGTTTCAGCGACAGGAAAATTCTGGCAGCCAATTAATTTCGGCGTCGATCCAAATACTGAAGTGATTGATTATATGGCCGTGCGAAAACAGGCCATGAAAGAAAGACCAAATCTGATCGTTGCTGGATTCACAGCGTATCCTCGTATTGTTGATTGGGCAGAATTTAGAAAAATTGCTGATGCATGCGGCGCACTTCTCATGGTAGACATGTCGCATATTGCTGGACTTGTTGCGGGTAAGGCATATCCAAGCCCTTTTCCATATGCGGATGTTGTGACGACTACAACGCATAAAACATTGCGAGGTCCGCGCGGTGCGATCATTTTTGCCAAGAAGAATTTCATTGATAAAAAAGGTGCCTTCGGTAAAAAGAATGAGGTTATTGATCTCGGAAAGAAAATCGACAAAGCGGTTTTTCCTGGACTACAAGGGGGTCCGCACATGTCTCATATTACAGGTATTGCAATTGCGCTCGGAGAAGCAAAAACACCAGCGTTTAAAACATATGCGAAGCAGGTGATCAAAAACGCGCAGGCCTTCGGAAAAGAGTTTACGAAATTAGGTTGGAGGGTTATCTCTGGTGGGACCGATTCTCATTTGCTTTTGATCGACACATGGATGAATGGGCAGGTTACTCCAAAGGGGACTGGTGCTGTGCCTGGAAAAGTTGCTGAAGCAGAGCTCGAGAAGGCGGGAATTATCTGCAATAAAAATACCATTCCAGGGGAATCACGCTCTCCATTTGATCCATCTGGTATTCGTGTCGGATCTCCTGCTGAAACTACTCGAGGAAAAAAAGAAGAAGATTTCCGAAAGATTGCTCAGAAGATCGATCAGATTCTAAGAAAAGCGAGACAGAATCTTAAATAGGCGGCGAAATTTGACGAAGCCATTTTCAAGTTGTTGATTTGAGTTTTTCTAATCCTATTTAAAGCCGTATAAAAAGTTTTGCACTTTCTCTTGTCAATTTTTAAGAAATTTTATTTTTCCTTCATCAAAATTTAAGGTATAAAAGGGTATATTAATTCGATCAAGGTTGTCAATCTTGATGATTAAAACTACATAAAAACATGAAAGGAAAACAAGAGTCCAAAAATGGTGATAAGTCAGTAACAATGTCAGAATTGCAAAACGAGTTAGAAAAAATGGCAACAAAAGGAGATATTGCCTACTTGAGAGATCTCATGATAAGTGGGTTCGAGAAACTTAATGAAAAAGTAGACAGGGTTGTACAGAGAATGGATCGGGCAGAACAACGCTTCGAACATCATCTCAATAAAAGTATTAAAGAACATAATGAGTTTGATGGTCGAATTACCTCCATAGAAGAACGGATAGCCTGAACAAGACTTTTTGTCCTCGGGGCTTTATGTTAGAGTAGCAATGCTAAAAGCCCATGACTCAAACCAGTCTCAACCTCAGAAAACTCATCCAAGGCCAGCTCACTCTGGCCATTGAAAAGATACATGCTACAAATCCGAAATTATCGGAGTTTTTGTCTCGTCTCTCTGTCGATAAGCCGGCAGATATGACAAAGGGTAATTATTCAACAAGTGTCGCTCTATCTGCACCAAAAACGCTTGGTGTATCACCGGTTGAATCCGCGATTGGAATTGTCGCAGAATTAAATAATATAAAAACGAATGGCCATGAAAGTTTCGACGAGGTCTTTGCGGGTGCAGTAGAAAAAATAGAGGTAGCTGGTCCAGGTTTTATCAACTTCTACTTGAAACCTGATATTCTCGAAACAGAAATAAACTCGGTCGCACAGCAAACTGATTACGGAAAGATTGATATTAATATTGGAAAGAAGATCGCATACGAATACACGGACCCGAATCCGTTCAAGGTCTTTCATATTGGGCATTTGGTAGATAATGCGATTGGTGAATCCTTGTCGCGTCTTGGGGAATATACAGGTGGAGATATTCGCAGATTTTGCTATCAGGGAGACTTGGGAAGACATGTTGCATTTTTCATCTACGGCCTTAGATTTATGGATAAAGGTTTTCCGTCTGCAGAAGAAGGAGAAAAAATGACATTGGTAGAGCGCGCATATTATATGGGTACTTCTTATGCAAAAGGTGCTACATATTTCAAAGAGCATTCTGAAAAAGATCCAAGCATAGAACAAGAGGTTCAATTGATCAATAAAAAATTATACGAAAGAAGCGATGAAGAGATTAATGCGATTTATGATCTAGGTCTTGAGTGGAGTCTGCAATATCTAGAGACTTTGTACGATTTGCTCGGAACAAAGTTTGATCAGTATTTCTTCGAGAGCAAATGTGTTGAACCTGCAAAAAAACTAATCGCAGAAGCTTTGAAAAAAGGTATTTTCACAGAAAGCGAAGGTGCTATTGTATTCGAGGGAGAAAAATTTCAGGATGCAGAAAAAGGCGAGTCGCTCCATACCCGTGTATTTATAACAAAATTTGGTTTGCCAACATATGATGCAAAAGAGCTTGGTTTGGCAGAGCTCAAATATGCCGCTTTTCCATATGATAAAGGATTTATTACTTCCGGAAATGAGCAAGATCAATATTTCAAGGTGAACCTCAAAGCTCAGTCGCTGGTCTTGCCGGAACTGGTGGGAAAGATCACACACCTCTCTCATGGCATGATGAAGTTACCGACCGGAAAGATGTCTTCGCGAACAGGTGACGTTGTTTCTGCGGAAGAATTTATAGAATCTGCGCGTAATGCTGTGCTTGAAACCATGAAGGATCGAGAGATTCCTGCAGATGAAAAAAATAAAATTGCCAATCAAATTGCCATCGCGGGTATCAAATATCTAATCCTCAGACAAGCTCCTGGAAAAGATATTATTTACGATGCGAAAAAGGCTCTCTCATTTGACGGTGATTCAGGTCCATATTTGCAATACACATGTGTCCGAGCACGGGCAATTTTAAATAAAGCCAAAGAGCAGGGAATTATACCAACTGGATTTTCTTTGGCTGTTCACGATGCCGAAACCGTGGGCAATATGACAGAAATCACGAATAAGATTTTTGTTTTTCCAGAAATCATTGAACGAGCATATCTGGAAAATTCTCCTCATCATATTGCGACTTACGCAATCGAACTTGCTGGAACGTTCAATGCTTTTTATGCAAATAACCAAATAGTTGATACAAAAGACGATGCAAGTAAGGTGCGATCTGCGAGTTTGGTCACTCTGACGAATGCAGTTGCAAATACTTTGGCCAGTGCATTGCATGTTTTGGGAATTGAAGTGCCGGTGAAGATGTAATAAATCAAAGTGGGGATAGTATAAAAAAGAAGCGGCCGCCACCCACGATTGCGGGCGGCGGCACTTTTTGATGAAGGAACAGGGGGTCAATCGCCGGTTTCAGGCGGCGGCGGAGGGGCTTCGCCTGGGGCGGGAACGGCATCCACATCAATGTGGTGACGTCGTTTGAGTTCGGCTCTCGTTTCGGGGCCGAAGTTCTCGTCCTGGTCATTGAGTTCCCAGCGTTCCTGGAGACCCTTGATGACCGTGCCGGTGGCATTTCCATAATCGCCATCAGCGATCAATCCGGCAGCTTCACAATC
>DALYDD010000021.1:6425-17923 GCA_031973395.1 Minisyncoccota bacterium | reverse complement strand
CGACCCCGGCTCAGAGCCTCGCCTGCTGGCTCGGCATCTCTTCCGCCTTTCTCATCAGCACCCACCTCCTGGTCAAACAAAAAGGATATCGCAGCAGTGCGATATCCTTTTTGTTTGATGCGGAGGAGGTGAGATTCGAACTCACGGAACCCGTAAGAGCTCTCCTGTTTTCAAGACAGGTGCATTCGACCACTCTGCCACTCCTCCATATATCTGTCGATGCTGGCTTATGCTAGCAGAAAACGGCTTAGTTTTCAAGAAAAAGCTGTATTTGAGGCATGGCCCAGGAGGCTACTCCATGACTTTTCATCTCCTGCATGCTAAATTCAATATGTGACCAAAATCCTCGGTATAGATATGGGTACAAAACGCATTGGCCTTGCACTCTCTAATATAGAGCGAGATTTCGCCTTCCCGCTCTCAGTTCTTGAGGTAAAGAATATTTCAGAGACTTTGCCATCAGTCGCTTTTCAGATTGCTGCCATTGCCAGAGAGAATGCGGCCAAGGAAGTGGTGATCGGTGAGTCTAAAAATTTTGCAGGAAAAGAAAATCCAATTATGCAGCATGTGCATGCGCTTAAGCCCTTACTTGAAGCGGAATCCTTAACTGTTATGATGGAGCCGGAATTTTTGACCAGTGAACAGGCGCAGCGACATCAAGGCAAGAATGATTTGATCGATGCATCAGCAGCCACTATTATTTTACAAAGTTATCTTGATAGAATTAAAACAAAACAAATATGAACGACATCGAACCAATTTTGAACACACAACCACTTGAAACTCCTGAGACGGAATCGCCGAGAATCACCTTTGATGACTTCGCTAAAGTTGAAATGAAGATCGGCCGCATTATTACCGCAGAAATTTTGGAGAAATCTGAGAAACTCCTCCGACTCACTGTGGACTTTGGGGAGATCGCAGGTCCGCGACAAGTTATTT
Organism: Minisyncoccota bacterium; assembly: GCA_031973395.1. Lineage (GTDB taxonomy): Bacteria > Patescibacteriota > Minisyncoccia > Phycocordibacterales > CAIZLB01 > DALYDD01. Next base: position 16,981 of record DALYDD010000021.1, on the reverse strand, counting down.
CTGGAATTCGCTCTCAATTTCAAAACCCTGACGAATTACTCGGTCGGAGTTTTGTTTTTGTCACCAATCTTGAGCCGCGCGCAATCATGGGACTCGAGAGTCAGGCTATGATCGTTGCAGCAAAAGACGAAAACGGCATGGCGCTCATGTCACCGACGATTGAAGTCAAACCAGGAACTTCTTTGTCTTAATTTTCTGCACGATTGTAATTTTCTCCTTCTGATTCATGCTACAATATTCTAAGCGATGAGTCTCAAAAATTGGATTTCATTACATATTCCTACTCCACGATATATGTCGATGGCACATGTCGGCGTGGCTATATCTCTTACCAACATCCATATTGCAGAGATTAGACGACGTGGTTCGCATTTGGAACTTGGAAAATATGGAGTCGAAGGATTGGTTAAGCCTCTCAACTATAACGAGCCACTGGCCTCTGATGCCGAACTTGTTGAAATCTTACGCCGTATACAAAAACACTATCATCTCGATTTTGTTGAGGTTTCCATCCCAGAAGAGCTCGCATATATCTATACAGCCGATCTACCAGTAGGGGACGAGGAAACTATTCGTAACCATATCGAACTGCATCTCGAGGAAAATGTACCGCTTTCTCTGGAGGATTCAGTTTACGACTATCATGCCATCGAAAAACCTTTTTCTGGTTCAACTACAAAAGCGCCGAGAGATAATACCAATAATAATGCGGGTATTGTCGCGGCCAATGTCGCAGCGACGAACTCGGAAAGCACCACTCCTATTACCACGGCTCCTGCAAATGTAGCTGAAGATAAATCGCCTGTGGCTTTGCCGGACCAAGGCACATTCAATGCGGGTCCAACTTTCTCAGCTTCGATTTCCGTCGTACCAAGAACGATCGTGGATCAATATATCGAATTATTTGATCTGGCTGGCATGACGCCGGTTTCTTTTCTGGTAGAAAATCAGGCGCTGTCAAAGTCAATTATCAAAGCGGGAGACATGGATACTAAATTGATTGTGCATGTAGGTGATCGCAAATCTGTCTTGTCAGTGGTGAGCAAGGGTTCTGTACACTTCACTTCGACGGTAAATATTGGAAGCGAGGATTTCACCGGGGCGATTATGAAGGAATTCAATGTCTCAAGAGATGAGGCGATTCGCATGAAAACTGAAAGAGGTTCAATAGACGAGAGTCAGACTTCTATCTTCATGACACTCATTAATACTGCTTCAGCCCTCAAGGATGAGGTTGATCACATTGTCCTGTATTGGCAAAGTTATGTAGGAAAAAGAGGAAAGGCTGATGAGCACTCTATTCAGAGCTTGATCCTTTCTGGTCGGGACGCTCTCATCAATGGCTTCAAAGAATATTTGAACGCCACTGTTCGCCTGCCTATCGAGACCGCAAACGTCTGGTCGAATATTTATGATCTTGATAAAAAGATTCCGCATATAGATTATATTGATTCGCTTGATTACGCAGTGGCCATCGGTTTGGCTTTGCCAAAGATCGAAAGATAAAATGCAATCAATTTCATACCACCATGCTTCATCTCTTGCCGCAATATCAAAAAAATAAAGTTATCAAGGAATATCGTATCCGTTTAGCGGCAGTTCTATTGAGTTCTATACTTCTCGTCATTATTATGTTTGCCGTGTTCACCCTACCTACATTCATGAGATTGTATGCAGAAAAAAGAGCACTGATCGCACAGAAAGAATCGTATCTAGCAATTATTAATACAGGGGCAGCAAGGTCAGGTGAGGGTAATTTGGATATCTGGAAAGCTGTTGATGCACTAAAGCCATTTGGAAAAACATTGACACCGCTTTTGTTTCTCGACGCCTTAGCATCACCTTCATCAGGAATCCGAATTGATGGATATGCCTTGGCACAGACAAGTGCTAGTGAGCCAGTAACAGTTACCCTAAATGGAGTGGCGCGCACCCGAGAAGATGTTTCCGCATATGCCAAATTGCTCAATGATCGGTTTGGAGGGGTAAAGCTGCCGCTTTCATCATTGGTAAAGCAATCAGATATTTCATTTGATTTCCGTTTCCAGGTGACATATGACAAGGCCTTGGCGGTCGTACAAGGCAAAACTGCAACTACTACAGCTACTTCAACCACTAACTAATATTATGAACAAGAAACATCTCAGCATCTTCCTCGTCATCGTATTCCTGCTCATTGCTGGTATTATTGCCACATATCTATTAAATTCAAAAACCGGTAATTTAGAAACGGAGATTACGACTTTGAATTCAGAGGTTGCCTCGTTGTCAGTTCAGTCTGCACGACTAATGAATCTCCGACAAGTTGTTAGTTCAACGGGTGGTGAGTTAGATACCTTGAGTGGATTCTTTGTGGAATCAGGTGGGGCTTTGGATTTTGTTAAATATATTGAATCTCTGGCGGTATCAAGTGGACTGAACTTCAAGATTGACCTTGTTGATGAGGTGGCGGATGCAACCCTTGCGCCACATGACAAAGTTTTCCTCAAGACCGCCATCCGTACAACAGGTAGTCTCAAGAATACCCGCATCTTTTTTGCCCTCATCGAATCATTGCCCTACAATGTCAAAATCAATCGCATTGATTTACGCAGGGCTGGCGATGATTGGGCTATGGTCATAGATTTTTCAGTAGTTAAAATGGCGGAAAAATAAAATAGGAAAGTACAATAATTATTTACTTATATGCAACTCTTTTCAAAAAGAAAATCAAAAGCCAAGACCAACAAACCATCTCTTTTTGCGTCTTTGGGTAAAGATCCTGCTACGGATTGGTTTTTTTCACTCACCATAACTGCAATTCTCATTATCAGTGTCGCTCTTTGGACTGGTTTCCGCTTCTACAAGACCGCTCTCTTTATCGACAAGTTGCCTTTGCAAACAAATACGTCGGGGCAGGGCAATACCAAAACAAAAGAGGAGCAATTGCGCGACACTATTTCTATTTATGAAAAAAAGAAGGCGGACCACTTGAGACTTCTTGATAAAAGTCAGATTGAAGTAAAGAAAGAGCAGGCTGCAATTAAGGCTGCCTCATCAACTGCTTCAACTACCGGATCGAGTACGGCTCCTCGGGCCACATCGACGAGAGCAAATTAATCTCGGCCAAAGATATGCCCAGTGCTGATTCTGGCAATTAAATTGATTTCTTGGCCCGCTATTGATATAAATAGGCAGTTAAAGGCCGGATTTAAGCCATTTGTGGCTTACGTGAGGCCTAAAGACAAACATATGCCCCTGTAGTTAAATGGATATAACTGCGGACTTCTAAGCCGCTATTGTTGGTTCGATTCCAACCGGGGGCACACAATATAAAAAGACTGCACTGCTGCAGTCTTTTTATATTGTGTGCCGGCCGGAGCGATGTTTCGCCAGCAGGCGAAACGCGCGAGGCGGGGTCGCGGAATTTTCGAGCGGGCAGCGAGAAAATATCCGTGGCCACAAGTATTTAATTGTTGAATTGGACAGGACGGGAATCGAACCCGCAGCCCGGGGTGGCAAACTCCAGGCTCCAGAACCACTGGCCTGCCCGTCAGCACACATTTGCCTTTATGTGCCCAGGAACATTATTAAACAAACGACCTTAAATTTTCATAAAGTTTTTATATAGAAAAGATGAAACTTGGTTTTGAAAAATAGAAAAATCGCTCCGTCAAGAGCGACTTTTCCGAGTCTGGAGTTTGCCACCCCTATTTGTATAATATTCTTGCCAATAAAAAAGTCAAACCATACCCACTTGTGCTATGCTCTCTGTATGACCACCGAAGAATTCATCAAGAAAATTGCCTATGAAGCAGGGGAGAAGATCCTCACTTTTTATGGAAATGTAGAAATTTTACGGGCAAAGGCAAATGCGGCAGATATTGTTACAGAGGCAGACACGGCTTCACATGAGATTATTTGTAATGCGATCAAAAAAGAATATCCAGACCATGGCATCGTCTCCGAAGAAGGTGAAGGATATCTCCCGGGATCAGATTACCAATGGTATATCGATCCACTGGACGGCACGAAAAACTTTGCGACACATACACCGCTTTTTGGAATTAATATCGCTCTCACGTATAAAGGTGAAGCGACCCATGCCGCAATTTATTTACCATATCTCCAAGATTATATGTATGCAGAAAAAGGAAAGGGTGCATGGCTTAATGGCAAGCAAGTATTTTGTTCAGATAAAAAAGAATGGGAAGGAACATATGGTTTAGCTACAAATCGATATAGATCTTCATTTCAGCCTATTCTAAAAAGTATAAGCGAGTTATCAAATGATAGTGGTTGGAATAATGCAGTAGCAAGTTCCGCAGTTTCTGGTCTATGGGTTTCTTGTGGAAAAAGAGATTGGTATCTCGGTCCAAGCTCGAATCCTTGGGATTATATGGCCACATCTCTCATCGCAAAGGAAGCAGGTGCCGTGGTTTCTAATTTTGAAGGCACGGAATATAAGCCGGGAGATAAAGGGTTGCTCGTCACGAATAAACACCTCTTTCCTCAATTGGTTGAGTTGGTAAAGAAGAGTTATGGGAAATAAGCCGAGTTCACAATTCTGCTATACTGTTTCCAATGACGAATACTCACTCATCTGCAGAAGAAATTCCTTATTTCGACGATAAACAAAACCCTGTGGCACCAGGCAAACCGACCGTCGAAAGAAAAGAAGAAGTTGCGACTTTTTTAAATATTGAGCCTCAGTTATATATTTGGGGAAAGGCTACGAGGGTTTTGGAGAATTAAATAGACCTAGACAGTCTCACTACTGCATTCCTTTAATCCGAGCTACAATAAGCTCACTATGACTGAAGAAAAAAAGAAGGTTGGGGCAGGATTCGGCGTTGTCCTAGAAAAAGACGGCAAAATCCTTTTGGGGATGCGTCATCCTGATCCAGACAAAGCCGACTCGGCGTTTCGGAGTGCTGGAGAATGGACTTTGCCAGGCGGCAAACTTGATTGGGGTGAATCATTTGAAGATGGTGCAATTCGAGAAGTAAAAGAAGAAACAGGAATTGATATTAAAGATCCAGAGGTTATTGCGGTTCTTAATTGTAAAAATGAGCATGCTCATTTCATGACTGTCGGGCTCATGGCAAGAGAGTGGGGCGGAGAAGCCCAGGTGATGGAACCGGATGAAATTATTAAATGGGACTGGTTTGATTTAAATAATCTTCCAGACCCGCTCTATTTTCCAAGTAAATTGATGCTCGAAAATTATAAGGAAAAGAAATTTTATATAAAAAGAGGATAGTGATATCATATATTCATATATGAACAATAAAAATAAAGGATTTTTGGGGCTTTTATTTATCATCGCGATCGCCGCGGTTATAGGTGCATTTTATTTTTACAAAAATTCGAGAGACGAAAATAAGACCACATCGACGAATCTTGCACCAACCTCAACGCCTGCACCAACCTCAACGCCTACGCCCAACTCTACAGTTTCTGATGTGCCAAATGCTACTACACCAAACGCCACTGCTACCAATCAGATAGCTGGGTATAAAACATATATTAATGCGAGAGCGAATTACTCGGTTGAATTTCCAGAATCTTGGGGAGTGATTGATCAGGGTACAATTTTTGTATTCCCAATTACAAAAAAGGGCACTGAGCAACTCTCTGTTGATGAAGTCTATCTAAATAATAAAATGGGTCTTGCTATTACTACCCTTGGAACTACTGCACAGAAAAGTAAGATAGATACAAACTTTGCATTACTCACAAAGGATGCAAAAGTGGTTACATTTCCAAATACCTCTCCGGATATTTTAGAAATTAAATCTGCAGCCATGATCATTGAAGAACCAGACGAACCTGCATACGGCTATAAAGGCACACAATATATGATCAAAACAAAAACAAGGATCTATGCCGTCGATGTCTTTTACAAGAACGATGTTGACAAAGCGGAACAAGACCGAAACGTTGCGCAAATCGTATCTTCTCTAAAAGAAAATTAGTCCACTAACTATATGTCTGTCACCCTCCAAGTCGGCGTCAAAATATTTTTGAAAAATTCTGAAGGTAAATACTTACTTATAAAGCGCTCTTCAGAAAAATACAAAAACACTAAAGGGAATTGGGATATCGTCGGCGGAAGAATTGATCCAGGCTCTAAACTCATCGACAACTTGAGGCGCGAAGTGCAAGAAGAAACACAATTAGAAATCACTTCAGAACCATTTTTGATTCATGCACAGGATATCATTCCGAATGAAGAGCGCCATATCGTCCGACTTTCATATATAGGAGAAACAAATGGCGAACCGGTTTTGGATACAACTGAGAATGTTGAATATAAATGGCTTTCAGTAGAAGACATGAAAAGTCAGGAAGATTTGGATGTATATGTAAAGGAGATTTTGGATATGGGTTTGATAAATAGGTCCACACAGTTGTAAGTGGTATGTTATACCTTAACCTATCCCTCATTCCCAAAATGATATAATCAACGCATGCCTCGGACACTCTCACAACAAAAAACTCGCCTAAATGTCTCCGTTGTTTCGGCGCTTGCCGTACTACTCCTCGGTCTATATATGCTTGGCGTAAAAGGGGGTCACAAAGCATTTGCGGCCGACTACCAACCTCTTTCATCTTATGATTCTGCAAAAATAACCAAGTTAAATGTGCCATATTTTGCTCAGCAATATAAGAATAGTTGTGAAGCCGCATCACTTCGCATGGCTTTGGCATTTTATGGAATCAAAACAGATGATATGAACATTGTTCAGCAATTCGGGTATAAGCCAAGACTGCGAGATGAGAGTGCGAATACATGGGATGATCCTCGTGAAATGTTCGTTGGGTTCATTAATGGTCAGTCTGGCACGGGGTATGGAGTATATGGAAGGCCGGTTGCTCGGGTTGCGGAAAGTTTTGGTCGCAAGGCTGAATATACGACCGATATTTCGGCCGCAATGCTTGCTGCAGAGATCCGTGCGGGGCATCCGATCGTCATTTGGGGATATACTTCTCTAACAGGAAAGCCATATTACTGGAATGTACCCAGTGGGGGCCAGGTGCGAGCCTTTAGAGGGGAACATGCTCGTGTAATCGTAGGGGTTCAGGGCTCTACAGAAAACCCTATAGGCTTTTACATTCATGACCCAATAACTGGTGAGCAGTACAAGTTCTGGAAGACTCAGGATTTGATCTTGCACATGCACTCAGTGCTCGGAGTGACAAATCAAGCGGTTATTGTTAAGTAGTCATGAAGCTGAAATGACAGACGGGGTAGATGTGAAAATATAGGTGATATAATACTGTATTAGCAACGCTCGGTTTGTTCATTGTTTGTAATCATATTGGCTTTACATTTATCATGAAAAATTATTTACATTTTAATATCTTTGAAAAATCTCCCGAAGCAATGAGCGGGGGTTCTGTGCCTGGCCCAAATGGTGATGGGGTTTATGAGGTGCCGGCTTCTCGGTTCGCCGCAGGAGATCCAAATGCAGCTGAATTTGGTCTTGTAAAATCTGGCGATAAATTTGAAGGCGCCGCGAAAAAAAACGAAGAAGGTGTTGAAGCTGGCACACCTGAGCCAGAAGTAGAAGTACTCGATTTTGAGGTTCTTGGCCCAGAAACTGACAGACAGCTTGAAATGCAGCAAGAACAGCAACGAGGTGGCAGACTTTCCGAACCAGAAAGTGTTATGGTTATGGGAGAAAATCCTCCGATGGATGTAGCAAGAGAACAGTTGCGTCAATTATTGAATCCAGAAGCTGAACCGCGCCAAGAATTAGCACGATCGAATCCTGATGGATCCGTAGATCAAACAGCAGAAAAATTGGAACTTGCTCGACGAGAAAGAATTGAAAGGATTTCTTCTGCAGAACATGCATTGATGGTTGAACAATTACTTGGAGAATATGATCAAGAAATGCTCGCACTTGCCGAAGCTGGTGGCAATGGCGCAGGCATCAATCTTGAAGCTCTTCAGGCAGAAATGGAAGAAGATCCAGAGGCAAAACCAGAACTGAAAGCAAAAAAATATATTGGTTGGGTCTATAGAGTGGAACAAGAAAAGTCAGGCAGCTTATTTGGCGGTTTGTTTCGTGCCATAAAGCATGCATTGGATTTTCGCCTTGGATCGGCGCTCAGCGAAACATTCAAATGGCTTTTCACTGGAGGTATACAGATGAATTATCGAATGCGAAGACATGCAGTTGTATATGAGGTAATGGAAAGAGATATGCCCAAAGAATTAAAAGGGCAGCTAGAAGAATATGCTGGTCCATTTGAAGCTGGTTCTGTTATTGCGGAAGAATCAGCAGAGAGCGAAGAAAAAGATTATCCAGCCATGCTCATGGAATATTTAAAAACTGAAGGGCCTCGAATGTCTTCTGAACAATTAGAACAAGCGAGTAGTTTGCTCACTGCAATTGGATATCAAGGACAGTTGGAGCTTTTAAATGGTGGCGATGATTCTTTGGTTAAATTATATTTTGAAGGCCAGCAAGCTTTGCAAGAAAGTAATTCCGGGTATCGCGTCAACGGCGCTGAATTGATCGAGATGAGACAGACAATGGAAAACGGACTCCTTGTCTTGGAGGCAGATTTTGCTGGTAAAGCTGATCCAGCTTTTCAAGATGCAGCAACTGAACAAGGTTTGAATATTAATAGAGAAATTGGAATGCGACGCGGAGCTCTAGCTGGCGTAGCTAGTTTGGAGGCGACAAATCTTTTGATGGAAAAGAGTGCTGGTGCGGGCGAGGCGGTTGCTGAGGGCGCGGGCGCCGCTGTTGAAGGTGCGAGTGGTATCGCGGGGACATTAACTGAGACTGCCGCGAGTACTGCAGAAGGTGCTACTGAGGCTGTGAACGGAATTGCGGAAACCGCAGGCTCGCTTACCGAAACCGCTGGTGAAGCAGCAAAAGCAGTCGGTGAAGCTGCTGGTGGGATTGTGAAGGGTGCACTCGGTGCAGTGAAAGGCGCTGCTGGAGCTATTGGCGATGCTGCGACTGGAGGGAAGTAAAATTCTACTTCGTCTTTCTCCAAACCATTTCAAATATTTCACGAATCGTTTTTGCCACCTGAGGATTTTCGATAATGACTGCCTGTACATCGCGATTCATCATGATTCGTACAAATGTATCACCAACATCGATTGAAACATTAGAGGAATAGTCAGAGTAGGGAATAATTTTTATATCATGCCCTTGAGCAATATTTTTGGCCACGATCTCCTTCAAAGATGGATGTTCGGGAGTTACCCCTCTCAAAGTGATTTTATTTTTGACAAGCGCATTGTCCCAACTTTCAAAAACTTTTAGCACCTCAGGCGACATTCTATCTGCGGTGGAAAAGAATCCGACCAATTCTTTATTTTTCATTTTTTCATTTCCATAAGATATTGCTTCGGCCATGCCCTTGATACCTTCATGATAAAGAACTTTTACTTTTCTATCAGCCTCGCCAGCAATAGACATAAGTTCAGGGAGCATGTGCTTTGATCGCAATATTCTTTGCTCCTGTTCTTTAAAAAAGATCTCAGGTGATTTTGCAGAAAAGCTACGCCTTTTGGCATTAGGAATTTTCGTGGCCAGACCTTTTTTCATCAATTCATCCAAGATGACGTAGGTGGTAGGGCGTTTAATACCGGCCTTTTCGGCAATTGCATAGGCCGTAGCTTGCTCAAATTCGAGTAAGGCCAGATAAACTCGGGCCTCTTTTTCAGTTAAGCCCATATTCGTTAGTCCTTCCACATATTTATTCATAAGATAAGAATATGCTTTTATAAAAAATAGTCAATATTGTTGACAACAGAGAGACGTGTGCAATCAGAACTATATTAATGGCCCTATAATGACTTTTATCTAGTCTATAGAGTTGACGTATGTGGATTCAATGGCAGAATTTCGACATTATCATTTTTAACTTAAATCAAATATATGAAGAAAGCGTACAAAATCGTCGGGACGATCGTGCTTCTAGGGCTTATCATTTGGGGAATTGTCGGTTCAGGACAAAAAGAGTCACATAAGGCACCGGTGATTGGTGTTATTTCTCCTATCTCGGGGGAAATCTCTAACCTTGGAGTCAATTTTGTTAACGGAATAAAATTGGCTCAGGAAGAATATAATGCGGCCCATCCAGACAATCCCATTCAGATCGTTATTGAGGATGATGGATATGATCAGAAAAAAGGAATTAGTGCCTATAAAAAATTAACAAGCATTGATAAAGTTGATGCCATCATCAATCTCTCATCTCCAACAGTTGATGCAATTCATGATGAAGTAAAGATGTGGAATAAACCATTCATTCAGCTTGGGGAAGAGGCGATTCACGAGGATGATAATATTTTGGAAATATATCCCGGGCAATATGCTGCATTGGTTGCCCTTGGTGAGCAGGCCAACAAAGATGGCTATAAGAAAGTTTCCATCGTTACACAGCAACTCGCGGCTTACGAGCGTTTCGTGGGTGGTTTTGATGAAGGTTTCGACGGAGAAGTAAGTGCCTCTCGTATCAGTCCAACTGAAAAAGATATGAAAACTTTCGCTCTTAAGGTTTTGAATGAAAAGCCAGATGCGATAGCTCTCTTCATGGGC
>DALYDD010000021.1:0-6415 GCA_031973395.1 Minisyncoccota bacterium | reverse complement strand
CTGCGAGTTTTATCAAGGCTTTGCATCAACAAAGTGATGATGTGTCACCATTGCTTTTTGATATTAGCCTTCAGTTTGGAGTGGCAGAATTTAAGACTGCTCTTGGAAGCCTGGATCTTCTCGAAGGAAGCAAAGGCGTATTCATTAAATCTGAAACAAGAAGCGACTTCAAAGATAAGTATAAAGCAAGATATGGTGTAGAAACCGGTGACCTTTCGGATAATGGATATGATGCATTTAATTTCCTCGTATCTGTTCAGGATGAAAATAGCGATATCTGGATTAACAAATTAAAGAAGAACTCAATTACTGGTGCATCTGGAACTATTGCATTAGATAAATTAGGGGATCGATTGCCAGAATTTAAAATTGCGACTTTGGTGAATGGGGAGTTGAAATAATATTGCCAGGATTCGGTCACCGGTTCTTTTTGCTGCGCAAAAAGCCTGTCGACCGCGGCTCCCTCGCGGCAATTCACTTTGCTCATATTGCCGCTTCGCTCCGCCTTTCTCGTCCCGGTATTCCCAAAACAAAAAATCAAAACCTCCTATCGAATAGATAGGAGGTTTTGATTTTTTGTGGGGGATACAGGACTCGAACCTGTGACCTTCTCAGTGTAAATGAGTTGCTCTACCAACTGAGCTAATCCCCCTTTGATTGGTATCAAGAACAAAAGAAGAATACCTTATTAAAAGGCTTTTTTCAAGGCTAAACATATGTGGGTCTAATACCTTATATTGGCCTATTTGTGATAGAGTAAGTTTTATATGAAAAAACCCGATGAGAAGGCAATAGAGCCGAGCATCATTTTCGAAAATAAACACCTCGCTGCTATCAATAAGCCAGCAGGTTTGGTCGTGCATTCGGATGGCAAAACACATGAACCGACGCTCTGTGATTGGCTGATCAAGCAATGGCCAAAGATGAAAGGGGTGGGAGAGCCGCTCGTCCTCAATAAAGGCCAAGCAAATGAACTCATTATCGATCGGCCTGGAATTGTTCATCGACTCGATCGAGATACATCAGGTGTGATCATCGTCGCAAAAACACAGGAGAGTTTTCTTTTTCTAAAAAAACAATTTCAAGAACGTGAAATAGAAAAAACGTATCGGGCAATCGTGTGGGGAAGTGTAAAAGAAGATACAGGAAAAATAGATCGCCCGATCGGTAGAAGTAAAAACGATTTTCGTAAATGGTCTGCAGAAAGATTTGCTCGAGGAGAATTGCGTCCTGCACTTACCGAATATAAAGTTCTTGGTCGTGTGACAGACGTCGCACCATCTGTAGGAGAATCAAAGGATCAAAAAAAGATTCCACATCAATTTACATACTTAGAGGCATATCCAAAAACCGGTCGTACGCATCAGATCCGCGTGCATTTCAAGGCGATCAACCATCCGATCGTTTGCGATACTTTATATGCGCCGAATCATCCATCTGTACTTGGTTTTACCAGAACTGCTTTGCATGCGTATAAAATAAAAATAGAAGACGTTGATGGGGTACAGCATGAATTTGAGGCTCCTTTGACAAGGGATTTTGTGGAAATAGAGAAAGTCTTCGTGGAGTAGATTGAGAGATTACGATAATTGACTAGTCTTGTTCCGTGTGACATAGTATGAGTACCCTAAAAACAGGGCAAATCACCACCAACTCCAACCTCCGCCACTCAGCTAACCTATGAAACTCGTATACTCGTTCCTTCTTATCTTCAGTTTGTTTTTCGCTCCTACTGCCACCTACGCCGCCGAGCCTGCTCCTTTTGAAAAGATCGCCGGCGTGGAAAAAGGCTATGCGACGTGGTATCGGAACGTCATTCCAAAAGACCAGATCATTAAGTTCTCCTGGCAGATCAGTTCGGTTGCCCAGGACACCACCACAAAGACCTTCCTTCTCTTCCTCGACGGCTATGAAAAAGAGGTGGGCACGGACAAAAAGAAACATGTCTGTTCGTCCATTTTCGTCGTCAAAGGCGAGAGCCTGACCGCGAAATATCTCCGGAGTGCCACCCTGGTCATCACTGACGACATCGCGGCTGATGCGTGCAAGGTTGTGCTCAAAAGCGACGGCGAGACGGTGAATGCCACCCTCTTCGTGACTTATGAGGGGCCGATGCCGGTCCTTGAGGAGAACAAGAAAAAGTAGTGTTCTTCCTTAGCACCCCCCCCTCTGCCTTAAAACAAACAGAAGACCCCGGACCCTGTGTCCACCCCGCCGTTCGATTTTAGGCTCTGCCTGACTTCGCCCGGCGGGTTCTTCTTTTTATAAAAATGACCAACTAAACCCAAAGCCCTCTATCTCAAAAACACCTTTACTTACCTCTACATATCTGCTATATTCTACCCCTATGACAGCTGCAACAAAAACTGCACCCAAAGCGAAAAAAGCTATTAAGTTAGCCACAGTAGACACGGCTTCTCGAAAAACAATCGATATGAAGTCGGGGGATACTGTTCGTGTGCACCAAAAAATTCAAGAAAAAGGTAAGACTCGAATCCAGATCTTCGAAGGTATGGTTTTGTCTCGAAACCATGGTTCGTCTCAAACTGCTACATTTACAGTTCGAAAATCATCAAACGGTTATGGCGTAGAAAGAATCTTTCCACTTTACTCACCAAATATCGAGAAGATCGAAGTGACAAAGCGAGCCAAGGTTCGCCGAGCGAAACTCTATTTCATCCGAGAAAAAGCTGCAAAAGAAATCAGTAAGCGAATGAAAATGGAAATGATGAAGGTTGATACTACAAAAGCTCCAACTGCAGTTGCTGCAGAAGAAGTTGTTGAAGCTGAGGTTGTTGCCGAAGCTACACCTGAAACTACAGAAGAAGCAAAAGCTGAATAATTCAAACTCTTTTAGACAAAACAAAAACCGCTCTGCAATCTGTCCGAGCGGTTTTTGTTTTTGTAGCAATCACGATATCATTAGACGATGATTCTATTCAGAAAAGAACGAGCGCTCAATGGATTAGTCAAAAAATACATAGCCGAATTTGTGTATGGTGCGATTGATGGCACTATCACAACATTTGCGGTTATTGGTGGTGTGTACGGAGCCAAGCTTTCTCCTGTTATTATTTTGATCCTGGGTATTTCAAATGTTCTGGCCGACGGCTTCTCGATGGCAGCATCAAATTATTTATCAAAAAAGTCTGAGTACGGTGAACCTGGAGAAAAAGCATTGTCGCCGATTAAATGCGCTTTTGCCACATTCTCTGCTTTTGTCCTAGTTGGGCTTATTCCGCTTTTGCCATTCATCATCGCGTTTGGCATCGACATTCGGATCGAGGCACAATTTATTTGGTCTATGATCGCAACCGCTTGTGCATTCATTGCAACCGGATTAGTGAGTGGTTATGTGAGCAATAAGAATATTTGGAAAAGAGCCGTGGAGACTTTGATCATCGGCGGAATTGCAGCGATCATTGCATATGCTGCTGGTGTGATGCTTAGAGGGTTGGCTTAAAACTTCATATCGTACCAATTGAGACCGTATGTATCTTGGATAAGGATTCTTTCTCCTCGTGTATCTGTTTTATTGTTTTCTAGTCCTAAAAGCTTAATCGCCTCATTTACAGATTCTTCAGAAGGACCCTCAATCTCCATGTACGCAGGCATTTTTGGGTATTGATCAATATCGAATTGGCAATCTTTTAATGTAAAAGAAACCCTGTCTTTCTCCTGATGCGCATAAGGTTCGAGATCTAATTCTTCGAATAGTTCAGCGAGTTTTTCGGGTTCTTCAATATGGAAATTAATTTCTTTATGTTTGCGAACAATTCCTGAGACAGTAGATTTTGCTTTCCAGGTCACTTCGTGTTTGGTGCCATTGTATGAGCGGATACGCAGATACCAAGGATCTTCACCTTCTTTTGTTCCTTTTGGGCGATACCAATCCACAACCAATCTGACGCTCTGAATTTGTTCTGCGCCAAGGCTGATAAGTTTTGTTTTAATTTGTTCTGGATCAATGTCCAATACTTTGGTTTCTATTTCTTGTGCCATTTGTAGAGTTTAGCACGAAGGCTTAAATACTTGAAAATAAGCCCTATTTTAGCTATAGTGGGGCATCGCAATAGGCGAAATGCGCGGGTGGCGAAACTGGTAGACGTACTACCTTGAGGTGGTAGCGCCCGCAAGGGCATGGAGGTTCAAGTCCTCTCCCGCGCACAGAATATAGATCTTTTATTTGATCTAAAGGTTTTCAGTTTTTAAACAATCAACTCAATAGAAAAGGAGGTGCCAAATGCTCAGGTTGCGAAAATTTCTCGCAGACACTTTGACCATGGTCATTTTCTCGACAGTTGGGGGAATGTTTGTGGAGGTGATTATCACAGGAATGACAGTTACTCAGTCGATTCAGTCCCGTATCGCAGGATGCTTCATCAATCTGCTCACGGCCGCGCCGTACGGCATGTATCGTGACTGGGTATTTCGGATCACTGGTGCGATCAAGGGTCACTGGTCCAAGAAGCTATTCTTCGATATCGTGGCATTTGGAACATTCCAGGTGCCCATGTATGTCGTCGTCCTGCTTCTCGCCGGTGCTACCCGCGGCCAGATCATCACCGCTTGTTCCACAATTACTGTGTTCTCACTCGTCATCGGCCGGCCGTACGGCATGCTGATGGAGTTGGTACGGACACGTGTGTTTGGGATCATCGTCACGGAGACCCCTGATGGATCAATGGTGATCAGCTATCGGCCGAAAAAGCCGAAGCGAAAAGTGGGCTAAAGGTCTTCTGCGCAAGCGGCAGGCCTTTTCCTTTTACCTCTCTATATTTTCGATGATTGTGTTCGCTAAGCTGGCCGCACAATCTCCGTAAAAACTCTTTCCTTTTTAAAATATTCTGCGATCACATTCTGTACATCTTCAAACTCAACTTCAGCGATTTGATGCAAATTATTTTTGAGCAGACATACCTCACCATCGATACGCACATCATTGATGACATCATACAAGATATCGTCGGTATTTCGTTCTCGAGAAATTCTATTATCAATCGCTAGGCGTTTGGTTTTTTCAAAATCGCTGCGGTATTCTCCTTTTTTAATATCTTCTACAATATTCCATAAAATATCGATCGCATCATCGATATGATTAAAATCTATGCTTGTGCCGATACTAAACTCCAGAACATCAGAACTTGGGTACGCGCTTGCGCCGGCGCCATAGCACCAACTATTTTCCAATCGAAGCTTTCGATAGATGAGGTCTGCTACGAGGTCTCCAGCCAATGATTGTGCGGCGAAGAATTTATTTTCCTCTTCTGAATTTATAGCGCCCGCAATTTTGCCAATTCGTGGAATATGGCTAGATATAGAAATATTTGCCTGCTGTCTAGGTGAGAGGCCGATTTCTTCGTAGGTATGGTCAAATACCGAGATTTTAGGCGGTGAAATGGTATCCGGAATAAGTGGGTGTTTGGCAGCCTCACCGCTGGGCATCTTTTTCAAAAATGCTGAAAGCGCATCGTGTAGACCCGTGCCACCAGTTAGGGTGAGTGATTCCAAATTACCCGCAATAAAAACCTCCATATTTTCTTTTACAAAATACTTTTTATGAGCGTCTTTGATATCATCATGTGTCAAAGCGAGCACGGTCTCGGGCCAACCAAGGGCACTGGCGATGCGTAAACGATCGGGAAGATCGGCGAAGATATTCGCCCGCTCCTTTTTTACATAGGCAATCCTTTTTTCATTTAAGAAAACACCCCAAGCTTCTTGCGTGATGACTTTCTTTTCATGCTCAAAGCTTTTTTCAGTGAGTTTTGGCTCCAGAATCATACTAAAGACTCCCGCAAGTGCTGTTTCGAAATGGTGTGGTAAACACTTTCCCAAAACAAAAAGTTCAAAGAGGCCTGTATGTGCATTCAAACTATCGAGCATAATTGTCTTGCCGAATTCCTGTGTTTCTTTTTCATCTGCAAACATGCTCGAACCATCAAAAATCATATGCTCAAGAAAATGAGCTGTGCCTTCTTTGCCCATTTCATCATGAATGGCGCCGTAGCGAAAACCAATCCGAATATGGATGCATGGTGCAAAAGGGAGATGGCGAGTGTAAACAGGTACATCTGCGATTTCTTGCTTCTCAAAAGCGAAAGGTTCGAATTGGAGTTCTTGATCGATCAATGCTTTGAGGTCTGTGTCTGAGGCGAGATTTTTCCAGTCCCGATTATCGTGTGGGTGAGATTTGCTCATCGGGCCATTTTAGCATGTAAGGCTTAAAAAATGGACTTTTCGGCGTTTTTTTTGTATAAATGAGCGACCGCAGCATAGTTTGACGGTAAATGGTGCCTATAGTTTAGTGGTAAAACCCGGGTTTGTGGAACCTGAGTCGAGAGTCCGATTCTCTCTAGGCACCCCATTCGAGAATTAGGTGTTGAAAAGCGACATTTCGCGCGTCAACAGAAAC
>DALYDD010000020.1:13138-18002 GCA_031973395.1 Minisyncoccota bacterium | reverse complement strand
CGCCAAGATGCACATGGCCAATTGAGCGATAAGGGTGTGGAACAAGCACATGTCACCGGTGAAAGATTAGAAGAAGAGCAAAAAGAAAAAGGTCATATTGAAAAGATTTTATGCAGCCCTTTTGATCGTACACGAGAAACCGCGGCAATTATCAATGAACATTTGAAAATTAAAACACCGATTGAATATAGCGATCTATTGGCAGAACGTCGAAATCCAAGCGCGATTGTTGGTAAATCAATGGATGATCCGGAGATCCGCAAAATTGTGGATACCATCGATCACAGCTATCACGATGATGATTTTCGATATTCAGATGAAGAAAATTTCTCGGACCTGCGCGATCGAGCGCGAGCCTGTCTTTCATATTTAGAGACACATACAGAAACAAGAATTCTTGTAGTGACACATGGTATTTTTCTCAAAATGCTCATCGCCTATATGCTCTACGGAGACGAATTAAACGCTCAGGATTATAATAAGCTGAGTTTTTTTAACCCTTCCAATAACGCTGGAATTACTGTTTGCCAGTATCAATCAGGAATATTCCACAGCAAGTGGTTTGCTCCAAAACCGCGAGAACGATGGAAATTAGTGGTGTGGGACGACCACATTGATCTGCGCGGCAAGAATACGATTATCTAAGCCATGGCCGCCACACGGTGGGGGTACACGCAAACTATTTAATCTGGCCCGAAAAAGAGCGCTTCAAAATAGTGAAAACATTAGCGGAATTATTTTGTTTGATATCTTTTTTAATAGCCGAATATGTTTTTCCTCCACGAAGCAAAACTACTGGTTCAGTTTGCCAATCTAGTCTAGTTACCTGCATCGGCACAGAGTTGGCATTGATGAGAGGAATTTGGATGAGGCGCTCGCCTGTTTCGGCACTAATCCCTGGATCATGTAAACCATTTTGATATACAGTCGGGTACCATAAAACTGTATTGAGTTTTGTTTTGAAAATGAGGCGCGGAGGAATTGTTTTTGATAAAACTTTCATCGGGATCGTGATCGTGATATCTACTTCTTCGTATTCATGCAGAATATATTTTCCTTCCTTCATTGGCAAAGTCCGTCCGAGGTGTATAGAGGGCGTACCAGGAATGACGGCATTACTTCCCTCTTCAGGAAACATAATTACGGGCTCAAAAACAATATCCTCTCGATATGTTGGCAAATAGACATCACCGCCAAATGCGCGTGCTCGGGTTTTAAACACAGTTTCTACAATTGTATATGGCTTTATTGAATCTTCGGAGATAATAGCGTCACCAATTAGCTTTGTTTTCTGATCAAGAAGCTTCAGCTCCAACCGAACCTGGTGTAGATTGTCTCCGCCACTCGACAATGAACCCGAGAGCTCGGCGGCATTCACTTGGCCTGCGAACATCGTTGCGATCATCACAGCCAAGGTGCAGAAAAGGGCCACAACAAAAGATAAAATTGAAATGCGACGGATCGTAGAGATCATGCCATGAGTATAGCATCGCCTTGTATTATTTAGCTAAATTTTTTTCAAAAAATTGTAAAAACTGTTACTATTGAGATCAAGAAACATGAATCCCGAAACCCAACCAGTGACCGCTGCGCCAATCTCGTACAAACTCTTCCACTCCTCTGCTGCTTGCATGGACGGCATCTTGGAAATGCTTGAACGAGCAGAGCGAACCATCGATATCGAGACTTTTTATTTTCTACCCGACGCCATCGGACGCAAAGTTTTGGATATTCTTTTGCAGAAAGCCCGCTCGGGCGTCAAGGTACGTGTACTTGTAGACGCCATGGGTAGCTGGTCTCTTTCTCAATCATTGTATTTGGATGCATTTCAGCATGTGGGAGGACACTTGAGATTTTTTAACTCTTTTGTACCTTTTTCAAAATCTAAAAAGACCCTCTGGTTTTTGCGTAATCACCGCCGAACGGTGGTAGTAGACGGACATGAATTATTCGTTGGGAGCTTTTGTATCGGCGAACCCGCATGCGATTGGGTTGAGACCGGAATTACTATCCGCGGCAGTGAGGCAGTAATGCAGGGGCAAAGAGCTTTTAATAAAACATGGCATAAGAGCCATCATAAAACATTTAGAATTGGCAATTCTTCCAAAACGTCGACGGATGCTTTTTCATATATTACCCAAGCGCCGCTTCAGGGCCAGCGACATATCTATCGTAAACTAGTAGAAAAAATTCGCACTGCCAAGAAACAAGTAACCTTGATATCTCCATACATTGTGCCCGATAGACGTCTGGCCCGATGCCTCCGCCGCGCCACAAACAGAGGCCTGGAAATTAATATCATCACCTCCGAACACAGTGATTCACGTATTGTAGACCTTGCCCGCAATACATATATCACTCGAATGCTTGAGCATGGAATCTCGATATATTTCAATCCACAAATGATTCATAGCAAAGTGGCAATTTTTGATGATGAAAATGCCATGATCGGAACGTTTAATTTGGACAACCTCAGTCTGCGCTATAACTATGAATGTGCTATTTTTATTGATGATAAGAAATGTGTCAGTGAACTAAACGAAGGGGTGCAAGAACACATGCTCCAGGGTGCAAAAAAGTTAGATTTACAGGAATGGAAAAAGCGTAGTCTTTGGACCAGAATTTTGGAAAAAATTGTTTGGCCGATTCGAAAGGTGCTCTAGATTTTGTGCAGATTTGTAAAATCTCTATAAAAATTGACAGGTGTGGCAATCCTTATTATTCTGACAAAGGTCCCCGCCACCTCAGAAATAGAACATAGAACACCGCAGCATACCAACCACCCAGCACTCCAATGAAAACCACCAAAATCACAAAGAAAAAGGGCTTCAGCCTTGTCGAACTTGTTGTGTGTCTTGCCGTCATCGGCGTCATCGCAGCTATCGCCATTCCGGCCCTGAATGGCATCTTCGGACGGGAATCCGTAGACCAGCGTGCCAAAGAAGCGGCGGCCGAGAAGGCCGAGTTTGATGCTACCCACCTCACCAAAAATGAGGTCGCCGAGCTGCGACAGCTCCTCAAGAAAAACAAGGAGGCAGCGGCGCCAGCCGAGTCTCCCCGATAGCACACCCCGTGTGCACCCACCCACATTTCAACCAACGCCCCGGCGCTCCAAGAGAGCGACCGGGGCAAACCATTTTTACACTTTCATACTGACCTCTATACTTTGACATAATTGCCTCTCCTATACGTCTATGCTAGAGTAACAGCAATACATTTAGCGATATAATCATTTTCATAAAAAATTGGCTCAATATAACCATAATCACATCCCTTCGGTAAAAATTAATCACCAGATTCGGGCAGCACAGCTGCGTGTCATCGGTCCGCAGGGAGAAAACTTCGGAGTGCTCTCACTCCAGGAAGCATTAACAAAGGCAGAAGAACTCGGTTTCGACCTTATCGAAATATCACCCAAAGCCCTCCCTCCCGTTGCAAAAATCACAGATTACGGAAAATTCCAATACGACGAAAACAAAAAGCAGAAGCAAGCAAAAGCTCATGCAAAGAATGTTGAAGTAAAAAGTTTACAGGTAAAAATCGGTACAGGAGACCATGATTTAGCTCTCAAAGCTAAAAAGGCCTCAGAATGGCTTGGCGAAGGACATCGAATCAAACTCGACCTTTTCCTCACTGGCCGTACCAAATTCCTCGATATCGACTTCCTCAAGGATCGAATGGAGAGACTCCTCAAACTCATTACCGTAAACTTTCGCATCGCTGACCCGGCAAAGAAGAGCCCCAAGGGATTGTCTATTACAATCGAGAAGGATTAAGGCTAAAAATCCTTGCAAAAACAGGGTTTTATGGTACATTTCTAACGACGAAAACAAAAAGCAGAAGTAAGTGAAAGCCTAGCTTTCCTTCACCTAAAAGATGTATTCGACCTAACGGCCAGATACAGAAAGACGGGTTGCCACCTCCATTTAAATGGCTTGCACAGTCTTTCACCAAAATATGTAATCGTCATATTACAAATCGCTCAAGACAGAGTATTTTCTTTGTCCACGGGCTAACATTTTTAAAATGAAAACAAATAAGTCTTACTCAAAGCGCCTCCGGGTGACTAAGAGAGGAAAAATCATGGCGCGAGCCAAAGGACAAAACCACTTCAATGCAAAACAGAGTGGTCAGTCAAAGATTGCAAAAGGTCGAATGGGTCAGATCGAGATGAAACCTAAGGATCGAAGCCGATTCTTGGCTCAGTCTTGCTAAATTTTTAATTATTTAAAACTAATTTTCTTGCGGCAAAAATCATCTAATCTTGATGATTCGTGCTCAAGAGCAAAAATCAAATGGTAAGAATAAAAAAAGGTGTAAACGCGCTCAAATCACGACGAAACTTGCTGAAGCAGGCAAAAGGTTTCCGAGGAGGCCGAAGCACAAAAGAAAAATTTGCTTGGGAACAACTTGTTCACTCTTATACAAGTGCTTTCGCTCACAGACGAGACAAGAAAGGTGATTTCCGAAGACTTTGGAACATCAAGATCAATGCATCCCTTCGACCTCTTGGGTTTTCTTATAGTAAATTCATTGGCGCTATGAAAAAGAAAGGTTATGAAGTCGATCGAAAGATCCTCGCAGAACTTGCAGAACATTCTCCAGCCGCTTTCGAGCGAGTGGTGAAGCAGGTAATGGTATAGTTTTCTCAGTCAAGACCTTTATATTTTTTGAATAAAAAAATAAGAAAATACCGCTTAACAAGGCGGTTTTTTCTTTATTCTTTATTTTATATATATGAATTGACAAATTGTGTATAATATGCTATTATATACGAGTAATAGCCAGAAGATCTACAGAGGTCTTCCTTTACATTCATTTGAATACAACATCCAACCACCGCCCATACAGACAATGAAAAAAC
>DALYDD010000020.1:9810-13128 GCA_031973395.1 Minisyncoccota bacterium | reverse complement strand
AGGGCTCAGAATTGTGAGCGAAACAGGAGTCGCTGCTGTGCGTGAATCCCATCTCGGCCAAGCCGGAAAAAAGCTCGCGGATATCGCAGCCGAGAGAGGAAATACAGCGCCCAGCGCATGCTTCCTCTTCGGTGTCCTGCAGGACGAACTTGCTGAACCGACGCCAATGCGCCGTGTCAGCGAGGAGGGGTCAGAACTTCAAAACCACGTCGTATTCCTTGGAACCAAGTTCCGGGACAAAGCTGGCAGGGAGTTCTTCGTCACCTACGTTCCTCCGGGAAGGTGTAATTCTCACGGCTACCGGACCTACACCCCGGCAGATTCGGATTCTCAATACTATCGAATCGCCGCCTAAGCATTCGATCTCCCGCCAACCGCGCAAAATCCGCCGGTCGGCGGGTTTTGTTTTTTTATTTAGATTTTGAGACGCGTCGCTTCCACCGCTCTTATATCTGCTATATTGACACAACATTAGACCTATGTCATAATATATTAGTAGGAGCACCTTCATAACTTCAACTTATTCCCCACTTCTATGGCCTATATAAGCGCCCGACTCTCAGAGTCAATTAAAAACTCTGAAGATAAACGGACTTTTGTATAGGTCCTAGAAGCTGCGGATTTCTTCCTGGATACCGAATCGGCCGAAAGCCACAAATCCGTTCAAAAAGTAGAAATTGAAAAATGAAACTCTGGAAAAAAAATCCCGAAAAAAGTCAGTCAGAAATCGAGCTTCTGCGTCAGATAGTCACCCACTGCCTTATCGGCGGCGGGTCACCTCTTTCTGCATGGCAGATTTTCAAGCTCGAATGGTCAGGAAAAAGACTGGCTTTTGGATCCAAAAAATGGGTTCATGCAGCGGAGACCTGGATTGAGCTATGCAAAGATTTCGATGAAGCCAAAGGTGCATTCTTTAGCATTTCAAGGATCTTCACTGGCCAACTTCGCCAGATCGAGCCGACACAGGAGCTGGAACTCAAAGCCCTGCGGAAACTCCTGGCATTCATGGTCAACCGAGCCAATAAAAAAGAATGGAGGTTCTGTCACCGGCTGGCCTTCGACGGCTCAAACTATACGTTGCCCAATTCAGAGGGACGCAAGCTCGCTGTAGCAAAGTGGAACGAATTCTATCGTCCCCACTTCGTGAACACCAACGATCCAACTGTTGCCTGGGATGCCCGACTCTTCTGCTCCGCCAGTGCCGAAAATCGCCCTGAGACCGAGGCAGACATCGACCAAATGGCCGCATGGACCAAGATCGTTACGGACAATGACGCTTGGCTGCAAACCCGCTGATCGAATCCAAAAAAGTTGAAGTGAACCCCGGATGCGCCTGTCGCGTCCGGGGTAAACTTTTTTTTATTTTTTTAATAAAATAATTTAAGAGAGTTGGATAATTTAAATTAAGACGCACCTCCTCCACCGCCGCCACCTCCACCCCCTGCTCCTCCGCCACCACCTGAAGCACCTCCGCCCCCAGACGAACTCATAGCACTCGAAAAACTAGAACTCAAAGATGATGAAAATGCAGATGCAGAAAACGCGCTTGCACCAGCAGATGATGCGATGACCGATCCTGCATAAAATCCACTTGCTCCATACCATTCTGGATTAGCGAGATGCATGGCTTCGAATTTCTTTGCCCATGCTTTTTCTACACCGAAGACCATGGCGTATGGCAAATATTTTTCAAAGATATCTGGCGTTAAGTTTTGCATGCGATCTTTGCCTGTCACTTTCAAAAATTCCTTGAAACCGAGAATCTGATATTTGAGATCCTCCCCTTTCATCGAGAGCCGCGCTTCATATTTATAGTATTGGCGAGAGAATAGATAACAGGCAGATACCACAACTGCCAAAACAACATATTTCATATTGCCACCCACAACCGAAAGGATAAAACTACTAGCGAAATAAATGAATAAGATACCGATTCTAATCCACTGCAACCAACCAGTGTTCGACTTGAACAGACTTTTTTTATGTTCTACATAAACACCCACATCATAAATTCCCTCGAGGTCGCTCACCTCTTTATACAGAGATTTCTTGATAGACTCGAGTGCGGTCACAATGCGCTGCGATCGGCTTTTACGGAACTCGCGTGTTGAAAAAGGCTTGTCATTGAGAAGCAAGACTCTGAGATACTTTTCTTCGTACTTTTTTATATTTGCATCATTCGGCTTTACTCGAGTGATCAAGAAATCTTTTGGTAAAAATCGAGCAAAGAGCTTTGCACCAAAACCTGTATATGGATCTTCGTCGATACGAATATAACCACGAACCGCGAGATCTACTATGGTAGCGGGCCAGACTTTTGCACCGGCGAATTCATGCACGATGACATCAGACATCGCGGGTGTGAAATTCTTTGGAGGCTCATACTCGGCGATGACCGTCTTCTTTCTCCCTTTTCTTTCTCGTACATACCAAAGACATACAATGTATATAGCCGTAGCAATCACAAGCAGGACCGAGAGAATATAGGGCCAATAGATTTTAAGAGCATCCACGAAATATGCCTTCTGACTGACGAGTCCGATTGGCCAACCGGCCGCGATTGTGACGGTCTCTCTGGCACTGATATTTTTGAGACCAAAACGGAAACCTACGGTATTGAATTCATCTCCTTGCACATGCTCTGAGATAATCTCATCTGGTTTATGGCTGCTTGAGTAGTAGAGTGAGCCCTTCAACTGTTCTATAGGAACCGGTTTTGGTAAAAATACCAATGCCCCGATTGATCGGATCGGTGCCTCAAATGAGGTAAAAAGGTCCCAATATAATTCTTGGATATCTCTATGGAATGAAACTGATCCGTGGAGCGTATAATTTATTCTCCATGTTCGTGTCGCATTATTCGCATCGAAGTACCATTCAATACGTTTTATTCCATCCTTTGAACTCACGGCATATTTACCCCAACTTGATGGGTCTAATTTATCGAGAGATCTCCAGCTATAGTCGAGCGGCTGATCACCGGCATCACTCCATTCATAAACCTCGATATCTGTTATATCGTCTACTTTATCCAACCACAGGTCTCGATATGCAGTATGATAAGAACCAGTGAAATCATACGTGAGCACCTCCGACACGTCGACCGTCGAATCTTCATTTACTTGATAAATAAAATCGATTCGATCATAGACATAACTTTTTACTTGAGCGAGGACATCTTTGCTGAATAGACTAAGGCATGCCGCAAAAACAAGAATAGCAACAAGGAATACGGATAGCTTTTTCATATAAGTAAATAGCTATTTGAGCACATTTGTCAGCAACTCATCAGCAAACAGATGTGCATTAGGCTTATCG
>DALYDD010000020.1:0-9800 GCA_031973395.1 Minisyncoccota bacterium | reverse complement strand
ACTCAACCAATAAATAACATTAGCTTTTTTGAATGCATAGACCAGGAATTTTCCGCCATCGACACTGTCTCCATCTCCATCCTCAAAAGGATCAACCTTAAACACTGGAATATTTGACTTATATCCTGAAGGTAAATACATATACATAAACCTTACATCTGTGTTTTTAACAATCTTCTGTCCTCTAAGCACAGGGATACTATCCTGCCCAACCTTCAGACCCTGACCAATGGCATAGCTATATCCAGGAATTGATTCGAATTGAAATACGATGCGATCCCATAAATAATTCGCACATATCGGAGTATAAGCCACCGGAGCAATATCGATATTCCATGTATAACCATCCTTATCATCAAGATAATATGAGTTCCTCATCCAGAATTTTTGAATATCGGCCATTTCTGATGATGTAGCAAAGTGAACATAATGGAGAAATGGATAAGGAATATCTACCTTAAACTGAGGAACAGTGGCCGCATTGAACATACTGGTGATCTTTCGAGTCTTTGCATCCATGGAATATTTAATGGACGTATATGCGCCGTATGCATTTTCAATTTCATTTATGCATGAAAGCGGCATAGAAATACCGGTTTCTTCGTATAGATTATTGAAGCGTGGAATAACAGGATACAGACCGGGATCAGTGAGGTTTGCAAGAGAAGAAGTGCTGGTATTTTTAATAATTTTGTCTTTGGTAGACGTAGAATAAAAAGGCCTTGTCTTTAGATATGCAAGAATTTGATCGCTTGATGAAGCCACAAGCGCCTTGGGTTCCACCTTTTTTACAGCAGCTTTTTTAATCGGAGATTTCTTTGCAACAGCCGCAGAGGTTTGCTGCATAGAAAAAATAACAAAAACTATTACTAATAGTAATCCCAAACCAATGATCTTTGTTTTCATGAAATATAGTATACCCTATCGAAAACAAAGATTGAATAAAATCTCAATTTTGAACAAGCCCTTAGAGAACCCTGTTCAACTTAACGACATCATCATTCTGATAGACATGCATATGTTTACGATCTTGCTTGATAAGCTCAAGGAGCTTTTCGACGAGGCGTTCAGGATTATCGTCAAAAACCACTTTTCTATTTGGACGATGACTGTATTCTATGATGGTCTTGATAATATCATCTGTTTTCCATGCACCGTCACCGACGAGAATACCCATAGGTTTTTGTTCTTCGTATGAAATGGCGAATTCATGAAATGTACCAATACGACCAGGGCCAATAATCACACCGTCGCAAGAACGCATGAGGAGTAAATCGCGTCCATTATAGCCAAAACCGGTATATGTAATCATATCCATATATTCCATAGGCAATCGATACACCTCAGCATGTTCACGAGCACTCGCTGCTGGAGAAAAGCCAAAAGAAACGCCACACATCTCTTTGCAACCAGCTGCCGCCCAATATGGAAAACCGGTAGTAGCACCAGAAACCATAACCGCGCCCTGCTTCGCAATTTGCCTACCAACTTCCTTTGCCACTTCATAAACCCCTTCTCCCAAAAACCCCATGTCTGCTGCGCCAGAAACTGCAATTTTCGGAATGAGATAATTTCTTTTATTGCTATTGTGCAAATTTGCAGGATCGCAAGTGTTCTTTGTTGTCATATATTACGGTTATTATAACTTGAATGAGAAAAATGGAGAAGCTATTTTTTAATATCTCCGATTGCTTCCTTATTACACCATCTATCTACACATCTCCAAAGTAACTTTATTTGCAGGATCTTTTCCTTCCATTACATCAATGATGGCATTCGCGGCCAATCGACACATTTCATTTCGTGCGCCCTCGCGAGCCGATGCGATATGTGGGGTGAGAACCACGTTTGGAAGTTTGGCCAATCCTTTTGCGAGCTTTGGTTCAAATTCAAATACATCGAGGCCAGCACCAGCGATCGTGCCATCTTTGAGGGCCTTAACTAAGGCCATTTCATCGATGACAGGACCACGAGAAGTGTTGATGAGAAAAGCAGTCTTCTTCATTGTCGCCAATGATTCCGCATCAATCATATGATGTGTTGAGGGTAAAAGTGGTACATGAAGACTGATAACATCTGCTTCTTTTAAAATTTCTGCAACGGTATTTCGATATTCTGCGCCAAGTTCCTGCTCCATATGTTCATTACGCTTGATATCTTGATATAAACATTTCATACCGAATCCTTTTACCAAATGATATGCAGCGCGTTCACCAATACGGCCAGCACCGACAAGCCCGAGTGTCTTTCCAGAAAGATCTGTACCGATTAGAAGCATAGGATCCCAACCTTTGTATTTTCCTGCTCTTATAAATCGATCCCCTTCTGCCATGCGAGTTGATAAATTGAGAACCATTGCAACAGTGTGTTCTGCGACACAATCACTATATTGTCCCGGAGTATTAGTAACAATAATCCCTTTTCCATGCGCAGATTTTATATCGATATTATCAAAACCAACCGCATAGTTTGCAATGATTTTGACACCACTCGCTTTTGCGATATCGAGCATTTCTGCATCGACCTTATCAGTGAGCAATGTGAGCATTGCATCAAATTTCCCCTTTTTTAAAATTTTAATAAGATGTTTTCGAGCTGGTGGAACTTTCCAGTCCCCGATTACAAGCTCATAACCTTTTTCTTTAAGCATAGAAATTCCCAATTCCGGAATTCTGCGTGTGATGAATACTTTTGGCATGTGGATAGTATACACGAAGGGGCGGGCTGTTTCCTAGCTTGCCCCAGCCTTACATAACCTTCCTCAAAACCACCACCCCATCCCAAGCCGGAATCATAAAAGGTTCAAACATTGGATCCTGATCAGAAAAAATCTGTGCATTCAGGTCTCGAATTGCATTTGTCGTCCTATCCGATGCACTGGTCGAAACCAGACCCGCATTCAGCATATTATCGAGCACAATAATACCACCAGAACTCAGAAACTTTTTGGCATATTTTAAATACTCTCCGTAATTTGCTTTATCAGCATCAATAAAAATGAGATCGAAATTTGATTGCGACTGAGACCGGGCTGACGTACCGGAATTCTGTCCCGTCGTTTCCTTTTCCATTAATTCCCCGCCGCTATCCAAAATACCCAGGACCTCAAGTGCTGGTTTATTGATCAAATGAATCCGTGCCCGTGTAGCAGGATCTAAATATTTTTCCCACATTGATTTTGAAAAATTTGCTTGCTCGAGTCGTGATTCTATCGTCACGAGAGTTCCATCATTCTGAACCAAGGCCTCTGCAAGCACGGCACCGCTCCAGCCTCGAAATGTGCCTATTTCCAGGACTTTTTTGGCTTTTGTGAGGTAGACGAGCAGTTTCAAGAACTGCGCCTCTGTAGGGTCAATTTGCATAGCGCTTTGTTCTTGTGCCTGAGTTTCTTTATATAAAGAATGCAGAGATTCTGGCAAGCGACCGAGTGAGAAATTTTCAACATAATTCGCCAATGCGGCATCAATCTCAACATGCTTATTGTTTTTCCTTCGCCAAACTTTAAACATATTAAAAAAACCAATCTCGCGAAATTGCTTCCATTTACGACGTTTTGCTTTTTTTGCCAGCCGATCTCCTTTTGCCATAATTTCCTAAAAACTACCACAAATTCCACTCAGGCACTACCCCATTAGTCCAAATCAACTTCATCATTCAATTCCGGATGTACCGCATGGACGCCTAGATAATCGCGCAAACGCTGTACGAGAAACAGCGAGCTTTTGCTTTCACCCATAACCACAAACACTTTTTTGACGCTTTCTGCTGTATGTGAGACGAATTCCACCAAATGATCCATGTCTTTATGCGAAGAATATCCATCGATAGTTTCAATTCGCGCTTTGATCTTGATTTTTTCTCCATGAATAATCACCTCGCTTGCACCATCTCGAATCAATCGCCCTAATGTACCAACCGCCTGATATCCAGTGAATAAAATAGTATTATTTGGATCTTTTAGATAATGTGCCTCGTGGTGCTGAATGCGTCCACCACTCGACATGCCCGATCCAGCCATAATGATCTTCGGAGAAGGCATATGAGCAATAGCCATAGAATCCTCGGCACTGCGACTAATGCGAAGCCCTGGAAAAGTGAAAATATCATCATGCTTTAGATCTGCCTGAGCATGAGGATTGAAATTCTTCGACATATGTTCATACACAGCGGTGAGTTTGATTGCCAGAGGGGCATCGAGATATATCGGCGTATGTGGAATTTTATTTTCTTTCAATAATTCATTTATTTCATATAAAATTTCCTGAGTTTTTTCCAGGGCAAAAATAGGCATAAGCAGAACTCCTCCCCGCTTATGATTTGCCTTGATCACATCCTGTAGTTTCTGCAGTCGCATACCTCGATCTTCGTGATTTCGATCCCCGTACACACTTTCCATCAAAAGATAGTCTGCATCATTGATTTCCTCGGTATCCCGAAGGAGTGGCGCTGGGCTATTACCCAAATCTCCTGTAAAGACGAGCTTGCGAGATAATGCTTTGCCATCTTCTTTGCCAAATTTACCCGCAATATCTGTAACCGTAACTTCAAACATCGTCGAACCCAATACATGCCCAGCATCTTTTAGATAGACAGAATATCCTGGGTGGAGCTCAAAGCTTTCGTGATAATCAATGGTTTTCCAAAGTGCAAAAGTATTGTACACATCCTCAGCTGTATAAAGCGGGTCATGGCCCTCGCGTGCCGCTTCTTGCATCAAAAGCTTAACCGCATCTTCATACATGATTTCCGTAATATGCTTTGTCTCTGGGGTAGAATAGATGACACCTTTGAAACCATCGTGAACCAATTTAGGAATGCGACCGATATGATCTGTGTGGGCATGCGTTACCAAAAGCACATCAACTTCTCCTGGATCATATACGAATGCGGATTTATTAAAATCTTCTGCCTCCTTTGTCCCCTGCTCTAAGCCGCAATCAATGGCGATTCGGAACATGTCCGTGACTTTGCCATTTGGCGTCTTGCTTTCGTCGTGCCTTGGACCCATCAGTAAAAAATTCGCACCTGTTGCAGCACCCACCCCGCCGCAAAACTTTAATTTCAGAAATGACATATACGTAGCAGATTTTATTTATTTTTATAAACTTTGTGACCTATCAGACTTCGTAGCTTTAGCGGAGAAGTCACGCAATGATCTAAGCAAAGAAAGCTCCCAAATCATGGCCGCAATGATACCTCCCATCATATCATTTACTAGGTCTTTCAATGTATCAAAAATAAATGTGCCACTGAAACCCGATAGACCGTACGCTCGCTCCAAAAACTCCCAGGCAATACCTATGATCAATGCCCCAACAATACCCGCGGCAAAAATACGGCTGGAATATTCTCTGTGCGTTGCATGGGCGGTCGGCAGACGTGCGTTCTTTCTTGCAACATGTACGCGCCAGAAAAAAATCGACAAATACCCAACAGCAACACCCCCTGAAATATGCATTGGATTATCGAACCATTTATAAATCCAATACAAAGAAAGAGTATGGGCCAAAGCGTTCACTCCAACCACAATAGCAACAAGCAATAATCCGAAATAGAATCGTTTTCTGAAAAAAGCCTTATTTTCAAGGGTGTCGGGAGTATTTGTGACCTCAATTTGTGACATTGTAATTAGAAGTATAGCTTAAAAAGTTTTGCAGCCAAGACCAAGGCCTTCTACCCAAGAGCCTGTTCAAAATCTTCCCCCTATCCAGAAAAGATTTATTTTGGCTACAAAACTTCGTTTCGTTCTCACCGTATCACCGATACGTTTTGAACTCCAACTTTTTTTTCGCTCAAAATAAAACTTTTCTGGAATGGGTACCGCGAGCTTTTGAACAGGCT
Organism: Minisyncoccota bacterium; assembly: GCA_031973395.1. Lineage (GTDB taxonomy): Bacteria > Patescibacteriota > Minisyncoccia > Phycocordibacterales > CAIZLB01 > DALYDD01. The sequence goes on along the minus strand of DALYDD010000020.1, from coordinate 3,959 downwards.
CTAAAGAAAATACCCGTCCGCAATCACCGAAATAAATCAGCGATGCGAAGACGGATATTCTCTAGGGGCACTGTATATATCCTACTCAGGAAACAACCACGGTGGGTACGCTCTACGGATTGGACCAAGGTCCTCTCCGAAACGAACTCAAGGTTCTCGAGCTCCCTTTTGAATTAATTAAGCGAGAAGGATATAAAAAGTGCCTACCATGATTATAGCACCAAGAATTTTTTTGCAATCTTTACAACTTGGCAAAAACCGTCTGTAGTCGAGGCTAATCTAAACGCTCTTTTTCTTGTGGAAAAATCCACGGCGCTGTATATGGCTGAATTTTATTTTTTCCAATAAATAAAATTACTGCTGGAAATTAATATCCCCTATTGTAAGAATTAGAAGAGACACCTCCGCTGAAATTAACAGTTATCGCATTAGTTTCAAAACCTGTAACAGGATCTTTTATAGACAACTTGTACTGCTGAGTTTTAAATGTGATGAATGAAGCGGGTACAGTCCATCTGATAGTGCCACCAATAGCTGTAACATCTACAATATCTCCATAGCCAGTCCCCTGGAAAGATAATTTCTTTGTACCACTTCCAATATTAGAGCCCGAAAGGGTAACTTCGGTACCAACTGAAAAATCAATAGTCGAGATAGTAGAAATGGTTGGCAAATTTGTGTAATCCACGACAACCGGAGGTGTAGGTGTTGCGACAGTTGTTGCTACAGGGGCAATAGGCGCAACAGGTACTACAGGGGCCGGAACAAGAGGAGTGGGAGGAGTGGAAGGGGTTACCAATGATTGAGTAGCCTGCTGACCACCTGTAGCGACGACAGGGGCAGGATAAGCTTTTTTGAATTCCACAACCAATCGCTCTCTTGTATCACGATCGCCATAACCTGTCTGTTTGAGGTGTTGATCTTTTTGAAAACGCAGTACTGCGTTTTTTGTAATTGCGCCATAGTAACCGGTAATGTACTTACTCTGTACATATCCTAGTTTATTTAGAGTTTGTTGAAGCATCGTAACCTGTGTCCCTCTTGTTCCAAATACGACATCTCCTTCAGCCGCATTGACGGTAAGAGGTGCGATAAAAATTGATAAGAAAATAAATACCGCTAAAAGTTTTTTGATGATCATGCAAAAAGTATAGCACGCCCAGCTTATGACAGAATTCCCATATCACCCTCGTAGAGGATTTGCTCCTGAACAATACGGTATTCAAATAATTCTTCTGGCTTAAACCAATGAGCAATTTCATTATTCGCTTCTGTGACGGAAGTAGAGGCATGAACCAAGTTGCGCAAAGATCGCCCATCCGCATTAGACATCTCATAAGAATCAACCATATAGTCACCACGAATCGTACCCACATCACTGGTGCGCGGCTCAGTTCCACCTGTGACTTTTCGCACAATTGAGACAGCATGTGCCCCTTCCCAAACCATTGCGATCACAGGGCCCGCAGTCATATATTTCACCAAAATTTCGAGTACATAATTCCCTGCTTTAATCGGATCTGTACCGATATTTTCTGCATCTTTTTCTGTTGCGCCCTTGATGCGCTTTTCACCAACCAACCGAATCCATTCTGGGTCGAGAGTATAATGCTGTTCGATCATGTCTTTTGTTGGGACCAACATCTTGAGACCGACTAATTTAAGACCAATGCGTTCGTATCGAGCAATAATTTCACCCATGAGAGACCTCTGAATACCATCTGGTTTAATAATGACTAGAGTTCTTTCATACTTTAGATGATTTTTTGTATTTGGAGTAGACATGTTCTTATCCTATCAGATCTTTAAACTATGAAAAAGAAAGACATGCGGTTTTTTATCGATTGGGACACAAAAAATAGAATACTGACAAGACTAGACCTTTGTCTGCGATGCGCGGCGAATGGCTTTGTAGGCCTCATTGGCGCAGATATACGCAAGGAGAACAAGGAGAATTTTGCCAAAGAGCAAGCCTCTGAGCGGCACCAGAGCAAAGAGTGGTGAGACAAAGGAAACATAGGTGAAAATGATTGCAGCCAAAGCCGAACCAAAGATGGCGGTACCGAGAGCCCAAGACAACCTCGGACCTTTCCACAGCCAGTTTTTGGTGCGAAGAGAGAATACCAATGCCAGCTCAGCAAGAACACTAAAGATAAACCAACCTGTTCGCAAAACTTCAATCGGTTGGTCTTTGAAAAAATAGAAATACGCCATATCGAACATCGAACTAATAGCCGCAAAAACAAAAATGGTTTTGAAAAATCCTGATGCACTATGAGAAATTGGTTTGCGGTAATCGTCTTTTGACAATGTATCAGTAATAAGCAGGAGCAAAGGTACATCAGTCAACAAATTATTAAGCAGAATCTGGATCGGAAGCATGGGTAGGCCTTGCCAAAATAAAGCCACGACAGTGAGTGAGATGAGCGTGCCAATATTTCCGGTGAGAGTACAGAGCAAATAGGTCGAAATATGCGCATAGACCCGACGGCTCATTTGGATAGCATGAATAATAGGATTCAGACTTTTTTCTGTAAGAAGAATATCCGCAGACTGTCTCGCCACATCACTGGCATGAATCACCACAATTCCCACGTCTGCGCGCTTCAAAGCCAGGGCATCATTGATACCATCCCCTACAAATCCGACAGGTCCAAATGCTAAATGTCGGTTGAGAAGTTCCAATTTTTGTTCAGGAAGACAGCGGGCATATACATGAACCATGTCAATATCCTCACTGGTTAATTTCAGGGGGTCCGTATTATCAAGCGATATAATATCTTTATCATCAAAATGTTTGTCCAGCTTACTTGCCACATACTGAGCAACGAGCAAAGAATCACCCGTCAGGATTTTGACATGAATACCCAATCCTTCGGTAGCCAAAAAAGAATGTGAGGCATCCGGCTTCAATGGATCTTCAAACACGACCAGGCCAGCAAAATTAAAACGGTCTTCTGTATTAATAAAATTTCCTTTATTTTCTGCAATACAATAAGCCAAGACACGAAGCCCTTTGGATTCATATTCAGTATACGTCTGTTCAAGTTTGGCTATTTGTTCATCATTCAAATTTTTGGATATAGCGACCAAGGCATGAAATTGCCCTCTCGCTACTTTATATTTTCCAAAATCAAATACGGCATAGCCGGTTTTATTAGAAAAATGAGTAACGATCGGCCTCAGAGCCCTCATTGAATCTTCGACCGTCATATCCATCAAGACATCCACATTACCGACATCTGCACGAACTGCATCATCAAAAGCTTGATCCATTGGCGTTCTCTGATATTCCGCCCGAGCAATCAAAGCAACCGCTTTGGGCAATCCTCCAATATCAACCGAGTTGGTCTCATGTATGGTGTTTTCTGTAAGGGTCCCTGTTTTATCTGTGAGCAAATATTTGATTGAACCCAATTGCTGTAAAGCCGACAGGTTTTTTACCAAAACACCATCCTTTGAGAGCGATACAGCCTCACGAGAGAGCATGAGGGTGATAATCAGAGAGAGGGATTCAGGTACCACACCCACGAGCATGGCAATGGCAAAGAGTGTGAATGTCGTAACAGAATATTTAGGCTCTAAATACACAGAGAACAAAGCGATGAGGGCCACACAAATCAAAGTGAGCAGCAAAACATGAAGGCTAACTTTTCTAACAAATTGATTGAAATTATTATCCTTACGCACCGCGCTTAATTTTTCGGAATACTTCATCAGTGAATTCCCTTCCCCTGCAGCAATGATCTGCACAATAGCTGTTCCGGAAACCACATTTGTACCCGCAAAAATAGTGGCACCATCTTGATACAAAACCGGAACACTCTCACCTGTTCGGATGGATTCATCGATACAAAGATCTTTTGATTGGCGGATCACCATATCTGCAGCCAATACATCACCTGGGGCCAGATAGGCGATATCCCCTTTCAATACATCCTCACTATCAATCAAAATCA
>DALYDD010000019.1:0-18288 GCA_031973395.1 Minisyncoccota bacterium | reverse complement strand
CCTGATCATACCTGTTAACTCCTGACCGTTAATACGGTTAAATTACGGTGGTCGACCTGATAGAACAGGAAAATAACAGGTGAGCTGGTCCGCAAAGAATTTACGGTGATTACGGTCACTTAGAAGTAGTCCGAAATAGTGAATGAGACAGTGGGGTAACTCAATAAATTTACCCGTAATAACGGGAAATTAACGGGAAAGCCGTTTTGTGCAATATAGTGAGTGAGAGTGTGGGGTAAACTTTGATTACAGGATTCAACCTGCTGTTAATGGGACTGAGGCGTCACCGTTAAAAAACGGCGAAAAAACGGTTAAGCCACCATTTAAAAATGGTTAAAAAATGGGTAGGACTTTTATAAGCGAGCCTACATAATTTTCCAAGATATGGAACAGGAGTGTGGGGTAGAGACTGTAATAACAGTTAAAATACAGTCTCACTCCCGTTGTTAATACAACGTAAAAACAACGAGAGCCACCTGCAAATGCAGGATGAATGCAGGAGAAATTATTTTTTAGATACAGTGAGCGTAGGTGTGGGGTAACAATTTTTGAAGCTCGGAATGTAGATCGTAGCATCGTCATTTTTTCGGAATATTTCTGTAACTTGAGCGACCACGCGACCCCAATAGACAAAATGAACACCCTCGATTCTTATTAGGGTATAATGCCCCATATGGCAAAAATCTACGTCGCTGCCAACGAGGTTCCTCGAGCAAAAACGGTAATGGATATGCTTATCAAGGCTGGGCACTCGATCACATTTGATTGGACTACTGATATCGGCCCTGATGAGCGACAAGAAGATAAACCGGTGATTGCGGTAACAGATCACGGGGCCTGTTTTTTTGCTTTGCCAGAAGTTGTACAGATTAAGTCTGATGATGAAATTGTGGATGCGGTTAATAAAATATAATCACTATGAACTACTATCAAGGTACGAAGGAGCATCCATATCATGTATCAGTTGGCGCGGTCATTTTGAATGAGGAAAATAAGGTCTGTTGCCATTATTTCGGCAGTGCAGACGATCGCCATAAGAAATATTCCAAATATAATGATTTTTATATTCTCATGCGTGAGACGATGGAGATGGGTGAGACACCTGTAGATACTTTGCACCGAGGGCTTAGAGAAGAGTTTGGAATAACTGCGGACATTGTTACATATATTGGTTCGATCAAATCTGAGTACGAAGTCGGGGGTGCTCCGATAGAAAAGACCACTTTATATTTTCTCGTGAGAATGAAATCAATCGATATAACTTTACGAAGTGGAGAAGATGTGGAGGCAGAAAGTGAGATGCAGTGGCATAATGCGGATTTTCTTATTGAGAAAATGAAAGAGCAGGCGGTGAGACTCAATAATTCAACTCTCGATGAGTCAGATGTGTTAATGAGAATTGGTCAGTTTATTTAAGCTGAAGGCAATTTTATAACATCTCCTTGGGCACACTCGATAAATAAAGGGCCATACAAAATACACAGGCTGCAATAGTAAGGAACACCGTTTCGTAGCCAAAATATTTGATAAGAAATCCTCCGGTTACCGATGCTACACCTGCTGCGATAGAGGTTAATCCTTCCCAGCCGCCCCAATCTGAAATGGCTTTCTGTTCCGTTGTGTGATGAGTGAAAAGTGCATCATATGATGGATTGGTGAGGGCAATAGAAATTCCCATCAATACCTGAGCCAAAATCAAATCGGTGATCGAAGTGATGAAGACAAAAGAGAGAAAGGCTAGTGCGCGAAGAAATAATCCGGCGAGGAGCAATTTTCGTTTGTGAACCACATGTGTCTCCCACATGGTAAACAAAAGAATGAGTACACCAGAAACAATTGAAAAGACCGCCCAAGAAATTCCGGCAATCTCGATACCTCCGCCAATCTTTTCTACAAATAATGCGTAAAAAGGAGCAAAAAGCCCGACGAGCAATGTGAGCAAGGTGCTTAGTGCAAGCAAGATATGAATACTCCTACGGTGTGTCATCACTTGTCATTATAGTATGGATTAACTTGCTAATACAGAAATACATAAAACTGCTATGATATACATAGCTTATGGCACGCACACATAAAACATCAGAGCAAAACGAACAAGGTTTCCTATTGATTGGAATTCTCGTTGTCCTCGCTATCATGGCGTATTTCTATTTCGCTCGCACAGACAGCGGACAGAGCCGCATAGAGCAATCAAAGGAGCAAGGGGTTCAAGCCGTTGATCGAGCAAAAGAAATAAAAGACAAGTTGGAGAATAGGAATAATCTTGATGCGCTGCAGTAGTAGAAAATAGACTACTTTTGATAAGGCGGCTTCTTGCCCATTTCTTTATATAGCATCTCGATCCACCGGTCTGTATATTTTCTATTTGGCTTAATTTTCTTGGACTGACTCCATACCGATTCGAACTGCATCTTCATCAGTTGGCTGAAGTCATTACTGTGAATCGTAAAACCGAACGCTTCTTTTTTTGAAGAAATAAAAGCAACTTTCTCTCCGTAAATCCAGTATCCGATATTCCATTTCATATGTTTCGGTGCTACGCGCAATTCGCGTTTGAATTCAGGTCCGGTACCAATAAAAGGATTTTCTTTTACATCAATCCCGTTACCGTATGGCCAGACGCCTCGAACATATACGTTTTGCTTAATTCTGCGACGATTTAAATCATTAAAAAATTCTTGCCCCAATAATGCGAGCATCTCATCCATGGGCCACATTGCCATAGTATCCGCATTGCGTTGCCATTTAAAATCATTGAGAACATGTTTTACACCCTCGATACCTGAATAGAATCTGATCTTTGGATCAAGGGAACTCGTGTTTTTCAGGAGGGAAGGGAGCATCTCTAAGATATGGTCTCTCTCAGCTTTCAATGAATCAATTTCCTCATCAATGAGCTTCGGGAGGTTCTTTGGATCATCGATAGCAAAAGTTTTCTTTCCTTCATTGTGCTGTTCTACCACCAACCCGCGCTGAATGAGAAGTTTGAGATGGTCGTACACCGAGGTTCGGGGGATAGCCAGCCAATCAGCAAGCTGTTTAGCCGAACAGCCGCCTTTTTCTAAAAGTTGTACATAAACGTCATGGGTGACACTGGATAGGCCCAGGTCTTCGAATGTTTTTTTGAGTAAAGACATGTTGTTGTCGAGATTCGCCGACATGTTTACAGTATTATGAAGAGGAAGTACTGTCAATGCAGACTCGATCAGGCATACCGCATGCTCGATAGGCAATCAGCACAACACAATCCCAATACCAACACCAACACTATGAACACCTGTATTTTCTGCACGCTCACCGTTTGGATTGCAATGCACACCAGCGTATTTGCCCAGACCGTCATTGAAAAAAAACCCTGGACGCCGAAAGGCTCTGTAACCCTTGGCTATCAAGACCTCTACTTCGCCGCACGCGTTAGCAAGCCCGTGATCTTGGTCCCTAATCTTTGGGTTGATCTCAGCCTTGAATGGGACAATGGTTTCTACTGTTCCTGGACTCAATACGAAAGTCTCGACCGCGGAGAGGCGGCAAAGTTCCGCGGTAGTGAAATCAACGAAGCTGTCATTGCCGCCGGCTATAAATGGAAATGGGACGAAACCACATTCCGTTTGCAATCAACCCTTATCAGTTTGCACCCTTATGGAAAGTGGTGGGACGACGAGAGATTGGCGCTCGAGCTGTATGTCTCACGAACGTTCAAGTTTGAGTGGGAAGGGCAACACACAGTAACTCCGGAACTCAGGCTTGGTTGGTTCTCGTTGAGGAGCGACATCGATAACGGTGTACCGTTTGCGATTCCGTCAGTCATGCATGTTTGGGATCAACCGTTTGGTCTCGAGCATCTGGTACTCCGAAGCAAGGTTGCCATAGGAATTGATTCGGGGTTCAACCGGCTTGATTCTGGTCAGTTCTGGCAAATCGAAACCGGCCTGCAGTGGAAACTTCGCAAGAATCTCACCCTGACTCTTCCGGGGTGGAAATTCATCGAGCCCTTCGATCGCGACCGCCTCGATGGTCGCGGACTTGGCCACGATACGTTCTTCACCTCCCTGACGTACAGGTTCTAGCCTGGAACTCGGCTAGGTCGACCCACATGGTTAGAAGTATTCAAAAACTTCGCCCGCACCCTCATCAGGTGCGGGTTCCGTTTTTTTATTATTCTTTCCCCATCTGCCACATCAGCTTAAACCAAATACGAAATGTATCGGCGATCGACTGATTGATAATCACCGTTGATACTGCATTCTCATTTATTTCTCCAACCTTAATATCTGACTGAACAACAATTTGATTTCCAAACACGGTCACAGCCGCACTTGTAGAAAATTGTTCTGGCAAAAACCGTGCATTGCTTTTCAGAATATCCAAGATCTTGTGATTACTCTTTTTAATTTCTGCATCGTATAAAACATTCATTTTAATATTTGCCTTTTGCGCATCTTTCAAAAATCTTTCTCTGAAAGTGGCGATCTTTGGTTCGGCCCATGCACCTTTTCCTCCAATAATATACACCTCTTCTTTGGTGCGGAGAATGTCTCGCATAAAGTTTTTCCATCCTTCAATACCTCGATAGACATACACTTCTTCTTGATGTGGCTTACTGTTATACATTTTCTCTAAATCAGGGAGAATTGCTTCAAGTGCAGCTTCTTTTTCTTTGAGCCCTTCCATAAGTTTGCGAGGATCCACTGCTTTGTATCGATTCTCATTTTTCTGAAGAATTTCAAATACCAAGCCTTTTTCAATCAGGCGATTCATTGAGTCATAAATATTTCGACGATTTATTTTGGACTTTGAGGCGATGAGGCCAATAGGGGACTCGCCCTCAGCGAGCAAGGTCTCATAAATCTTTGATTCGTTTTTCGATAGGTCTAATTTAGATAAAACTTCTGTATGCATATTTAGTGGTGGCCCCCTGGGCTATTTCGATAAATGGCTAATGTAACTTGCGCATACTATAGCACCATGTGGCCATATATGCCACTCAAGGCTTATAACCTATACTCGCGGCATCTAGCCTTAATGCTAGTCATCATGCCCAAAAAACACATTAATTTAGGCTTATTTATCGTATTATTGGCCGCGGTGGCCGCAATAGTATTCATACAGCCAAACAACAGATCGACAATAAAAGTTGGGGTCATTGCCCCATTATCAGGTAATTTTGCCTTGCTCGGCGAGCGGGTGCAGGAAGGCTTTGCTGTAGCAGAGGAAGAGCTGAAACAGTCTGGCGTCACCAATATTGAAGTTATTATCGAAGATGCCTGCGATGCCAAAACCGCAGTTTCTGCGATTAACAAACTGATTCAGAAGGATAAAATAGATATTCTCGGCGGCTCATTTTGTGTCGCTGGGTTTGTTCCCGTTATTCCAATTCTGGAAGAAAATAAAATGATCGGTATCAATTTGGCACCAAACCCAGATTCTGTTTTGAATCATCGATACATTATTTCTACGAATACTTCGATTAAACAAAAAGGTACGGAGCTCGGTAGTTTTGCTTCTGCCCAAATCAAAGCAAAAACTGCAGCAATTATCTATTACAATACGCCGCTTGGAGAAGATTATCGAAAATATTTCACATTAGCTTTTGAATCTGCGGGCGGAAAAGTTCTGCTTACACAGATGACACAGATTGATGCTTCAGATTTTCGAACCGAACTTACTAAAATAAAGGCACTTAACCCGGATATTATTTTCGTGGCACAACTCGCCAAGCCTTTAGGAAATTTATTGAAAGAAGCGAATGAACTTGGCCTCAAATCTAAAATCCTTGGTAATTCTCAAAATGAAGATCCAACCGTAATTGAAATTGCGGGTAAAGCGGCAGAGGGATTTATTATTTCTTCTGATGATCCGATACCTCGCACTGATGCTGTGGAAAAATTCGATCACATGTATAAAGAAAAATATGGAAAAGATGCTGACGTCTTTGCGCGCAATGCATATGATTCGCTCATGCTGCAGTCACAGGCTCTCGAGAAGTGCAAGAAAGATACCGAGTGCCTCATCAGATTTTTCCATCAGATACAAAACTACGAGGGAGCGAGCGGAATAATCACTATTCAAATAGACGGCACAGCGTATAAGCCAACATCGTTTAAAGTTGTGAAAGATGGAAAGTTCATCAAACTCAAGTAGTCTTAGGCTTTTCCAATAACTGCCAAGTTGAAACAAAGAATTGCCGGAGCATTTCCGCGATAGTTGGCGACTCTAAAATGATGGAATAAATTTGCTTATCCTTTAGAGAAAAGAATGCAATTTTATTTCCGTAGATATCAATTGTGCCCTTGATCGGAGAAGTAGAAGGGAGGAGGCGCGTCTCTCTAAAGTGATTATTGAGCATAATAAAATCATTGAGCACTTTTGATTCTGAAGTTATGAGATAACTAAATACCCCAAGCTTTTCTCGGCGTTTGAGCCAGCCAGGAAAATATTTGGGCAAATATTCCAAAATGCCCGGGTGGGAAATTGCATGAATAACTTTCAGGTGCTGCGCCTCAGCGGTATCGAGGATATCGTCCCAAACAATTTTCATTCCCTCTGTACCCTCATAGATTTTGGCGGCGGGAATAAAGCTGTCGGTATTTCTCATATTCAAGATCTCGGGCAGTATTTCCTGGATCATCTCTCTCTTCTCATCTAAAATCTTAATCAAGCGCTTTGGGCTCTCGGCGGTATAATACGCAACGTTATTCTTCCTCCAAGAAGAGACTAGATTCATGTTTTTAAGGGCATCCAAAACCCTGTATGTCGTGGCGCGGGGGATAGAGGTCTCTTTGGCAAGTTTGAAGGCCGTGGCCTCGACCTGCTTTAAGAGGCAGGTATAGACGGCTGTCTCGTGCTCTGAGAAACCGTATTTCTTTAGAGTTCCTTGTATATTCATATAGAGTTCAAGTTATGGACTACAATAAACGAGTAATCTATGGCTCTAATATGCCATATAAGTAAGAGTGTGGCAATAATAGTCTATCTGGCGAGACAGAGAAAGGGTTTTGTCCCATACTGTCCTCACTATGAAAAAATACATATATTCAATCATTGTTATGGTCATTGTCGCGACCGTCTTGATTATGGGTCAATCGATTAAAGGCCAATCAGGTTCGCAGATAAAGATCGGTATAGTTGGCCCCTTCACAGGGCCTGCCGCCACATTTGGCGATTTTATGCAAAGGGGTTTAGATTTTGCCTTAAGTGAATTAACCCCCGAAGACCGCGCAAGAATTCAAATTGTTAAAGAAGATGATAGGTGCAAAGGTGCGGATGGGGCGAGTGTGGTTCAGAAACTGGTTGCGGTTGAAAAAGTGAATTATGTTATTGGTCCACTTTGCAATGAGGCAACTCTGGCAACTGAGGCATTATTTGAAGATAATAAAGTAATTTCAATCAGTATTGGCTTGCCTTCAAATGATATCGCTAATATGGGGCCATATCACTTCTCTTTTTCTCCTGAAATTGAATATATGATGAAGGCAATCACATCTGAAATGTCGAAGCAAAATTTAAAGCGTGTTGCGGTGATCCACATGAATGGTCCTTTTGAAAACGAGAACTACAAACATTTCCTGACGCATTACAAAGCACCGGGAGGTGAAATTGTTGCGGATGAGAGTTTGGCAAAAGGTACCACAGATTTTCGAAGCGCTATATTGAAGATTAAGCAGTCGAACCCAGACTCGCTCATGGTCATTGCTCATACCGGAGAGTTAAATAATATTTTGAAGCAACTTGAGGAGCAGAAATTAAATGTTCTTCCTAAATTTGGAATCCACGCTGCAGAGTCTCCGGTTCTTGCACAAAATATAAAATTGGCGGAAGGTTTGATTTATGGATATCCAGGCGATAAAACACAGAATGAGTCTGCACGAATTTATGCAGAGAAATATAAGGCTCAATATAATGCTGATCCAGACCCTTCGTCTACAAATGTATATGATAGCTTCAAGATTCTACACGCAGCTATTCAGGAATGTGGCAATGAAAACAAGGCCTGCGTTCAAAAAAAGCTTGCCGGTCTGAAAGATTATCAAGGTGCAAATGGAAGTCTATCGGTTGATGAGCGCGGGGTAGGGACATATAAAGAAATTATGCTGAAGACTGTGCGGGGTGGAAGATTTGAACGATTGTAAAAACCGATAAATGCTCAATAGTCTGTTATAATCGGTCTATGATAAAACTCAAAATCCTCACCGGTTCGAGCCGGCCAACTCGATTCAATCCTCAGCCTGCACACTGGATTGAAAAAATCGCAAAAGACTATGCCGCAAAAGCCGGCGATATAGAAATCGAACTACTCGACCTCGCTGAAATTAATTTGCCGTTCTTGAATGAACCAGAATCCGCCTCTTCAGGAAACTACACATTGCCGCATACTATTGCCTGGGCTGCCAAAATCGCAGAGGCAGATGGATTTATTTTCGTCACACCTGAATATAATCATTCGTATTCTCCGATTCTCAAAAACGCAATCGATTATCTTTTCCAGGAATGGAACTTTAAGCCAGTGACATATATTAGTTATGGTTCACTCGCTGGCGGCTCACGTGCCGTTGAACATTTGCGCGGTATCGCGGGAGAGCTCAAGATGTTTGACCTCCGCGAGCAAATTATGTTTCCAAATTACTGGGATCATCTCAATGAAAAAGGGGAATATCTGTTCAATGATCGAAATGAAAAAAGTGCGCATGGTATGTTGGATTCACTCAGTTTTTGGGCAAAAGAAATGAAAGCGGCCAGAGAAAAGATGGGGAAATAGGGAATAAAGTTTGCTATACTATTTCTATATGCCCATTTTCGTTGAGTTGAGTTTGATTGTATTTCTAGCGACTATTATTGCTGCCCTTATGCGAATCCTTCGACAGCCGCTTGTAGTTGGATATATTGTCACGGGAATTTTGGTCGGTCCTTATGTCCTCAATATTTTACATGCTACTGAGCAGATTGAGCTCTTTTCAAAAATTGGTATTTCAATTCTCCTTTTCATTGTAGGTCTTAACCTCAATCCTGAGACGGTCAAAGAGACAGGGAAGGCATCGCTAATAACCGGTATCGCCCAAGTATTACTGACTGGGGCCGCAGCCTATGGAGTTGCATATGCTTTGGGTCTCGAGGTTCAGGCTGCGGTGTATTGTGCACTTGCCCTCACATTCAGTAGTACTATTATCGTGCTTAAAATTCTCTCCGATCGAGGAGATCTGAGTAAATTATATGGAAAGATCTCCATTGGCGTCTTGCTCGTTCAAGATATTGTTGCAACCATTGCTTTGCTCACCGTCTCGGTTCTTGGAAAAGGGGAGGCGACTTCAATCGGATTTGGCGCAACCATCTTCAGTCTATTGGTAAAAGGTTTTATTGCTGTGGCAGTTTTGTATTTGATCTCAAAATATATTTTGCCGAAACTTTCAGCGTTCTTTGCACATTCCCAAGAGCTCCTCTTTTTGTTTTCTCTCGCCTGGGGACTTGGACTAGCGGCATTCTTTTACTATATTGGATTTTCAATCGAAATCGGCGCCTTGATCGCCGGTGTTACATTATCGGTTTCAACTTATTCATATGAAATTGCTTCGCGCATGAAGCCATTGCGGGATTTCTTTATCATCCTCTTCTTTATCTTACTTGGATCGCAAATGGTCTTTACCGATATCGGTTCTCTCATCATACCGATTATTGTTTTATCCGCATTCGTCTTGGTTTTGAAGCCTGTCATCGTCATGCTCACCATGAACCTGATTGGCTTTAGGACACGCACAGGATTTATGACAGGTCTGTCTCTTGCGCAAATCAGCGAATTTTCTTTGATCCTTATGTCGCTTGCTTTGGCATTCCATATTGTCGATGAAAAAGTTGTTTCGGTTATTGCCATGGTCACGATCATAACCATCGCCGGCTCAACCTATCTCATGATGCACGTTGATCGTCTGCATGGCATTATGCGCAGTGGTTTGCAGATTTTTGAATGGAGAAAGAAGGCGCACCGCGAACCAAGGTGGCGTTCCGAAGCAACAGATATGATTATTTTCGGCTATGATCGTGTTGGTTTTGATTTTGTGGATGCTGCCCAGAAATTGGGAACGAAATATACTGTTGTTGATTTTAATCCCAAATCGATCAAAAAGTTGCAGGCAGGAGAAATCCCATTTAGATTTGGCGATGCTGAAGATGTAGAGTTTTTGTCTGAAATCGCTTTGCCTGAAGCAAAGATTGTTGTTTCCACTATTCCAGATTTCAAAACGAATCTCCTTTTGCTTAGAACATATCGAAAACAAAATGAAGCCGGTATTATTATTCTCATCTCGCATGATATTAAACAGGCCCGTGAATTATATTTAAATGGTGCGAGTTATGTCATCATGCCGCATTATCTCGGTGCGCATCATGCCTCAAATATGATTGCTCAATATGGTTTCGATATTTCTCAATTTGAAAAAGAGCGCAATAGGCATTTAACTCATTTGGCAAAGCGGGAAAAGATGGCGGCCTAGACGTACAAGGTCACGGTAGCATGTGTCGGCTCGTTGTGTATCTGTGATATCATCGTATATATGACAGCAAAAGCTCGAAACGCCCTTACACTTATCATTATTCTCATCGTGCTCCTCGGTGGATATTTCCTTTTCTTTCAGAATAAAGAGACGGCTAATGTAGCCAATGATTTAGATATTAATAAAAATCCTGGCCTCAAAGTTTGTCCTGAAGAAATGGTGGTAAATGAGATGCCTGGCCCAGATCGATCGGGAGAAAATGCAGATGCTGACACCAATGATATTCCTACTCGTTCGAGCTACTATGTATTGAAAGGTGAACGGCGCGAGGTTGATGAATTCAATACCGCTTGGGTTGCAGAGAATTGTTATGTACCAGTAACGAGTGCGCATTAATACGGAGTCACCGAGCTTTTTTATCAATCGTCCATGATATGATACTTGCATGCGCGTAGAATTCAATAAAGTTACATGGTACTCACGTTTGTTTACCATATTATTTATATTCGGAGCCTTTCCTTGTCTTATCTTTTTTATAGGCACAAGATATCAAGAAACGGTCTCGGTGCTCACCTATGCTGAAGCTTCTGCATACAATTTGCATGCGACAGGTACATATGAGGCGAAAGCCTATGCGGGTCCAGGATCAATGCATATTGAAAGGAATCTGGTAGGGGAATGGGTTAGTGATACAGATGCAGGGTATGCAATGCGCATCAAAAATATTAATACTTTCTATGATCTGCATAATAGCAAGGTTATTGCTTCTGGTTCTTGGCTCATCGTAGATTCTTTGGTAGACACACCGTTTGCCTCTTTGCCAATCAAGGGCTTCTTTCTACAAAAAAATACTTTAAATGATAAAGGTGATGAGATGATTCAGTATTATAAAGTCGAAGTTCTAAACGAAGAACATTTGGTTTTGCAGTATCTCGATCGCGGCAATACACTTTCTTTTACTAAAAAAAATCTGGCACAATAAAAATTTACAAACTGTGATTTCGCTTAGCGCCTTCTATGGTTGCTCGATTTCTGACGCCTCGGGCAGGACATAGGATCCACCTTTTACGAGATTAAAATATTCTTGGATCGTTAGTTTTTCTTCGAAAATATCTCGAGCGGTATCCACTCCTACATATCGGAAATGCCATGGCTCATATATATAACCGGTATCTTGCTGTTTGTGTGCGGGATAGCTCAGGATAAAGCCAAATTTATAGCTATTATCGGCGAGCCAACGCCCTTCGGGACTAGTGCCGAATACCTGCGTTGTGCCGGCATAATTAATAGAGCGACCTGTTATGTCAACCGTCGTGCCCAATTGATGTTCTGAGTGCCCTGATTCAGCAATGCTTCTAAGTTCGGTCTCGCTTTGGCTCTGTTTGTAATAGTTGGTGAGAAGACCTTGTGTCTTAGAGCTACGATATGCTGAAAATACAGCAAGTTCATGTCCGTCACGACTGGCTGCTGCAAACATCTCGCTGAGTCGCTTCGCTGGTTCTTTTGAAAGGCACATAACGCCGATGCTTCTCGTATTGCGCGGGATGCGAATCAAGTCGCTCGGAATATAGTCGAGCGGAACTGATATACGACGACCAACATTTTCATATGATTTATCTTGTTCGGGATCTGCATCGGGGCAAAGCTCTTTGAAATAAATTGAATCAAAGAAGAATTTGGTCTCGTCTTTAAACACCCCGTTCTCTGCTATATGCAATTTTTTTTGAAATTTTGCCAGTGCGGTTTTGGTTTGAGGGCCGAATGTGCCGGTGATATACGAGCGCTTGAAACTTGGATCAAAAGCGGCAAGTAAATATTGCATTAATTTCACATCCGTACCTTTCGATCCCTGCTTGAGATCACGAGTGAAACCACCAGTTTGTTGCCACTGTCGTATATATTCAATGTCGATGGTGAGATCACCTTGCTTCATTTCGAGCATGGTGAGATAGACGCTCGCCCAAATACTTTCTGGCGAGGGTTTGAACCCTTCAAGTTCGCTTGGCGTAAGTTCTGTTGTAGATGCAGTAGACGATGAAAAGTCTTCTGGTAATAACATGGTCTCTGACGAAGAAGAGTTTTCTCCAATCAAAGTAACTTCAGTTGTGCTACCAAATTCTGTGAAGCTTACTGTCGATGGATCTTCTATATACGCATCTTTATTTGGTGCAATTCCAAATATACTCAAATATTCTCCTCTAAAATCAGGATTTTTATATAAAACAAAGCCGACGAAAAGGAGGGTGAAGATGAGGAGGCTGAAGGCTGCTGGCGCGGCATGAGAATGTTTTAAATGAGAATCGTCCATGGTTTTTGACATGCCCAGCAGGCATATTTGCTACAATACTATCATGAAAAGATTTAAACAAAGTTTCGGGCATGCATGGCAGGGGATCGTGCATGTATACAGACAAGAAAGAAATTTCCGATTTCATTGCTATGCGGTAATTACCATTATCATCGCGGGGCTTCTGCTTGGTTTCGGCGCATTGAAATGGACACTTATCGCTTTGAGTATTGGTCTGGTCATGGCTTTGGAAATTACAAATACCGCAATCGAATATAGTTGGGATCATTTAGAACCGAATCATCATCCAGTTGTGGGTGTGATCAAGGATTTAATGGCGGGAGCCGTTCTGGTGGCATCGATCGCGGCGTTCGCCGTTGGTGTTTCTGTAATCTTTTTCATGTAATTTTATTTCCAAAAAATATTTATGTCCAACTTTTTTTCAGATTTCATCTTTAAACTTGATACTTCGTATCATACATATGTAGATGCAATGCGGTCCTTGGTAATCGAGAAGCCAGTTTTGTTTTTGACGCATCTAGGTGATCCAATTTCTTTATTGATGATTTCTGTGGCTATTTTGCTTATTCTGTGGCTTCTGCGCAAACCAGTCTATGTGATTCAGTTTGCTATGACTATGGTTGTGGCGGCGGGAACTGTGGTAGTTTTGAAAAAAATTATTGGTCGGGCACGGCCTACGGGCATTATTCCAGAAGATGGATATTCTTTTCCTAGTGGCCACGCCTTGGTTTCGGCAGTCTTTTTTCCATTGGTGATTTATTGTTTTAGACACTATATAAAGAGGTTGTGGATCGAACGGTTATTTGTCATCTTGATGCTCGCTATAATGTTAGCTATTGGCTGGAGTAGGCTATATCTCGGAGTGCATTATTTGAGTGATGTTGTCGGCGGCTTTATTGTGGGTGGCATCATTTCTTCTTTGTCTATTTTATTCACAGAAGGGTACCTCTCGAAACAGTTAGACGAAGAAGAGAAGAAGGGGTAGTATTGGTATATATGGAAAAAACAAATAGTCAGAAGATAAGAGAGAATCTCGTTTCACCTATCGCACTTGCGGGCATGCTCTTGGGCATCGGCTTCGTTATTGCTGCGCTTGTTGGTGCTTCGACAGTACTCAAAACTGCAGGCCGGGATAATGTCATCACGGTCACTGGTTCTGCAAAAAAAGAGGTGGTATCGGATGAAGCGCGCTGGGTGTCTAGTGTTGCTCGTACTGTGCCTGCATCTAGTATCAAGGAGGGCTATGATCAGCTTGCTCGAGATCTCGTTGTTATAAAAAAGCACTTCAAAGCAAATGGCTTTGCTGAAGATACATACACCGTCTCGAATGTCTTTACCGATGAGGTGTATGAAAACAGAACCGTAGAACCAGACCAAAAGAAATATACACTCCGCCAGACAATTGAAGTAAAAAGTAAAGATATAGATAAGCTCGCAGCTCTTTCTAAAAATACCGAACAGATTTTTGCAGCCGGAATTATTTTGCAGTCATCCGCCCCAGAATATACTGTTTCAAGCCTTCCGGATTTGCGAGTGGGCCTCTTGTCTGATGCCTTGATTGATGCAAAAGCGCGTGCTGAAGCAATCGCCAAGCTTTCAAATAGTAAAGTTGGAAAATTGAAGACTGCTGGCAGTGGAGTGGTCCAGGTTTTGCAGCCGGGTTCACAGGAAGTTTCTGATTATGGAACATATGACACATCTACGGTAAACAAAGAAGTAATGGTTACTGTTCGGGCTTCTTTTTTCCTCAAATAAATTATGATCTCTCTCAAAGGCGGACCAATCAAGGCGGATATTAAATTGCATCTCGAAGAAGAGATCAAGGAATTTTTGGGTACTGGCAGACCGACGCCGCATTTGGCTATTGTACAAGTTGGAGATAATGAACGCTCAAATGTATATATTGAGCAAAAGAGAAAATATGCACATGCTATCGGAGCAGAAGCAACTTTACACAAATATCCTGAGGCAATGCTCCCGGATGAATTATGTGATGCTGTGAAATTGCTCGCAGACAATGCTGATGTGCATGGAATTATTATTCAAATGCCACTGCCAGCACATTTTTCAAAAGAAGATGCGTCGCGCGCCATCAATTCTATCCCACCTGGAAAAGATGCGGATGGTCTGACGTCTGCAAATATGGGCCGTTTGATTACCGGGGATGAAACCGCGGTTACTCCTGCTACGACACGTGGCATCATGGAACTCATCAAATATTATAAGATCGAAGTCTCTGGAAAACACGTTGTTGTCATTGGCCGCTCTAATTTAGTAGGGAAGCCGACCGCATTGTGCTTGCTGGCGCTCGGGGCGACGGTCACGGTTTGTCATAGTGGCACAAGAAATCTAGCTGAAATGACCCGGATGGCGGATATTATCGTCTCTGCCACAGGAATGCCTGGCTTGGTGACCAAAGATCATGTTCGCGCAGGACAAATTATTATTGACGTAGGAATTACATTGAATGGTGCTGGTGAGATTTGTGGAGATGTTGCTTCGGGTGAAGTCGGAGAGGTTGTAGAAGCTTTGACGCCGGTTCCTGGTGGCATCGGTCCACTTACGGTTGCGGGATTATTTTTGAACTTGATTGGGTTGTACAAAAAATCTCTCTAGCTAGATTTTGGTCTGTAATAAGTAATGATCTTCTGCGTCTGCTATAATATAAGCAGCATTCTTTAATGTCTGATGCAATTATTTAAGAAAATTTAAAATTTAAATGTCGCAAAGCGAAAGCCATAAACTAAAATTTATGATTTTCGTTTTACGACGAAAATCATACTATGGCCAACAATCAAGAAACTCCTCGAAATGGAGGAAAACATGTTTCATGGACAGATCCGCAAGTTAATTATGCTTTGCGCATCACTGCTCTTTTTCTCGCTGCACTCCTCGCAGTTTTTGTCTTCGTAAAAATTATTAATGAAGTAAAAACCTACAATACTATCGGTGAAGTCCCTACCGCTCCGTATGTAATCACAGTATCTGGTAAGGGTGAGGTTCAAGCAAAGAAAGACACTGCCGTTCTTTCATTCACCTCTTCTGGAAAGGGGACAACTGCCGCTGATGCTCAAGCCAAGGCCGCTGAGCTCAACAATAAAGCTATGGCCTTCCTTCGCTCAAAGGGGGTTGCTGAAAAAGATATCTCTACAGAAAGCTATAATACCTATCCTACATATACAGACAAAATTAAGCCTTGTATTGTGGATAGATCCGCTATTTCGGAAGATATGCAGGTCGCACCAATCACTCCTTGTAATTCATATGAACAAGTAATCACTGGCTACGAAACAACTCAAGTGGTTCAATTAAAATTGAGAGGAGTAGATGCGAATACAACCATCTCTTCTGAAATCATCACAGGTCTCGGTATTGCGGGTGTTCGAGTTGGTAATCTCGTGAACACGGTTGATAAACCAGAGGAACTAGAAAACCAGGCTCGAATGCTTGCAGTTGCTGATGCACGAAAAGAGGCAGAACAAATCGCTCGATCACTCGGTGCTCGATTGGGCAAAGTCGTGTCGTTTGATCAAGCTGGTACTCCTTATGCTTATCCTATGTACGAAATGGATGGTATGGCTGATGCCAAAAAGGCTCAGATGGCTCCGCCAAGCCCGGAAATCCCGACTGGGGAGAGCAAAATCACCTCTAATGTCAGTATTACATACGAGATTAGACAGTAAGTATTATTGGGTTGTAATCAGATAAATAAGATATACTTATTCCATTATGGGAATGGAAATGGGATTCGGTCTATATCATAGGCAGAGAATGGAGCTTGGTCTTGAGCAGAGACAAGCTCTTTCTCATTTACTTGAACTCAGTCAAAAGTTAAGACATGAGGGTTTTCCTGAGGCGATAAAAGGGATTGAAGGTTTACAAGCTGCAGATGAAATTCTAAAAAATAGGGATCTTCGCGGAATCTTGATCGGCGGTTTATCTGAAGATGTTTGTCATCCAAGAAAAACGAATAAGGATTTTGAGGCACACAAAGATGTTGATGTTTTGATTCCAGATATGGGCGACGCTGAAATAGGCCCTTTGGAGGGTGGTATTGATTGGTGGTTACCTGTCGATGCGAAACTAACTGTTCGATATGAAGCGAGTACGGTAGAGGGAGGTTTGCGTTATTGGCAAAATAATTTCGGTATCAGGTTGGCATTTGGGGTTGACGCCCCACTTGCACATACTTTACCTGCAGGCCTTTACATACCTTCTGGTGAATTTGTTCGAAGTATGAGGACTGCGGAAGCTATGGCCCAACTTGATTCACGAATTGCAGTTGATGGTGATGTTGAAGAGGTGTTTGCAGAAAAATTAGAAAAAAGGATCAAAGACGATATTGCTCCTTCGATTAAAAAAAGATTTGGTGAACAGGCTTCATATCAATCAACTCATCTCTTCCAAGTAAAACCATTTGATCATGAGACCCTGGTTGCAGTGAACGGTGCCCAAGAGACGGATTCTATAGAGAGTCTGCCGTATAATAAGTTGGAAAAACCAACAGATGAGATGGTTGAAAGGTGGCTTGCTCGTATTAAAGAGCTCGGCGTTATAGGAATTAAGATAGTAGACGAGCTTTGTGATAATGAAACAGGGGAGGTTTTGATTCCTGCACTTAGACCTATCACCGAGGCTATGGTCAGGACGACACTTGCCCATATTAGAACCCTTCCAGGCATGGGGTATCTGGGGAATTTGGGCCAAACACTACATGAGTTTCAGGAAGAATTTGAAAAAGCCCGTACATAAGGTATGGATTCGGCACATTGACAAACCCCTGCAACTCTATAGAATACAGGTATTAACAATAGAAACACCCCGACAAGGGGTGTTTTTAGATACAAAAATATGGCATTACAACAATATATAAAAGACACCGTCTCGGAAATGAAGCATGTGAGCTGGCCAACCCGCCGCCAAGCCGTCATATATAGTGCGCTCGTAATCGGAATTTCTCTTGTTGTCTCAGCCTATCTCGGTTTGCTTGATGCATTCTTTATCAAGATGCTTAATCTTTTCATTGCATAATATGTCAAAACAAATACAAGGGGAAAGAAATTGGTACGCCATCCATACATATGCAGGCTATGAAAATGCGGTTCTTCGAAATTTGAAGCAGCGTATTGAGTCTTTGACTATGGAGGACAAAATCTTTAATGTGATTGTACCGTCTGAAAAGAAGATCAAGATCAAGGCAGGGAAGCGTGTGGAGGAAGAGGAAAAAATCTACCCAGGATATGTCCTCGTAGATATGATCGTAACTGATGACTCATGGTATGTGGTGCGAAACACGCCCCGCGTAACCGGTTTCGTTGGATCTGGAAATACGCCCCGACCCCTCAATAAAGATGAGGTTGAGGCTTTGTTCAAGAAGATGGGTTCAGGCGACATTAAGCATACAACTGACCTCACTGTTGGAGATTTGGTTACCATTAGCGACGGTCCTTTCAAGGAACTTGAAGGCAAGGTTGCTGAAGTTGATGATGAACGAGGCAA
>DALYDD010000018.1:18448-18838 GCA_031973395.1 Minisyncoccota bacterium | reverse complement strand
GAGGGTTCGATCCCCTCTCTCGGCACAAAATATAGACTCTCCCTTGTGGAGAGTCTTTTTGTTTTTTAATAATCGTCTTTGTCGTCACGCGATCGTTTTGGTTTTCTGAATCTCCAGTTTCTCAAGCCTGCAACAAGTCTCTCTGTAATAGATTTTTTCTTTGGCGGCGGTTGCGAGAAAGGGATTACTTTGCCATCAAGATCTTCTGGTTTTGGAACGACAGTAAGTTTTGGTTCTGCCGGTTGTGGAAATGAAATAATATTTTTCGCTGGCTTGTTCGCAGTGAATGGAGGAGTTGGCTCCATATCCAAATATTCTGGCAAAGGAACATACTCTCCTTTTTGCGCTTTTCTATTCATCTCTGATATTAAATAGTCGTGCCCAAAATCT
>DALYDD010000018.1:8196-18389 GCA_031973395.1 Minisyncoccota bacterium | reverse complement strand
GCGAAGCTTTGATCTTGTCTACGTCCGCAGCCATGATATGTCCATCGGCTTTCAATAAGTCATACACTTTTTTTCGGAGACCCATTCGACGAGTGACCTCTTCGATGTAGGCTTCGCCATTTTCGACTTTATTTATAAGGTGAACTAATTCTGCGCCCGAATAAAAATTCCCTGCTTGGACCCCTTCAATGGTGCCTTGAGATAAAAGGATCTCTTTCAAGTCGTCCAAACTTTGTGCTTCTGAAATTTGAACATTTAATTCTTGCTCAGGAGTGAATTCTTCTTCAAGTTGGTTTTCTCCAACTTTAAATCCTGCCCAAGGGTCTTCTTCATCCTGCGCCGTGCTTGATGTATGCGAATCCGCGATCGCCTCTGCTGGATTTTCATGTTCAATGTTTTCAGGACGGGTAGGGACATGAAGACCTGCCTGTTCAAGTAAATAAGCAGCGTGTCCGCGCAACCCGAGCTCTGGGGGGATTTCATCAATAAAGATTTCTCCCTTTTCCAGTTGCAGGATTTGATAGTAGAGATAAAAGCAAGAATAATAGTGCGAAGTATTATTTATGTTACTTGTTATACCCTCTGAATCCAAGAGTAGAGTTCTCAAATCACGAAGACTTTTGGTCTGATAAATGTTACCTACGGTTAATTTTATCAATTCCTTTGGTTCTGTATCGGGAACATGTTCTGGTTCTAAGATCGGCATTGGCTCAGATCCTACCGTGATGTTCTGCGAAAAAGTTTCTGATGCGTTTGATGCTGTCGAAGTTTCTGACTCGTTGCTCATATGCCCAATTCCAGAAAGAGAAAAATTTGTCGGTGAGGATGGATCGACCACCTCTTGTTTTCCATCAATTGATAAAGAGCTTTGTGTCGATTGAACAACTGGGGGCAATTGCTCTGCAGATTCATCGTCAGCATCTCTTTCTAAATTTTCTTTAATTAATGCCGCAAATGCTTCGGCTTCTTCCTTCGCTCTTCTGTCACTTATTGCTCTTTCGCCATCGCTGATGCGTCTGCGTACATCGAATAATATACTCTCGATTTCATCAGGACTTACTCGATCTCCTTGTGCGTCTACGATTTGGACTCGGCGACGTCTGAGTTCGGCCAATGCTAGCTCCAAATCCTTTGCGGTGAAAACTTTTTCATCAAAGAATCTAGCGCATTCCCTCAGTGTCATTTTTTCGATCTCTCTTTTTTTCTCTCCTTCGGGGTTTTGTTGGCGGCGTCTATTTTTTGGACGATCTGACTCGGGTGCAGGTTGTTCTGCCTTAGGTCTTGGCTCTGGTGTTGGTGCCGGCATCTCGATTTTTGGAGTAGACGGCTCCGGCTCTGCAATCACCTTAGGTTTCACCGCTAACTTTCTCTTTTTCCTCAAAAGAGCCGCACCGGGCAAAGGTTCTGAACCTGTATCCTTATCAACCTCCTTTTTCTCACCCTTTGTTTCTGGTAGACCTGCGAATGCATTACCAAGTCCGCCAAAACCTTCAGCTGCTTGGGCCCGCAAGGCCGCTAGGGTTGCTGCTACCTCTTCTTGTGATTGATCTCCTCCCTGGGGGCGTTCTCTATTGTTTCTTGGCATGTTTAATCTAAGTATAGCTTATTTTGTAAAGCTTTTCAGGGGACGTTTGAAGATTAAGCTTAAATTAATACTCGCTACTGATCTATTGACAAGCTGAACTTGCGTGATAGGGTGAGATTATTCGGATATGCACTGGACGCCCTATCGTCCTGTATAATATCAATTAGAAATATAGACTTTTAATAAATTATTACCCTAAAATTATGAATAAAATAATGCGCGTCGCGTCTCTCTTGGTTGCTCTCGCTCTCATTATAGGAGCGTCTGTAAACCTTCAGAATGTGGCCTTTGCAGTAGAAGGTGAGAGTGTACCACTTGTAAGTTCCTTGCCAGAAAACACTGAGCCTGCTTGTACAAACGGTCTCGATGATGATCAGGATTTACTTACAGATCTTTCTGATCCTGAATGCTCAGCTTTTGCAGCTCCAGCCCCTTTGGTTGTTTCAGATGAAGAGAATACTGTGGCCAAATGTTCAGATGGCCTCGATAACGATGCGGACCTTTTGACAGATATGTCAGATTCAGACTGTTCAGGTCTTGGAACTCCAGCTGTCACTGACACGGAGGACTCTTATGTGAAATGTAATAATGGTCTCGATGACGATATGGACCTACTTACAGATTATTCAGATTCAGATTGTGCAGCTCATACCACTGCGCCAGTTGTTACTTCTCCAGAAAACACTGAACTTGCATGTACAAACGGTCTCGATGACGATATGGATTTGCTCACAGACTTCTCTGACGGTGATTGCAGTCCTTTTGTAGCTGTTACAACACCTACATCAACACCTACTTCTACTACACCTGATACCGGAGGTTCTAATCCGGGCGGTGGTTCGATCGCACCAGGCTCAGTTACTGGTGGAGGCGGAACTACAGGTTTCACTACATCTGGTGGAACTAGTGGTGGTAACGGTTTGCCTAGCGGCCAAGCTGTACTCGGTGCCTCAACAGGTCCTAATGGATCAGTCGGTGGAGTTTGCAATGCGGTCTTGCTTGAATACATGAGAATGGGTAAGAATAATTCTCCAACAGAAGTTAAGAAATTGCAGGTTATCTTGAATTCTCGACTTGGCACAAAGCTTCCGATCAATGGAGTGTTTGGTCCGGCAACTGATGCCGCTGTTCGACAGTGGCAGCAACTCTATAGTGCTGACATCCTTACACCTTGGGTAAATGCAGGTCTTATGGCAACTCCGGTTACAACTGGGTATGTCTACAAGACTACAACTCGAAGTATCAATAACTTTATGTGTGGTGGCCAGGTATTCCCAATGCCAATGCTTCCATAGTCTAAATTTCCTCTGAAGTTTTAGAAACAAAAAACATCCCAAGAATGGGGTGTTTTTTGTTAGAACAACTTTCTCTACACAGCTTTCCTTGTTTTTTTTGCCTAAAATCGAAAATTATGCTCTAATTATAGAAATAAATCTGAAAATTAATGAAAAAGTGGCTCAGACATATATTTATAGCAGGGGATCACAATAATTTTAAACCTCGACTATTTACAGAGGCAGCCGCTTTAGTTGTTCTGGCCTTATTTATAGGCGCAATAGCCGCTGTTCAAGGGGGAAGTTCGATCATACTTAAAAACCAGAATTTCTTTGCCGAGGTGTACCCATCAATCGTTGCATCGCTTACAAATAACGGGCGAACGAGCGTTAATTTACAGCCTTTAACATACAATAAAACCTTAGAATTAGCCGCAAAACACAAAGTCGACGATATGATCGCGCGGCAATATTTTGCTCATACAAGCCCTGGCGGAAAACAGCCTTGGGACTGGATTCGAGAAGCGGGCTACAACTATGAATACGCAGGAGAAAACCTCGCTATCAACTTCTCTGATTCGGTAGATGTGTATCAGGCTTGGATGAATTCTCCTGGGCATAGAGCCAATATCCTCAATAAAAACTTCACAGAGATCGGCGTGGCTACCGCCAAGACCATAGTAGACGGAAAGGAGAGCGTACTGGTAGTTGAAATGTTTGGACGAGCAAAAGGAAGCCCTGCTCCAGTGGCAACTACCCAACCTACCCAGCCAAAAAAGCCTGTAATAGAGCCATCAAAAGATATTGCACCTGCGCCGACACCTATTTTCCAACCTAGACCTGTTCCAACAGCAACTCCCGATATGGACCTAGTCCCAGAGCCGATTCAGCCAGCTGATACCACTATTACTAGTCAAGGGGAACCGTTGGAAATGACCGATGTTTTGAGTGCTTTTTCAGATAATACTGATACGAATATTTCTATAACCACAAGTACTGTTCCCGAATCTGAAATTGCTCAAGAAAGTGAGGAAATATCTAACGCTACAGCGCTTATGGGTAATATTGCCACAAACCCACGCACCGTTTCCTTGGTAGTTTTCGGCTTTTTCGTCCTCATTATTAATATTGCAGTCATTGGTTTTGGATTTGTTGGATATCATCACCATCACAAAAAGTCCATATTTGTGGCCGTAGTTTTGGTGCTTTGCCTCACCCTACTCTCTTGGGTTTATGTCTATATGAACAAAGGTTTGGTCATCATGTAGTCCCACAAAAAAGACCGCAGAAAAACTGTTGACATTACTTTGTTTTTTGCTACTATAACGAGCACTAGCTCTCAGTGGGCTATTATTTTTCGCTCAAAACATGGCAAGATCGCTCAAAAAAGGACCATATGTAATCGAGAGATTACTCAAAAAAATCGAAGGCAAAAAGCCGACTGAAACTGGTGTCATCAAGACATGGTATCGGGCATGCCACATTTCTCCTGAAATGGTCGGTTTTATTTTTGGTGTCTATAATGGCAAAACTCATGTTGAGGTATTGGTCACAGAAGAAATGGTCGGCCACAGACTCGGTGAATTCTCACCAACGCGAAAATTCGTACGCCACGGAGGTAAGATGCAGAAGGAATTGGATATTGCAAAAAAGCAGGCTGAGATCGATGCTGCTAAATCCGCTAAAGCCACTGTAGCTGCACCTGCAAAATAATTATTCTTAGGATAAGATCATGAAAGCCACACTTACAAACTACAGACAGTCTCCACGAAAAGTTGCACTTATTGCAGGTCTTATCCGAGGAAAAAAAGTGAGCGACGCTCTCGTCACACTTCGTTTTGCTGTAAAGCGAGCGAGTGATCCAATCGAAAAACTTCTTCGAAGCGCTGTTGCGAACGCAAAGAATGCAGGTATAGAAAATCCTGAGGATCTTTTTGTAGATAAAATTACTGTAGACAAAGGTATCGTCCTCAAGCGATTCATGCCACGAGCACGAGGTTCTTCTGCTCAGATTTTGAAACGATCAAGCAATGTATTTATTTCACTTGCTGCAAAGGGTGGAAAGAAAGTAGAAGTAACTGCTGTTGCAACAACTGAAGAAAAGCCAAAAGCTAAGAAAGAAGCTAAGGTTAAAACTACTAAAACAAAAACTAAAACCAAATAATTACCATGTCACATACAGTTCATCCATACGCACATAGAATTGGAATCATCAGAGGTTGGAAATCTCGATGGTTTTCGATGCACTCACGATTCAGAAAAAATCTGAAATGTGATGTACTCGTGCGCGAATGGTTGGAAAAGAAAATGCGAGGTCAATATATCGCAGACATCGAAATGGAAAGAGGTGAGAACAACTTCCGCATCATCATCAAAACTTCACGACCGGGTATGGTTATCGGACGAAACGGGGAAGGTGCAGTAAAACTTAAAAACGATATCTTGGCATTCATGAAGAGAGTTGGTGCTGATACGAAAGTTGATCTCAAAGTAGAAATTGAAGAAGTAAAATCTCCTGAATCAAGTGCTTCTATTGTCGCGCAGATGATTGCAGAAGGTTTGGAAAAACGAATGCCTTTCCGACGTGTAATGAAGCAGATGGTTGATAAGGTGATGGCTAATCGTGACGTAAAAGGTGTGCGAATCTACCTCGGTGGACGATTGGGTGGAGCTGAAATGGCTCGAATCGAAGAATTGAAAAAAGGTCGAATTCCACTTCAGACCTTCCGATCAGATATTGATTTCAAACGATACGAGGCAAATCTTCCTTATGGAAATATCGGTATCAAAGTTTGGATCTATAAGGGAGAAATTTTTAATAAATAAAAAGTAATTCTACTACCATGTTATTCCCCAAGAAAGTAAAACATCGAAAATGGCAAGTTGGCCGAAAGAACCCTGCAAAGCGTGGTGTAGAATCACGAGGTACAAAATTGAGCTTTGGTGAATTCGGTTTGAAATCTATGACTCAGACTCGAATGACTTCAAATCAGATTGAAGCTGCTCGAAAAGCTGCGTCTAAAACTCTTGGAAAAACTGGTCGAATCTGGATCCGAGTATTCCCTGATCGACCTGTTACTCAAAAAGGTGCCGAAACTCCAATGGGTAAAGGAAAAGGAGATCCAAAAGGTTTTTGTTTCGAGGTGCTCCCAGGTCGAATTATTTTCGAAGTTGATGGCGCTCCAGAAGCAGTTTCAAGAGAAGCTCTCAGAAAAGCAGGAACAAAACTTCCAATCCGAGGCCGAATTATTAGCCGATCTGAGCTCGAAGCAGCTTAATCAATTCTTATTTTCTTACCATGAAAAAGACAAAAGACATCACAAATAAATCACCAAAAGAATTGATTAAGCTCATCAACGAAAATCGCGAGAAGCTTCAGTCATTCCGATTCGGCAATGCTGGTTCGAAAGTGAAAAATGTCAAAGAGGGAAAAAATATCCGAAAAGATATCGCTCGACTGATGACAGTTCTCACGACTATTTCAAAAGCGGAAGCAATTGAGCAGAAGGCAAAGGCAAAAGTCAAAGTTACTGAAAAAGCCGCATAATTTATTTTATTAATCACACATCCATGACTACTACAAACAATACGGCGCCAAAAAGCAAGAAACGAGTCCTCAAAGGAAAAGTTGTATCTGACAAGATGAAGGATACTATTGTTGTTCTTGTTGAACGATATATCAAGCTTCCAAAGTATGAGAAATATGTAACGCGAACAAAGCGATACAAGGCTCACGATGCCGGCAATACAAAGAAGATTGGCGATGTCGTAAACATCGAAGAGTGTCGGCCGATGTCAAAAGATAAGCGATTCATCGTAATCGGATAAATATAAAATAATTTTACTACCATGGTACAAGATCGATCCCTCCTACAAGTAGCAGACAATACCGGCGCAAAGATTGTGCGTGTTTTTAAAGTACTCGGCTCTTCTCACAAACGATACGCGGAACTCGGAGATACTGTCATGGTTTCAGTTCAGAAAGCTGAGCCTCGAAAGGCTGTAAAAAAGAAAGACGTTCTCCGAGCCGTGATTGTTCGACAGAAGAAGGCGTATCGCCGAAAAGATGGTTCGTATATCCGATTCGATGAGAACGCTTGTGTGATCCTCGATAAAACAAAGAACGAACCTATCGCAGGTCGTGTCTTCGGTCCGATTCCTCGAGAAATCGCAGAAATGGGTTATCAGAAAATTGTCTCATTGGCGCCTGAGATTGTATAACTTTATCTAAAATTACTATCATGCATATCAAAAAAGGAGACAATGTAAAAGTTTTGACAGGAAAGGATGCCGGTAAATCGGGCAAAGTTTTGCGAGCTTTCCCGACCATGGACAAGGTTCTCGTTGAACATGTAAATATGAAGAAGCGACATCAAAAGTCAAAAAAGCAGGGAGGAAAAGGCCAGGTCGTCGAAATGGCATCACCGATTCACGTTTCTAATGTGAAGAAAGTATAATTTTATCAAAACTAATCTTGATGATTTTCGCCCAAGGGCAAAAATCATAGAAATACCATGAAGCATTCATCAATAAAAGAACTGGGCGCAAATGCATTCGACTCTCTCAAGGGCGAATTTGGCTATAAGAATAAATTGCAGGCTCCAAAAATCACAAAGGTTATCCTTTCTTCTACGACCGGCTCTCTTAAAGATCCAAAGAAGCGAGAATTGATCGGTGATCGTCTTGCCAAAATTGCCGGCCAGAAGGCTACAAAGAAGGCTGCAAAGAAATCCATCGCTTCATTCAAGGTTCGTCAGGGCGATGCGGTAGGATGGCAGGTGACGTTGAGAGGAGAGAGAATGTGGAGTTTCCTTGAGAAGCTCGTAAACGTCGCTCTGCCTCGAACGAGAGACTTCCGTGGTATCGAATCAAAGTCAGTCGATGAGATGGGCAACTATACTCTCGGCATCAAGGAGCACACCGTGTTCCCTGAGACTGCGGACGAAGAAATCAAGGATGTGTTCGGATTCGCCGTAACCATCGTGACCACTTCAAAGTCGAAAAAAGAGACATTATCATTACTAACCCACTTCGGCTTCCCGTTTAAGAAAGGGGATACAAAATAGAGTCTCAGAACCTATAAAATCCATTGACTTTGAGCACCAGAATTGGTAGCATGCTCAAAGCTCAACCCGAGCTATTTTTTATCAAAACACATTATGGCAAAGACATCGACATACGTAAGATCACTCAAAAAACCAAAATTCAAGAGCCGAGTCGTAAGGCGATGCTTTCGATGTGGTCGAAAACGAGGCTATATGCGAGATTTCGACATGTGCCGAATTTGTTTTAGAGAACTAGCTAACGAAGGCCGAATCCCAGGCATTAGAAAATCATCATGGTAGACACAATTGCTCAGCTTATTATAGAACTCAAGAATGCCAATGTAGCCGGCAAAGCCACAGCTTCTTTTCCTTATTCAAAACTTCGAGAAGCCATTCTTACAACTCTAAAGGAAATTGGTTATGTCGGTTCAATTTCAAAAAAAGGAAAGAAGGTCATTAAGACTATCGAGGTGGAACTTGTCTATGTTGACGGAAAATCCAAAATCGAAGGTGTTAAACAAATTTCAAAATACTCACGACGAATGTATCTCAAGTCTAATGAAGCCCATTCAGTTCGAAATGGTTTCGGTTCACTTGTCCTCTCAACTCCGGCCGGAATTTTGACTGATCGCCAGGCGCGAAAGCAAAAAGTTGGAGGTGAGGCACTATTTAAAATCTGGTAATCCTTTATTAATAACGAAACTATTATGTCACGAGTCGGAAAACAAATTCTCACAATCCCAGCAAATACTCAGGTTACCGTTACTGAGGGCATGGTTTCAATTAAAGGACCAAAAGGGGAACTTAAGCGAATGTTCAAGCCTGTTATCACAGTGAAGACAGAAAATAATGAGGTCACTTTAACTCCGAATAAAAAAGATAATGCCACTCGTGCACTTTGGGGAACATATGCTTCTCATATTAAAAATATGCTCGAAGGAGTAAGTGCGGGATACACCGAGAAGCTTATCCTCGAAGGAATTGGTTTCAAAGCAGAGGTTGCTGGTACAAATTTAAATATGGCATTAGGATTTTCTCATCCTGTAGTTCGAGCCATCCCTGCTGGCCTTACAGTTACTTCTGAAAAGGGTGTTATTACGGTCTCTGGTTTTGATAAAGAATTGGTCGGTCAATTCACCGCACAGATCCGGGCGCTCAAAAAACCTGAACCATACAAAGGAAAAGGTTTCCGATATGATGGAGAAATTATCAAGCGAAAGCAAGGTAAAAAAGCTGCGTAATAAATAAAGTCACAAACTACCATGACAAGAACAATTAATGTAACACCACGAAAACGACGACAGAACCGCATCCGCGCAAAGGTTGTTGGTACTATCGAACGGCCTCGACTTTCAATCTACAAATCAAATGTAGCAATGTACGCGCAGATCATCGATGATACAGAGGGCAAAACACTGGTATCTGCTTCATCTATGAAGGCAAAGACTGGCAATAAAACAGAGGCTGCTCGATTGGTGGGAACAGAAATTGCAAAACTTGCAAAAGCAAAGGGTATTAGCAAAGTTGTGTTCGATCGAGGAGGATTTATTTTCACCGGTCGTGTACGAGCTCTCGCAGACGGCGCACGCGAAGGCGGACTGGAATTTTAATCTAACCAATATTATGAATACTGAAGAAACAAATTTGAATACAACTGATGAAACAACTCCTGAAGTAGTTGATGCCCCTGTCACTATGGCTGATGAAGCTGCAGATACTGCATCTGCTTCTGATATAGTGACTCCTACAGCAGCGCCTATCGCTCCTGTTAGCGCATCACAAGATGGACCAAGACAATTCGGTGGCCGTGGTGGAAGAGGTGGAAATGACCGAGGTGGTCGCCCAGGTGGCCGAGGCGGAAGCGGACGAGGAGGTCCTCGCCGAGAAGCTCGTTCTAAGCCTGAATTTGATCAGAAAATTATCGATATCCGCCGAGTAACTCGAGTTGCTGCCGGAGGACGACGATTCAGTTTCTCTGTTGCACTTGTCGCCGGAGATCGCAAAGGACGAATTGGTGTAGGAACTGGAAAAGGAGGTGATACTGCACTAGCGGTAGAAAAAGCATTCCGAAGTGCAAAGAAAAACATGATCGTTCTTAACCTTACAAAGACAGGAAGTATTGCTCATGAAGTAAGTGCAAAATATTCTAGTGCTCGCGTAGAGATCATGCCAGCTCCTGGAAAAGGAATTGCGGCTGGTAGCTCAGTGCGTGATGTCATCGAACTCGCAGGTGTAAAAGACGTGATCGCGAAGCTCCGATCTGGAACAAAAAATAAATTGAACAATGCT
>DALYDD010000018.1:0-8186 GCA_031973395.1 Minisyncoccota bacterium | reverse complement strand
GGTTAAGAAGCCAAGAGTTCGATCAACTCCTGCTGCAACTGTCACACCTACTGCATAGTCTATAATTTATCCACGCATTTAATTTCAATACCATGCAAATACACGACATCAAAAGAAAAACAAAAAGAATCCGATCGACACAAGTTGGTCGTGGTGGAAAGCGTGGAAAAACTTCTGGCCGAGGAACAAAAGGTCAGAAAGCTCGAGCGGGCCGAAAGATCCGCCCAGAAATTCGCGATATGATCAAGCGAATTCCAAAATTGCGAGGACGAGGCAAAAGCTCATTCAAGA
This sequence comes from Minisyncoccota bacterium, assembly GCA_031973395.1. Classification (GTDB taxonomy): domain Bacteria; phylum Patescibacteriota; class Minisyncoccia; order Phycocordibacterales; family CAIZLB01; genus DALYDD01. The sequence continues at coordinate 7,895 of DALYDD010000018.1, read as the reverse complement.
GTTTCGCTATCAAGCCTGTTGCGGTAAATGTTGGCGCACTCTCTGTTTTTGCAGTCGGTGAAAAAGTAACTCCTGCATCTATCGTTGCAAAAGGTCTCGTTAAGACATACAAAGGTAAGGTTCCAGGTATCAAGATTTTGGGTACGGGAGATCTTGCGGTCAAACTCGTTCTCTCAAACTGCATTGTCTCAGCTTCAGCTAAAGCAAAAATTGAAGCTGCTGGAGGTACTATAAAGTAAAGCCGTCTTAGGTTAGAATAGACGGATAACACAGAAATATATGAATACATTCGTCACCAAGTTTAAAGCAATCGTGGGCGATCGATCGCTTCTCAATAGAATCCTAATGGCCGTCGCTATTTTGGCGATTTTCCGTTTTCTTTCTGCTATTCCGGTTCCGGGTATTGACCAGGCAGCCCTAGCTCAATATTTGGGCAATAACCAATTCCTTGGACTCCTCAGTTTATTTACTGGAGGCGGCTTGTCTGTCCTCTCAGTTGTGATGCTTGGTGTTGGTCCGTATATCACCGCCTCAATCATCATGCAGCTTTTGACGGTCCTTTCTCCAAAGCTTAAGACAATGGCTACAGAAGAAGGGGAGTATGGCCGAAAGAAGATTGCTATGTACTCACGATGGCTCACGGTGCCTTTGGCAGTTATTCAGGCTTTCAGCTTCATCGTACTACTCCAAAAGGAGAATATTATGCCTCAGATGGACCAATTTGGCCTTCTGGTGAGTGTTATGGTCATTGTTGCTGGTTCTATGCTCCTTATGTGGCTTGGTGAAATTATGACCGAATTTGGCATCGGAAACGGTGTTTCCATGATCATCTTCGCGGGTATCGTGGCCCAGCTCCCACAAAAGATTACTGCTTTAACTGTAAACTTCGACGCCACACTCCTCACTACCTACGCCATCTTCTGCCTCATCGGTATTGTGGTCATTTATCTCGTCGTTCTAGTGAGTGAAGCCGAACGACCTATTCCGATTACGTATGCCAAGCAAGTTCGCGGCGGCAAAATGTATGGCGGGGCATCAACATATCTTCCACTCCGACTTAATCAGTCTGGTGTAATGCCAATTATCTTCGCCCTTTCTATCCTCGTCTTCCCACAGATGATCGTAAACATCCTCTCTTATACGAGCTGGCCTTGGGTTGCGAGTGCTGCAACATTTATTAATAGCGTTCTACAGAATCAATTATTCTATGGAATCTTCTATTTCCTTCTCGTATTCGTTTTCACATTCTTCTATACAGCCGTAACATTCGATCCGCACGCCATTTCAGAAAATTTACAGAAGAGCGGAGCTTTCATCCCAGGTGTTCGACCGGGTGAATCTACAACTCAATATCTTGGAAAAGTAGTAACTCGAATCACGCTCGTCGGCGCACTCTTCCTTGGTTTGATCGCAGTCCTTCCTGTTGTCGTCTCGGGCCTTACTGGTATCCAGAGTTTGACGCTCGGTGGTACATCACTCTTGATCGCCGTTTCAGTAGTACTTGAAATGGTAAAGAAATTCGATGCTCAGTTGGCGATGCGGGAGTATTAAAAAATAAAAATAACCCTCTTTGTGCTGTCCTGGGTTTCTCCTGTATTGTGTTTGAATATAGAGTGATTAGAGTTAGTAGTTGAGGATATGTATTCTAGACATCCAATGGGGATGGGCGTACAGTTATATACATGAAAAAAATAGTTTTGGGATTGGTGTTTGTAATTGCCATCGTGACAATAATGTATACGATGCGGAATATTCAAGCGAACAAAGAAGGCAATCTCGCTGCAGCTAGAAGGGCGCCAGTCCCTACTTTGCCAGATGATATACCTGGTGAGGAACGGACGGACCCTGAAACAGATCTAATTCCTTATATAATTCCTGATGCTCCAAAGGGTTGTCTTGAGTACAATGCATGTGACTTTGTGGGGTATGAATTTATAGAAAATAATTCAAATGTTAAACAGGGTCCGTCATGTACTTTTGCTTGGATGCAGGTCAAAGACAGGGGCGCTTATAAACCTTCTTATGCTCAAGCGGGATTACCCAAAACTCTAAGTTCTCGCGACCCCAATCTCTCATATCTTCAGTCTTGTTTAAAGGGTAAATGTACAATAGGGATATATGTAGCAACGCGCACTGTTTTTTATGATGAAGATGGCAAAGAAACAGGTTTCAAAGAAACTCGTCCGCTACTATTTGCCCAATTGACCAAGGACGACGCCAATCTCTATCGTGGTACAAATGCTTGCGATGCTTTTAATCAGATTCCAGCATATATTAAGGCATTGAATGTCATCACACCGACGACGGCAAATAATCGTGCAGGAGCAGGAAGAATCGAACCCGTAAACATCCGAAGATAAATTTATTCTTAATGTGATATTATTTATCTACAAACATTTCTCGTTTGCACAACAATGCACTCAACACCAAAAACTTTTATCCTCACTGGCAGATCAGGCTGCGGCAAAGGCACACAGGCCAAAATCTTGGAAGAATTATTGAAGACTCATACGCCACAGACTCCAATCTTTCATCTGGAAACTGGAGCGAGATTTCGTGAATTTATAAAAGGAAATCTTTTTTCAAATAAATTAGCAAATGAAGTTTCAAAAAGAGGGGATCGCCAACCAGACTTCCTCGCTATTTGGAATTGGTCACATTTAATGGTGGAGCAAATTACGGGTGCTGAGCATATCATTATTGATGGTACACCTCGATCTAATGAAGAGGCCATGGTTCTTGATTCGGCCATGACTTTTTATCGACGTGAGCAACCGATTGTAATTCACCTCGATGTGAGTCGTGATTGGTCTTATAAGCATATTGAAGCTCGTGCAAAAGCTGAAGGTCGCGTGGACGATCAAAGCCCCGAAGAAATTAATCGTCGCCTTGATTGGTTTGAAACAGACGTGGCTCGTGCCATTAAATTTTACGAACAGAGTAGGGGGTATAAATATATTCGGATCAATGGGGAGCAAAGCGTAGAACAAGTGGCAGAAGAAATTCGCAGAAGTATTTCTTTGTAAAATATGAAAAAGATTTAAAGCTCGGGCTCTGTTTCGAGCTTGAGGTTGAAAAATAAAATAATTGAAAACCCCTATCGGGGATTCCGTAGGGGTTGTACCTGTTGGTACGAAAAGTGTCGAAGAGGTTCGGCACGGCGGATCGCGACCAGACGTCCGCCGTGCCGGGTGCTCATGGCACCGTTTCCTCGTTACCAACAGATTGTCGAAAGATCTATTCCGATGTGCGTGAGTGATGTTTTGTCACTCATGCACAGGTCTTGAAAATGGGTGCGCAGCGGGGTTGAGCCCCGCTGCGGGACGGATGCGCCTTAGTCGTGCGCGGGTTCTTCCGTCCAAAGGTGCCAGATTGCTGCTCCCATCCTGGTGTGATTTTAGCAGCTTTCCGGGACCCCCATGGGGCCAAGGTGAGGCATCGTTGCCTCGGGCCCCTTCTGCACTCCGTCTTGGGTAACGGAGGACTCCTAGTATCCCATTTTTGGTCGTTCTGTCAAGTCTTTTTCATAACTCTTCTTGTGAATTTCAGATCTGGACAAAAAGGCTAACCCATTTCAAATTACTTGCAAATAGTGTATCTTTTAAGTCTAATGATAACCATTAAAACCCCAGAAGAAATAGCTATTCTCCGTGAAGGGGGTCGTCGCCTTGCAACCATTCTCAAGGCACTGGAACAAATGGTGGCTCCAGGTATTACCTCAGTCCAGTTGGAAACAGAAGCTTTGCGGCTCTGCAAAGAAAATGATGGTGTGCCGGCTTTTTTGGGGTATACACCTCGTGGAGCAGATCGGCCATACCCATCCGCGCTCTGTCTTTCAATAAATGATGTGGTGGTTCATGGGATTCCACAGGAAAAGTCTTATACGATAAAAGAGGGCGATATCGTCACGCTCGATATGGGTTTGAAATATAAAAATCTCATTACCGACTCTGCCATTACTATCGGTGTAGGCAAAATAGATACAAAAGGCCAGAAATTATTGGAAGCAGGCGCAGGGTGTTTGGAGGCTGCGATTTTTGCAGCAAGAGCGGGAAACAAAACAGGGGATATTGGTCATGCTTGCGAACAAGCTCTCGAGCATTATCACGATACATATGGTTTTAATTTTGCAGAAGGGCTCGGTGGACATGGGGTAGGGCACAAGGTGCACGAGGATCCTTTTATCCCAAATTTTTCTAAACCGCATCAAGGTCCAGACCTAAAACCGGGAATGGTCATAGCTATCGAACCGATCATTAATGAAAAAAGTGGTGAGATTGTCCTCGATCGTGATGGGTATACGATCCGAACCGAAGATGGTGCGCGAAGTGTGCACTTCGAGCATACGGTTGTGATTACGGAAGATGGAGCGGAGATTTTGACGATTGTTTAATCAAGGGCCAAGAAGATAATCCACACTGTGCCTAGGAGGTTTAGTTGTGGTTATTTGTTTGGGAGGGATTTGGATTGTTGTGTTTGGGTTTTCAACGAACATCCAATGAGATAGAGATAGATAAGATATACGATAATATCTATAGGTGCAAAGATGGCGGGATCCGAGATGTGCACAGCGGCATTTATCGCCAGAAGCAGACCTACAATGATATATGAGGCGGTGATTGCCCTTGGAGACTTTTTAACAAACATTCTACCTAATACAATCCACACTACTACACCGATTAGGAGATATACAACGGTCTCAAATTTTTTGTTCAAAACCACCAAGATTGCAAATATGAATGTAATAAATGCTAATCCGTTATAATTTCTCGCACATATATCCCAATAATCTTTTTTCATAAAATTAAGTTAGCTTACGGATATGATAACACAGAGGCCTAAGTGTATACATCTTTCGCTAAATAGTATTCCTTGCAGTGCTACAATGTATTTTTTGCTATACTTATACGTAAATGGAAGAACTATCCCAACTCTATGCGGGTAAACAATTTCGCAATGCCGAAGAGGAGTTGGATTTTTTGCGCAAAATTGTAGTGAAGCGCGAAACAGAAGCGATTGATTATAAAAAAGAGCAGGCGCAACTAAATGGTGAGACGCTTACGCATGAGCAGGCTGTTGCTCACCATGAGAGTTCTGGAAATCGAGAGCGAGTTATTTCTGCAGAGATTCAGCACTATACTGCCCAAAATGCCGATCGTGTTCTGCATGAACATTTCAAAGTGCCAGAAAAAAAGACCGAAGAAATTGTATTGGAGCTTACACCAGAAACTCATGATAAGCAGATCGAAAAACTCATCGGACACATCTATGTCGAGGGAATTTTGAATACGATCCACATTGTGAAGGCTATGAATAATCCGCATCTCGATGATGATTTCCATCGATTTTTGGTTCAATATGTGAAAAAAGGCTTGCCGACGCCCGGCCTCAAGGAGAGCGCTCCTGAAGCGCGTGCCCTTAAGAGAACATTGTATGAGGTGTCTTTGCCAGAGCGTGACGAAGAGGGGAAACAACGCCCGCTCAAGGAAATCGTCTCTTCGATGGAGCAATTCTATTCGGGTATGCTTTCTGTTTCTGGTACGCACGGCGCGCATGATGAAGAAGATCAGTTCGTCATTGAACTCGCTGTCGGAGAGGGTAGCGATGAATTTATTTTCTACGTTTCTGTGCCGGATAATAATCGCAATCTTTTTGAAAAGCAGTTTTTGGCGATTTTCCCAGACGCAAAGATTTTTGAAAAGAAAGACGACTATAATATTTTCAACTCAGATGGTATTTCGGTCGGTTCGGTCGCCTCTTTTACCAAAAATGAAATCTATCCTATCAAGACGTACGACCAATTTGATTTCGATCCACTCAATGTTATTTTGAATACACTGACACAGTTGAAGCGTGAGGGGGAGGGTGCGGCCATTCAATTTGTCTTCAATCCAGTAGGGGATTATTATGCAAAAGAATACAGACAAGCGCTCGATGAAATCAAAAAGGGTACAAAAGTAAAGGAAGCTATTGATATTCGCCATACTTTTTTCGGTCGTTTTACTAAAGTCGTCGGGGAAGTGAGCAAAGGTGTGGTGGATGAAATGAAAAAAGGTTCGACGGGCAAAGATGCCGACAAAGAAAAGAAAGATAAAAAAGACGATAAGGTGGTTGACGAAATTGCAGTAGAACAAATCAAGGTAAAAATTTCTTCACCCATCATTGAACTCAATATGAGAATCGTCGCTTCTGCGGATAATCGCGAGCGTGCAGAGCATATCATCGGTGATATTGAATCCGCCTTCAATCAATTTGAAAATTCTCTTGGAAATGGCCTCAAATTTAATCGCGCCAAGGAAGGTGGTGATAATAAGGCTTTATTGCATCGTTTTACCTATCGTCTTTTTGATAAAGGTACTGCTCTGCCAATTTCTATCAGAGAAGTGAATACGCTTCTGCACTTCCCAGGCGATAGTATTACAGCTCAGCCGCAACTCAAGCAGTCAAAGGCCAAATCGGCACCTGCGCCACTTGGTCTTGCTGAAAGTGGTATTGAGCTTGGAAAAAACAAGCACCGAAATTCCGAGACCACTGTGCACCTCGGGCGAGATGATCGTCTCAGGCATTTCTATACCATTGGACAAACCGGTACTGGTAAATCGACATTGCTTCGCAAGATGATTATTCAGGATATCAAGAACGGCGATGGTGTTTGTTTCATTGATCCTCATGGTTCTGATGTCCAGGATCTCCTTTCTCATATTCCAAAAGATCGTTTCGATGATGTTATCTATTTCGATCCAAGCCAAACAGAGCGGCCAATGGCTTTGAACATGCTCGAATATAATCGCGCATATCCAGAGCAGAAGACATTTGTAGTAAATGAACTCTTTTCTATTTTCCAAAAATTATATGGGGGTGTGCCAGAATCCATGGGTCCAATGTTTGAACAGTATTTCCGAAATGCCACGATGCTTGTAATCGAGGATCCTGAAACCGGGTGCACTCTCCTTGATGTTTCGCGCGTCATGGCCGATAAAAAATTCCGCGATCTCAAAGTTTCTCGATGTAAAAATCCAATCGTTGTGCAGTTTTGGAAAGAAATTGCCGAAAAAGCTGGTGGGGAAGGGGCGTTGCAAAATATGGTGCCGTATATCACAAGTAAATTCGATGTGTTCTTGGCAAACGATATTATGCGGCCTATTATCGCTCAGGAAAAATCGAGTTTTAATTTCCGAGAGATTATGGATAATAAGAAAATCCTCCTCGTGAATCTCGCAAAAGGCCGCCTTGGCGACATTAACTCTTCTTTGATTGGTCTTATTTTAGTGGGCAAAATCTTGATGGCCGCACTGTCTCGAGTGGATTCTTTTGGAAAAGAAATGAATCCTTTTTATCTTTATATTGATGAATTCCAAAACATTACAACACCATCGATCTCAACTATCTTGTCTGAGGCGCGAAAATATAAATTATCTTTGACAATGGCACATCAGTTTATCGCGCAATTAGATGAAAAAATCCGCGATGCCGTTTTTGGAAACGTCGGATCTATGGCGGTATTCCGTGTCGGTGCAGAAGATGCAGAATTTTTGCAAAAACAATTTGAGCCAGTATTTGATGCACATGACCTCATGAATATCGACAATATGAATTGCTATCTCAAAATCCTTGCACAAGGTAAACCAGTCAGACCGTTTAATGTTGAATTCTCTTGGCCAAACCCGGGCAATGAACGAATTGTGGCCGGTCTCAAGGAATTATCTTTCCTCAAATATGGCGCAGATCGAGACCTCGTCGAAGAAGAAATTATGAAAAAATATAGAAAAGAGCCTGTGGCTCCGCTTGTTCCGCCGTCTTCAGTTGTTCCGGTTGCATCCGCACCGACTGCACCACTTCCTCGAACTTCATCATTCACGCCACCACCTCCTCCGGTACCTCCAGCTGCACCAATT
>DALYDD010000017.1:16374-19162 GCA_031973395.1 Minisyncoccota bacterium | reverse complement strand
TATGCAATTCGCATCCCTTCTTCTGCTTGAGGATTGTGTGGTGGTGGAGTTGGTCGATCATTGTGATCATGATGAGGTGGATGATTTGGCTCTGAGTGATTCATTGGAGCTGGTGCACCATTGCTTTTCCAAGCTGCAATAAAACCTCTCCATGCTGCGCCACAGTTTTCACTAAGCGCTACGAATACCCACATACCGAGGACGGCACCGAGAATTGCACCAATGATAGATGAGACACTAAGAGCGCCGACAGCATATGCTACCGCAGGGTTCAAGATTGCGCTCGCTTGAATACCTGATCCATTGAGGAGTAAAGATGAAACGATAATACCAGCAAACAATGAAAGGCCGACCATGAATCCAGCCGCTGCTTTGTCAACTTTCTTTGACCAGACTGCAGCTACACCAAAACCGAAGATGAACATACCGATGAGTTCAGCTGAAAATAGTTGCCAAGAGAAATCAACTGGCGCTGGTGCAGTAGTTGCTCCGGCCCCAACCGCTTTAACGAGAAGAAGTGCGGCAGCTGCACCGGCAATCTGCGCGATCAAATAGTATAGAGTCTTGAGTGCTGACATTCGCCCAGTCGCCAAACCCCCGATTGTTAAAGCTGGGTTTACATGCGCGCCACTAATATGACCGAAGCCATATGCGATGAAGGTCAATGTGAATACTGCAAAGATAGTCGCAATCCAAGGATTGGCCCCTGCAGTTAGGATTAATACCAACGATAGTAAACATGTACCGATTGCTTCTGCAATATATGCTTTCATAAGATTAAAATGTGATCAATTTTGGATAATGTATATATAGCCGTAAAACGGTTTTTCCTATATGCCTTGTATTATACACCTTCTCTGGCATGTGTTGCCACCATTAAATTGCCATGTTTTTGACCCCAGGATCATAAAACCCCAATGTATCGAGCATGTTGTCCATGGCTGAATCCAAGACTACCTGATCGGATTCCAGGGCCAAGCCCTGTAGGAGGTAAAAAACCTTCTTAGTTTTAAATAGGAATATTTTCGTGAGGACCCGACTTCCCTGCACTAATTCTACAGAGGCCAAGAGGGCGACTTTTTGGCCATTATATGATTTTTCTTCGATTGAATACGACTCAATACCCTTTTTATTTTTCAAGTCTTCGAATATTGCAGCAAAGCTTTCATTCATTAATTGCAGAGCTGATTTCGAAACGGTCTCAGGCTTTAATTCAAAAGCAAGAAGAGAAATCTGGGCCATTTTCGATTCTGCGACCAGAGGAGATTCTGAATCGACGAATGTGGCAACTGACCCTTGCTGTTCTGATCGTCCGACATTCGTAAATCGTTCAGGGTATTTAAAACTCACACCTCCATCTTTAAATGTTTTTCCTTCGCCATTTATTTGGACTACAGGTTTATTCTTGCTTGGATATAAGAAAATGAAAACAGTGATAAGGGCCACAACTCCAACCCAGACAATAATCTTAGAAAATTTCATATTGGAAATGATAACACGCCTTTCGAGGTCTTGGTATCGTTTTTTTTATATATACGAGTTACTAGAAACTATGCCAGGTGTTTTGGCGGCAATGGAGAGTGCAATTGACCCGATTTATCTTGACCCTATTTACCTAGCGCAATTTCTCAGATTTTAATTCATCTCTGTATTTTTTATATTCGGGCATTTCTAGAGCAACCAAATCCCAAAACTTTTGTGAATGATTAAATTCTCCTAAATGACATAACTCATGAACAATAATGTAATCTGATAAATGGGCAGGCAAAAGAGCCAGTCTAAAGCTGAAATTAAGATTGCCTTTACTCGAACAACTCCCCCACCTTGTTCGAGTATTTTTTATACAGATTTTGCCAAGCTTCTTTAATTCTACAGCGTGAATAGTTCGATATCTTTCCAAGAAATGAGAAAGTTTCAAGGCGACAAGTTTTGCAGTTTCCGCTTTGTGCTTTTGATAAAGAGCAACTGACTCTGCTGATGCAGGTCGCCTGACCCTTCTCCTTCTCACTCTTCGCAGGCGAACTCTTTTAAATCGGATTCTGAATTGCACGAATTTTTTTTATCTTGATTTGCTTACAATTTATTAGATTTATTGAGTTTTAATCTCCCTGAATGTCACACTCGAAGGAAGAGCAAAGATCGATTCATCCACTGTCCAGGGCTTACAATCATAATCGCCGATCTGATCTGCATTCCAATTATATGTGGGATTTTTTGGATCTGTATTATCTACGACGAGTTTAATTTTCACTCCTTGAGTCGGCATCATTGAACTCCAGCTATAGCTATATCCATCTTTCATAATCATGTAGCTCTTTACTGTTTTGCGCTCTACCACGATTTCGAATTCACCCTGCATGCGAATCTTGGTTTTATCGGCCGCACCTACAATATGTATCGTTCCTTTATTTGGAAAATCGCTCATAGCCTCTGTTACTGTACAAGTATATGAAGCGTTATTTTGTTTAAGAAATTCTGCAAAGGCCATTTTTTTACTTGTCGCGGCTGGTGCAGGATTTCGAGTATTAGTATCTGTCGTACCCTGAACAGTGTTGGTATTGGCCGCAGTATTTGTTCCCCGATCTACCAAATCTGCATTTTTATTTGAACCATTATATGCAAAATATGCGATGACCAGGACCACAATGATAATTATAGGGGTGAGAATTTTTGATTTCATGCGAGTATTGTAGCATCAAATTTAGACCAGATTTGGCCAATGTTTAAAATGACAAAAAATAGTCCTGATATTTAAAATTACTCGCCTAGTTTAAATCCAATATAGATT
>DALYDD010000017.1:0-16364 GCA_031973395.1 Minisyncoccota bacterium | reverse complement strand
CCGCTATTCCGCCAATGGCGCTCAATATGACACCCGAAAAAGAGAAGGCTCCAGCTCCCCAAAGCGCGGGAACATACCCTCCTATAAGTGATCCGACGATCAAAAAGAATGTGATGAGCTTCTTTCTTTCCATATACAAAATAACCTCTGTAATTAGACTAAGTATAACACAAGCTGCTGCTGCTTTTTGAGGGCTAATTAGAGCCATTTCTTACTTGACTGTTGTACTATATTGTGATATAATTATAATACGACCATTTGACCGGTCGCTTAGTTCACCATTCAGACTCACCCACCAACCCAGCCCAACCAAAAAAAATGAAACATCGCATCATCGGCCTCCTCCTCGCCTTCTTCTGCCTTGGCAGCGTCTTCGCCGCCGAAATTGAAAGCATGGTGATCAAGAAAATCATCAGCTTCAAGGCCAAAGAATTCTTCAGTAAGGAAATGGTCGCCAAAATGGTCCAGCGGGCCAATAAGCAAACCAGCGACTACCAGCGTCCGAACTGGAACTACTCCTACCGGGTCCTAAGGGAGGTCGCCTTTACTGAATCCTTCGGCTTGGACGAAGGGGCCGCAAAAGGCAAGAAAGATGGAGATCCAGAGTGTTACAATAATCTCCGTGCCCTCTTTCTGGCCCGCGCCAAAGAGGAACTCCACCGTGGTAAGTCCAACATGCTATTGGCTCTCTACGAGGAACACCACGACACCATCGTGACTACCCTCAAGGAGCTACCGGCAAAGGACCTACCCAAAGTCGCCTACCTGGTCAAATCCGCAAAGGAAGTGTTCACAACGATGAAGAAGCAAAAGCCGGCCGAACTCATGAAGCTGATCTTCGCAGAAGATGGCAACTACTATGAGAAGCCACTTTCCTTGCTCTCCGAGAACATGACCGCGGCAGAGATGGCAAAAGCTCTCAAAAAGGCTACTGAGAAAAGTGAGAAACCTAAGGACAAAGCGTTGACCGAATTCACGGAAAAGCGCTATGACCGGGACCTTATCCTCTTCGCCTACCGCCGGCACCTCGAAGGCGGTGCAAAACTCCTCGATAAATACTTGGCCCTTATCGAGGCTATGGAAAAAGATGTGGCCAAGCTCGCGGACGGCAACTGAAATATGTCCCGTCCGAGAACCCGCGTTTGGCCCTTGTGGTCGGACGCGGGATTTCTGTTTTTTATTTTCTACTGTTATAAAATTTCATCTTTTCTACATCTAAATTTGATCAAAATTTCATGTCTGATTTTCTATATTATAGGTATGCTGGAAAAAATAAAAGAAAAGCTGAGGCAGATAATCATTTTGCAACAGATGCAACATAACCGATTTCAGGGTCAGCCGGTATTTATATCAATCTTGGAAATGACTTCTCTGGTCAATATTAGGGATTATTTGGGCACACTTGGCGAAAGCCGCGAAGGGATTCAGCTATTAGAAAAGGAAATTCAAGCATTTGCTCTTTTTCTTTTAAGCCAATTCAGTCGAACCAGTACTCTCAATTATTTACCTCGAACAAAAGACAGCTCTTATCCTGACGATATTGATGACACCTGTTCTGCTTTTTATGCGATTGGCAAATATAACAGTACCCTCATTACACCGCACCACATAGCCAACCTCTTGATCGCCCTTGATTCTCTGCGCTTTCGAGACCAGCCATATGCATTTAATACCTGGTGTGTTGATATAGAAAAAGAAATACAGAGTAGCGAAAGCGAGTGGCTGTCTTTGGACCCCATTGTGCTTTGCGCCGTAGCTGCATGTTTTGAACTGTGGAATATTCCATGTACAGAACTCAAGAATTTTATATATGAAAGCCTATCAACATTTAATGCGGAATCTTCTGCGTTTTATGATGCTGTGCCCTTGCCTCTTTATTTAGCATCTCGAATAGAATTTGATTTCGCCCAAAGACAAATTTTGGCAGAAAAACTATGCGATTATCTAGGACGAGACACCTTTGCCCCGAATAAATATATATGCCTCGCTGCCCTATCTAGGTTCCAACCAGACAATGCTTTATTAGAGGCAGAAGATTTTGAAACTGACTATGATGTTATCGAGGCCGAGCCCTTGTATATAGAATCAACGAATCAGGACAAAGAGGCAGGGTCTGTTCACGCATATTCTTTATATTTTAATCAACTGGTGTATATAGAAGCTTCGCTTGCCGCCCTCCAAGAACCAAAAGGAGTAAACCCTCGAAGTGACGATGCAATAAATAAGAATGTCTCGAAATACATTAACGGAATCATTGACCAATGCATGCCCTCAGGGCATCAGAGGAATACTGTAATAAGAGACTTATCTGATTCATTGATCAATTCTATAGACTTCAATATATTTGCTGATATTTATCTATTGAGCTTGGCAGTCAAAGACTCAGAGGATGACAGCATGCATTCTCCACTCTACATTCACGGCCTCGGACTCTTAGCTTATTATCTTTATGACAAATTATACGACGGTGAATTAAGCGCTGACTTTTTACCTTGTTTGATATATTTTCATCGCATATTTCATATAGAACTTACACATCTCTTGGGAAAAATCGGTGCACAAAATACATCACGGATATTTGAGCTGCTGGACCAAACAGATATATTCAATTTGAATCTGCCTTGTACACACGGGGACATAAACAATATGGACCAAATTGCATTCTTGAGCTCCATTGCAGGCACACCCCTCACTGATCATTACCAAAAGTCTCAAGGCTCCATATTGATGTATCTTACCCTCTTCCCTCACTATGAAAAACTATTCGGTGATTTCTTCAAGCATTTCTTATTAGCAAGACAAATAGCTGACGACATAGAAGATTTTGAAAAAGATCTCTCTATCGGCAAATTATCTACCGCATATTATTTCCTGGATCTCTCAAATTTTACTGGTTCAAATATTTCTGAATGCAGCGTTCGCATGAATCGAGCTTTTTCTATAATCCTAGAGCACTGCAATCTGGCTCGGAAAGCTCTGCAACTTGAACACAAATCCCCAAATTTGATTTGTGAAAAGCTCAATCAATATCTAACAAGATTTGAAAAATCAGTACAGCAAAAAAGATTCGAATGGTCTATTATCCATGAATTGCAAATCGGAATGCGAATGAAATCCACCGAGGTGGTACCGGCTGAATTATTTTTTACCTGAGAGAGCCTGAGCCAAAGGCTTATCGTTTAAGAATATTGCAGCAGTTGCAGGTGCAAATATCTGATTGATTGTGTGCTCAAGCTGAGCTTGTACACGAGGAACATCACAGGCCCCACTTAGACCGAGAGTACCAGTCAATCTAACTTCATATTGTCCAGGAACTTCTTTTACGCTCTTTATTTTTAACTTAGCTTTTGCGAGTGCATTGTAAGGATCGCCCCCTGCGTCAATCTCAGACGATGTTGCTAGCTTGAATTGCTCAAAAACATCACGACTAAATAATTGTGTAAGTACATAATTTACCGCATCAGACTTTGTGCCGCCCTGATTTTCATCCAGTGTAATATTATATTTCAACAATCTGTCACCGCAGCCAAACGCCGGATTAGCAATATTGAGCGGTGAATTAGTGGCAACCGGCGCATTAGGGTACTCTGGCAAGTCAATATAATACAAAGTCGCTTTCGTAAACGGAGCATCAAAAACTTTCATTGGATCAGGCGTCTCAACCAAAACTTCCTTGTCCACACCAGCTGTCATTTGACTCGCATTAAACTTTACAAATAAGATAAATCCAACGATTGCTAAGATGGCGATAATAAAAGAAACAGCAAACACTTTTTGATTTGATTCAGGAATATTAGTTGTCATAGGGGTTGATTATATATTAAAATTTTGGAGAGAACTAGGCAGAAGCTTGATTGTCATTTGTATGTGCAACCAAGTCTATGCCCTCATCTGCACCAATGCCAACACTTTCTCGAAGTCGACGGATGCGATCCTCTATAGGTGGATGGGTCATGAATAAATTATGTAGACCTTTTTTGGCTTTTTCTCCAAAGGGATTAGAGATAAAGAGATGTGCTGTAGCATCAGATGCTTTTCTCATCGGGGCTTGATATGCACCGATCTTTTCCAAGGCACTAGCCAGACCTTCGGGATATCGCGTCATCAACGCACCTGTCGCATCAGCCATGTATTCTCGTTTTCGGGAAATGGCCAGACGAATCAAAGCGCCAGCAAGTGGTGACAAAACCACCAAAACAATACCAACAATCACCAGGACATTGGCACCCTTGCTGTCATTATCTCGCCCGCCACCAAATAATTGTGACCTCAAAAACATATCTGAGACGATTGACAGGAATCCGGCGAGGACAACGGCGATAGTCGAGATGAGAATATCTTTATTACCGATATGTCCGAGTTCATGAGCAAGCACACCTTCGAGTTCGGATCGATTGAGTGTATTCAATAACCCGCGAGTAACCGCGATTGCACTATGATTTTTATTTCTCCCTGTCGCGAACGCATTCGGTGCGGCGTCTTCGACAATGTATACACGTGGCTTTGGAAGTCCTGCGGTAATAGCTAGGTTTTCCACAATACGATGCAATTCTCGATGTTCATTTTCATCAGCGGGTTTAGCACCAGACATCGCTAGGGCGACTTTGTCTGAAAACCAATAACTGAATAAGTTCATGAACACGCTAAAAAATACCGCAATATATAGAATTGCCGGATTATTGTAGTAATAGCTCAAAAACCAACCCACCGCGACGATAATTGCGCACAAAAACAACATCAATGCGATTGTCTTTGAATTATTGGATTCTTTTTGGGTGTAGAGAGTTGCCATATTATATTAATACGCATACATACTGTAATTCTGTCATCCTTACATTAGTCAAACATGGCGCCAATTAGAACTTAACTTCAACAGGCTTGCTTGCCGCCTCTTTTTCTCCTCCCAATTCGAAATATGCCTTGTGCATGAATTTGAACATTCGAGCAATAATATTTGAAGGGAAAGTATCAACGGCAATATTCAAGTCACGAACATTTCCATTATAGAATCGTCGAGCTGATTGAATTTTATTTTCTGTATCTGACAATTCCTGCTGCAAATTCAAGAAGTTCTGATTAGCCTTCAAGTCTGGATAGGCTTCCGAGAGAGCAAAAATGGATTTAAGTGTGCTGCTCAAAGCATTTTCTTTTTCTGCGCGCTGCTCTACAGTTGCGTGATCTTCGATAGCACTGATCGCACTATTTCGTGCCGAGACAACGGCCTCAAGGGTCTTTGATTCATGCGCGGCATAACCCTGTACCGTATTGATAAGGTTAGGAATCAGGTCATATCGGCGCTTGAGCTGGACATCGATATCTGCCCAAGCTTCTTTTGCCCGAGTAACGTAACGAACAAAACGGTTATATAACGTGACAAACCATCCGCCGAAGATGACTACTATAGCAATAACGATTATAAGTGGTGTTGACATGGGTATTTAATAATTAGTTGATAGGACTATTATAGCACAGTTCGGGCACCATTCCTCTGGCGCAACATAAGCAAAAGGAAGAGTAACTGGAGCACAATATTAAATGGACTGACGGCGAATATAGGCAAGACAAATGCGAACAAAGCGAGCAAGACGGCAAACGTCCTTGAATAAAGGCCGACTGAATATGCAATACGGAATGATTTCGGAGTTTTCACAATTTTCAGCATCAGATACACGAATAATCCATAGATAAGGGCAGTAAATAGAGACAAGAGATAGAGCCCGCCAAGGATAAGGAAGAAAGCGATAAAAGGAATATACTTCGCAAAATTCTTGAGCCAAGCTGATTTTTGAGCGAGCCAGTTCTCGTCGATCACCAAATCCGCATCCTGTATATTTTTAAAGAAACTCATCGTAACTTTCCCATTTGGATTTTGGGTAATAATCCCCTCTGCTGTTACGAGGACAAACGTATCTTTCTTTTCTAGATCCGCCACGGTTGTGGAAGCGGTGATATCAAGGACGATAGCGTTTGTAGGTAGCGATCGATCCGAAGATCCATCATCAATAGAACTTGGAATAGGTACAATGATCGGGTTGGTATTTGTTTTCAATTCCCCGTTTTTAATAATGATTTCTGCCCCTGGTGGCAAAATTTCTTTGGCCGTCTTTTCAATCGAAGGCAAAATACCAGAAATACCGATTGACAAAAGAATGGTGAGAAAAAGTGCCGACAAAACCTGGAGTTTGAAAATATAGAAAAAACCAGTCTTTTCAGTACCACTCAAAATATGCTTATAAAAATCTCGGCGAGTGAGTGAGCCGACCAGGGTGTGAAAAAATTTCATATGTACTATTATAGTACCACAGTGACTCCTCCCAAAATCCCTCGAAATGAACATCCGAAAAAAATAGCCATCGCACTCATCGCAGTGTGCGCCTTTATTCTTGCCTATTTCACAACAACTTTTCTTGCAAAATACCTGGTGGCAAACATTGACTCTGTTGAAGCTCAACAAATCCAGGACCAGACAACTGTAGTAAAAATTCCAACCGTACCTGAGCCCAGAAACACTATCACCATTCAATTCTTGGGCGATATGATGTTTGATCGTGGCGTTCGAGCCCAGATCAATAAGCTAGGCGGAGAATTTGTCTTTGCATCTGGTACACAGGCTTTGACACAAGACTTTGACTTCACAGTCGCCAATCTCGAAGGCCCAATTACAGCTTATAAATCAAAGACCATAAATGCGGCTGGCAAAGGCATTCCGGGATTTTCCTTTACATTCCCCACATCAACTGCAGCATTACTTAAAACAAGTGGCATAGATATGGTGAGCCTGGCCAACAACCATACGGATAATTTTGGACCAGAAGGACTAAAGCAGACGGTACAGTGGCTCAAGCAAAATAATATGGAATACTTCGGCAACCCAACCAATACCTTGAATATCAATGCGTCTGGTACACCGCTCGCTAGCATGAGCCCGATGACGTCTGTACATTGTTTCAAAGAAGGATTAATCAGAGAGCAGTGCATTGCCCTCATCGGCTACCATGAATTTACATACAAAAACGAGGGGCTTGTCCTAGCCCAGATTCAGGCCATAAAAAATAAGGTGCACTATGTCATTGTCATGCCACATTGGGGTACAGAATATAAATTTGAACCAAATCTGACTCAAAAAAATCTCGCTCATCAATGGATCGATGCCGGTGCCGACATGGTAGTTGGTGCTCACCCACACGTTATTCAATCTACGGAAATATATAAAGATAAATATATTTTCTATTCACTAGGAAATTATATATTTGACCAATATTTTTCATACGAAACAACACATGGCATGACTGTCGGTTTCAATTTTGAAATTACAAATAATGCGATTGATAATTCAAATCGTCTTCTTTTGAAAAAGATTACCTATACCCCTATCGATATTACAAATATATTTGTAAGGAAAGCAAATGAAGCTGATACCAATAAAATGCTTTTGAAACAGGCAGAGATTTCTAAGAAACATGTTCCGACAAATATATATGAGGGAATTTTGCGCGGGAAAATCGAGCTGTAGAACAATACAGTTGGTCGTATTTAATTTGAGCTAGTTTGATACGTATTAATACGTGATCAGACCTTGCAAAGCAAGATCTGCCTGACCCAAAAAGACATTGGCAGCACTCTTTTCAACAACAGCTGATGCATCCGAAATATACGCTGAAAAACTATGCATAATTTCATTTCGTACATAGTACATGTATATTTTTCCACTCACCGTTTTCGCTTCTGCATCAACCCCAGCCTTACCCGAGTATTTAATGATAAATCCACCCATGCCACTTCTATATGTCAGCTTCTTTGTCTCATCTGCATGAATCTCAACCGGTGAACCGATCAAAGAGGACAGCATTTCGGTAATTGGCAAATCATCGGAGTACATTTCTACATCAGCATTCATATTGGCCTGACGAGCCATGTTTCTTTGAGAAACAGCGATAAGACCGATCTCCCCGGAATGCTGCTCAATACCTATCACTGGTGTATATCCAGGCAACCGAACCGGATCCATAAGCCACCATTCTGAAGGATAAGAAAAAGAAAAACCTCGTTTTGTATCAATGAATGTTTTTAATGTACCATCCGTCTTTTCTTGGGGAGCAATAGGTGCCTTAAAGCCTGGATTCCTTACCACTTGAAGCGTAAAAAAGAGCACGCCGATAACGATAATAATAAATATGCAGATGAGGATTATTTTGAGGCTTTTCATACTATATATATTAGCATTATTGCAGAATAAGATTTGTATAAATCTATAAAAGATTACTTCATTGACAAAGACAAAATGAGGCCCTATGGTTTGCATATCGGTGCCGAAATGGTCGACACTGAGTTCTTTCTCTTCTGCACCAAATCACCGCTATCTGAAACCCAACCCTTCACTACCTCACCGCCATGTCATTCCCTCAACCTGAAAATATCACAGCGACCGTCCAACTCATTACCTTTCTCTGCCTCGCGGTCCTTCATTGGCTAAACGACGCTGTAATGGAGCGCATGGGCTCAGAGCCCACAGATTCACTACCCTTCTCAGCCAAAACCATCGGAATTCTGCGATTTCTCGAACTGGCCGTCGTCATCCATCTCACCAGCTTCTTTATCGCCATTGCCTGGAATGCCTTTGACGGGTCCCGGGGTGTGCTGAACACTTTTTTTGGTGAAGAACGGCGCCTAGCTACAATATTCCAGCTCGCCGCACTCATCACAGCCCTGATTGGAGCCCGGAACCTCACCCGCTGGCTCAATGAACTGAAATACGATGAAGCGGCGGTTTCCACAGAAGACTGACTAGCCCGTATTGCCGCAATTAAAAACACCCTCTCTCGAACACCGGTCGCCTCGCGCGGCCGGTTTTCTTTTAGATATTGCATTTTTTGGCATAAATGCTAGGATATTACCGATGGATATTCACTCTACCCTCCCGGTAATTCAGATCATTCTTGCTGTACTCCTTACAGTAAGTGTCCTTCTCCAGACTTCAGAAGCTGGGGCTGGCGGCGCCTTTGGCGGCGGTGACTCTGTGTCAACTTGGAGAACTCGACGCGGCTTAGATAAGTTTCTGTTTTTCTTCACAATTATTTTGGCGATTTTGTTTGTAATTGCGGCCGTAATTGCGCTTAGAATCCAGCAATAACCTCCTATTTCAATATTTAATATAATATTGATCCCAGCCCAAGAGTTTAGTTTGAATACCACCGAGTCTTCCAAGACTCACTCTTACTATTTAGTATTCTAGAAAGACTATTGTGAAAACTTTTACCTCGATGCGACCAAGCGAAAAGCTTGCAACCATCATTGCTTTGATCATTTTTATCGTGAGCAGTGCGGTTTTGTACCAAAAGGCTCAAGATAAATACGGTACAGAAATTCCAGTGGCCGGTGGAAAAATCAATGAAGGCATTGTTGGTTACCCTCGTTTTATTAACCCTCTTTTGGCAACCAGTGAAGCTGACAAGGATCTAACAAGCTTGATTTACTCTGGCTTGTTAAAAAGTGCGCCGAACGGAGAACTCGTTCCTGATCTCGCAGAATCATGGTCGATTTCTGAAGACGGGCTCGTATACACAGTGAAGCTTCGGCCGAACACCTCTTTTCATGATGGACAACCTCTAACTGCAGAAGATGTCGAATTTACAATTCAAAAGGCAATTGACCCAAATATCAAAAGCCCAAAAGCAGCCAATTGGTCCGGTGTGACAATAGAAAAAATTGACTCACGTGAGTTGAAGTTTACTTTGAAGAAACCATATGCCCCTTTTGCAGAAAATCTCACTATGGGTATCTTGCCAAAACATGTTTGGGAATCGGTGAGCCCTGCTGAATTTGATCTTACAACGTATTATCAGGCACCTATTGGTTCAGGACCATATCAATTAAAAGATATTACCCAAGACTCTGGTGGTGTATTCGAATATTATGACCTCGAACCATTTGCCCGATATGTTCTTGGTCGCCCATATATCAGCAAGATTCGCCTTACTTTTTTTAGAAGTGAAGAAGATGCCGTTAATGCTTTCAAAAGAAATGATATTGATACACTTGGTGGACTTTCACCTGAGTACGCCGCAGCGATCGCAAAGACGAATTCGGATGCCAATATTCATAGGAGTACACTACCCCGAATCTTCGGCCTCTTCTTTAACCAAACAGATGCGCCTATTTTTCTAAATAAAGAAGTTCGTAGAGCACTAAACGAAAGCGTAGACCGCGAAGCTATCATCGCCGAAGTCCTCAAGGGTTATGGAACAGACATCCTTTCACCTATTCCTATAAATATGAATGAAGTCGCTCTTGTGGCAACAACATCAACTAGTACCACAAATATCGAGCCGCTAGACCTTGTCGCTCATGGCAAAAAAATCCTAGAGGACAATGGATGGAAGCTGAGTGCAAGTACTTCTGTATACGAAAAGAAAACTTCTGATAAAACGGAGCGATTGGCATTTACAATAAGCACCTCGGATTCCCCAGAACTCACTCGTGCTGCAGAACTCCTGAAAGATCAGTGGACTAAAATCGGCGCAGATGTCAAAATAGAAACATTCGAAGGCACAGATCTGACTCAGAAAGTAATTCGTCCTAGAAAGTATGGCGCATTACTCTTTGGCCAGATTGTTGGACGCGACATTGATCTCTATCCGTTTTGGCATTCTTCTCAACGAGTTGATCCTGGCCTGAATATTGCTTTGTATGCAAATACAAAAGCGAATGCGGCGCTTGATCTGGCGAGAAGTTCTAGTGATCCACTGAAGCGAATAACGGCACGTGCAGATTTTGCAAAAGAAATTGCCAATGATATTCCGGCGGTATTTCTCTTTTCCCCTGAATATATTTATATAAGCAACAAAGACATTCACAATACAGATATGCAAAGCCTGACCGAACCGTCCGATAGGTTTATCAATATCAACCGGTGGTATATCAAGACATCGCATACGTGGAGAAAGTAGCAGACCAAAAAACAAATTTACAAACAGGAAAAAGAATTATTAAAAAAATTATTAATACATTATCAAAAACAATATGAACTACAGAAACACAAGACCAACAGGAAGTGGAAATAATCGAGGTGGATACGGACCACAAGGCAGGGGCGCACCTGCTGGGTTTAATCAACCAAGTCGACCAAACTATCGAAACAACTCACAAAGCGGGTATAACAATACTTACCGAGATAATCAAGGAGGTCATGGCCGATCAAATAGTGCTCACGGGCACACCCCAGCAGGAGCGGGACGTCCTGCAGCAATACCAAAAGATTTGGATGCGGTTTCAGAATTTAAAGAATTGGTGAATAAGGCACTTGAAGCCGAGGGAAAAGTTGCCGGTGGAGGTACATCTTCAGAGGTCCTTGGCGGAAGCCCTCTCCCTGCTTCAAGCGAGGATGAGAGCCTTGGTGAACGCTTTGATCACGACGATGTCTTCGCGGAAGATCGCATTGAAGTAGAACGCGATGATGAGGGAAGATTGATGACAGGTGACAACTCAAGCGAACCAGTAGCGGGCCAGTTTGATCACCGTGAGGCATATTTCGGTGATTCAAATGGAAACAATCAAAGCGCACCACGAGGAAACAGTGAAAGGGGTCCAAATTCAAATGCTGGCGGACATAGCGGTAATAGTGGAAATACTGGTGGTAATGGTGGCAACGGAGGTGGCGGAAAAAGTTCTCGAAATAATCGTATGAGACCACGACCTCTCGGAGTTCCAAAAAAGCATACTGCGATTGCGCAGAGCAATCCCAATATTCCAATCCCTCCTGTGGCACCAGGTAATATTCGAATCATCCCGCTCGGAGGTGTGGAAGAAATCGGCATGAACATGACAGTCATTGAAATTGGAAACGATATTATCGTCATTGATGCCGGCTTTAAGTTCAAAGACAGTGATACTCCTGGAATCGACTACATCTTGCCAAATACGAAATATTTGGAAGAACGAAGAAACCGCGTACGAGCAATGATTGTGACTCACGGCCACTTGGATCACATCGGTGCCTTGCCTTTTATCATGGACAGAATCGGCAATCCACCAATCTATACCCGAAACCTGACTTCATTGATGCTCAAAAAGAGACAGAGCGAATTTCCTCACCTCAAACCTTTTGATTATAAAATTATTGAAGGAAATGAAACATTGAAGATTGGTGATCTCTCTGTTACTTTTTTCGGCGTAAGTCACAGTATTCCAGACTCGATGGGAATTGCCATTGAAACACCTTATGGTTTTGTAACTACCCCTGGAGACTTCAAACTCGATCACCGAGACAATATTCCAACAGAACAAGAAGAAGAAAACTATTCCCTATTCAATGGAAAAAATGTTTTGCTCTTCCTTGGTGAATCGACAAACATTGAAAACCCAGGCTTCTCTACTCCAGATCATATCGTTCATGAAAACCTCGAGGAAATCGTAAAGAACTCAACGGGCCGACTTATCCTCGGTATGTTTGCTTCACACATCAACCGTGTTTCTCATGTCATCCATGCCTGTGAACGAATGGGTAAAAAAGTTTTGATTGAAGGGCGAAGTATGAAAAACCACGTGGATATCATTATCCAGGCTGGTATTTTGAAAGTTGATAAAAAAGTCTTTATCCAGCCGCAAGACATTGACCAGTTCCCACCTGATCGTATTGTGATTATTGCAACAGGTGCGCAAGGTGAAGAATTCGCTTTCCTCATGCGCGTATCAAATAACCAATACAAGCATTTCAAATTAACTGAACGCGACACGGTCGTACTCTCTTCTTCTATCGTCCCGGGAAATGAAAAAGCGGTACAGCGATTGAAAGACAGCATTGCTCGCCAAGGCGCTCGTTTGATGCATTATCGAACATCCGATATTTATATTCACTCAACAGGTCACGGAAATAAAGGTGAAATTGAATGGTTGCACCGAAAATTACGCCCACAATTCTTTATCCCAATTCACGGTAACCACTACATGTTGAAACTGCACGCCGAACTCGCTGAACAGCTCGGTGTCGCTAAATCTAATATTACTATTCCAGATGACGGTACCATTATCGAAATTCAAGAAAATGGCACAAAGATGGTTCGTCTTCCGGTTAAGGCCCCAGACAATATGGTCATGGTTGATGGATTTACTATCGGCGATGTACAAGATGTGGTCATTCGCGATCGACAGATTTTATCTCAGGACGGTATCTATGTTGTTGTAGGAATCATCAACTCAGCAACCGGCCGACTCAAGAAATCCCCGGATATCATTTCGCGCGGATCTGTATATTTGCGGGAGTCTCAGGAATTACTTCGTGAGATCCGATTCCTTGTTAAAAACACAGTTGAACAAGTAACGCATGAAATGCGACCAGTAAACATCGACTATGTAAAAGATGTTGTTTCGGATGTCCTCGGACGATTTATCTTCCAGCAGACTGCGAAACGGCCAATCATCATTCCTGTGATGATATGTGTGTAGAAGTCAGCCGAGCTGAATTAGACCATCACACAGAAAGTCTTCGGTACTGACGTGACCAATCTATATAAGAAAAGACTGCCCTAACCGGTGGTCTTTTCTTATATACCGACAATCTCTTTTAGACTATAATAGTCCTTATAATATCAATTTAATCTATGGACCGATTCTTTTCCCGCGCCACCAAACTTGATTCCGTTCTACTTATTTTTGTGGCGGTTCTCTTGCTCTCTTTTCACTTCTTTTTCATCTACTTCATCAACTCGACGTATATCACCGCTTTTGTAGGAGAAAAATTGGTAAGCCTTGTCTACGCAGCCGGCGCCATTCTTAATATTTCGATATTTCTATTTGCACCAAAAATCTTGCGTCGTTTTGGAGTGATAAAGATGACTCTGGTGCTGACTGCAATTGAAGCAGTCTCGCTTATCTTCCTGGCCTTTCCCCTTCATCCAAGCATTGCAATCATTGCCTTCCTGGCCCACATGACGGTGAGCTCTGCTCTTATCTACTGTATGGACATGCTCCTTGAGCAATACAGCAAAAACGAGCAAATGGGATCCTTGCGAGGAATGTTTCTGACCATGTGGAATCTGCCCCCAGTTATCACGCCGTTCATCGCAGGCCTGATTCTCGGGACCACTGTTCCAGATTTGCATATCGCCAATGATGCAGTCATTGCCACTCTTCATGCTGCTGGATTCTGGAAAATCTATCTCATTGCGGCAGTATTTCTGATCCCTTTTGTTGTAATCCTTAAATCAAGTTTCAGTAATGTAAAGGAGCCAGAATACCCACCGATGTATTTGAAAGCAACGATTCAGACTTTTTATAAAAATCGAAATCTATTCGATGTATTTGCCGACCGACTTCTTTTAAATCTCTTCTTTGCCTGGAACGTAGTATATATCCCAATCTACCTTCATGAATATATTGGTTTTTCATGGGGTCAGATTGGTGTCATCTTGAGCGTAATCTCGTTGCCCTATGTTTTATTCCAGCGCTTTGTGGGCAAAATTGAGGACCAGAGACATCAAGAAAAAGGTCTTCTCATTGCCGGATTTTTACTCATGGCAGTAACTTCTATTTTGATGCCTTTCTTGACCGTGGCCAGTCTTCCCGCGTGGCTCATCCTGCTTTTCATCGCACATACAGGGGCTTCGATCGTGGAGGTGTCGAGTGAGAGCTATTTCTTTAGACACATAAATCCTACGAACTCGGGCTTCATTAGCCTCTTTAGAATGACCCGTACGATGCCCTACATCATCATGCCGCCCATTGCAGCCCTTTGCCTCTTCTTCTTGCCATTTAGCCAAATGTTCATCATCTGGGGCCTTATTATGCTCCTTGGAGTACGTTATGCATTTCTCATCAAGGACAGACATATCAGCTACGATACGAAGCAAAAATTATTAAATGAGTAGGAGGTTGAGAAATAGAGAATCTGGACCCTGAGATTTAATACCCCTTATTGCTCGTCATATTTCTGCTTTAAATCAGGAAAGATATGCCCAAGAATTCTCTCACCCGCAGCGATAGAATTCTGCGAATTGTCTGCAATAAATTCTTGTAGCATTGCGAAAAATGCAGGGTCTTCTTTTTGTATGTAGGGAAACCCGATGTAATTTGAGGGACGAAAAGCAGAATGTAAAAATCTAAACCAGGCAGATATTCCCTTCTCATAAAACTCAGACTTCTTTGAAAACACGATGAGGGGCTCACCTATATAATCTCTCACACCATTCAGTGCAGATTGCATAAAAGCATATCGAGCAATTCGATCGTCATCCGTAAATACGTTTCCCGCTTTTAAAATTTCCTCATTTTTAGCCATTAATTCAACGGCAATATTTGTCGGGTCATACAAAATTTCAGTGTTTTCCTTACGAAAGTAAAAACCAAACGTACTCTCAATTTTATTGTCAGCAATGGGCAATACTACTTGAGCAATATCAATATTCTGGCCAAACTGAATCTCTCGGCGAGCATCTACCTTTTTATTGGTGAAAATGAGCATATCCCAATCTGAATGTTCTTTCGCAAGACCAATCGCGCGAGAACCATGCAGTACAATAGCTACGGGCGCATATCTTTCTAAAACATAATCTGTCAGTTGTTGTTTTGTATTCATGGATTTAGATTTAAAGTAGACGAGCCAATGATTTTTCTACGCGGGATTAAAGTAATCTTGAAGTGCCTCCGCAGGATGAGCTTGTTGCCTTAATCGAAACCGAGGACAGCACGAGAGATTACTTTAATCCCGCGCACGTATTAAACTTCTTCACCTCTTCATTATAGGTGGCAATTTCATCTTTTAGACCTTCTAGTCTGGTATTGTAATCCACCACTTTATTATTATAGGCTTCGACTTTGGCATGATGACTCGGCGAATTATGGTCAGCGGCTTCGATTTCTTTTTTCAAAACATTCAATTCGGTTTCCAAAACAGCGAGATCAGAAGTGTGCTGACTGATTTTATCTTTCAAAATGGCATTAGGACTAGTACAGGAAGAGAGGGGTTTGCCAAAATGTTGCACGGCTATCCATTGCTCGCGGCCATTGTATATCCCTTTACCCACAGCAATACCTATTTCTTGAAAACGCGGATCGAGAATATTGGCACGGTGCCCCGGACTATTCATCCAAGCGGTAACAACCTGAACATCCCCACCGAAGTTTCCAAGTGCCAGATTTTCTCCAACTACAATATATTCATATCCAGATTTACGCACAAGATCTGATACATTCACCCCTGTTGGAGAAACATGCTGAAAATATTGATTGGTAAACATATCCTGCAATTTTTGTTCGGCAGATCTATTGAGAGCAGCGTTCAATCGCAAAGTTGGAAACTGCTTAGCAGATCGTTCTTTGTTTGTTTGCGCGACAATACCATTAATGCTCAAACGTGACGCATCGGCCGTGAT
>DALYDD010000016.1:16291-21934 GCA_031973395.1 Minisyncoccota bacterium | reverse complement strand
TTACGCGAAGTACAATAAGAAGCTCACTGCCTTATTCGTACTTCTTTTTGTTGGGCCAGCACTTATTCTTTGGGCTCAATATACTTCTCATAAACTTGCGGTAAAACAAATTACCGTAGATCCAACGACACACTTTTTTGATTTCGCTCGAGGCCCATATACATTTACTCGCAGTCCAACACACCTCGGACTTTTCCTTATGATTATCGGTCTCGGATTTCTTTTTAACTCTGTTTCAATTGTCACTACTACGCTCATCGCGTTTCTAATAACTAAATATATTTTTTTGGCGAAAGAAGAAAAACTTCTGGAGGAAAAATATGGGGAAGAGTATCAGAAATACAAAGACAAAGTTAAACAGCTCTAATATATGCTGTATCTTATTTACGGAACAAGTGCGATTAAGCGACACGATACTCGCGACCAGCTGTATAAAAAATTAGGAGTCAATCCTGCTGATGTAATTTCAAAATCTGGAAATGAATCTTCACGCGCAGAACTCGAACAAGTTGCTGGAGGATCTTCTTTGTTTGATAACCAGATTTCACTTTCTCTTGAGTATCCTTTTTTAAATGAATCATTTGGAGAAATAGTTTTGGATTTTGCTCCGCAGCTCGCAGCTTCATCAAACAGTATTTTTATTATTGAACGCGAACTTACGAAAGATATTGTTCGCTCGCTTGAAAAATCTGGAGCTCAAGTATTTTTATGTGATGAGCCGAAAGATGCAAAGAAAAAAGAATTCAATATTTTTTCGCTAACTGACGCCTTCTCTGCAAAAGATAAAAAGGGGACATGGTTGCTCTACCGTGAAGCGATCCAAAATGAACAGGCACCAGAAGCAATCATCGGCGTTTTATTTTGGGCGGTAAAAAACATGTTTACTAAAAATAGATTCTCTGCGTGGAAAAAGAATGAATTAGAAAATGCTTCACGAGAATTAGTGCGTATTGTGCATGGTGCCCACAACGGACAGTTTGAAATTGAAGAGGAGTTGGAGCGTTTCATTCTTAAAAATATTTAAATCGGATTTGAGTCCTCGGAGAGCGCTGCCGGAACACTTTTGATCCGCTCGTAAACTCGCGCCTCAAAAGTGTTCCTTCGCGCCATGAGCAGCTTAATGCCATATGTTTTTCAATCTCGTTTTTTTACCGTAAGAATTTGAGATTGAAATACTCTAGGAGATGAAATGCTCATGATGCCGACGTATGCACTTTGGAACGCGAACTGGTGAGCGGATCAAAGTGCATACTGAGGCTTCTCCGAGAACTCTATTCCAGTTAACCACCAAATAAAAAAAGTGCCTCGAGTATGATACAAAGAACAGAATTAACTGAGAGGATTTTATTGTTGAAAGAACAACGACGCGAAGCTGTAATAATGATAACGCTTCTGGTAGAAAGGACTTGGTGCAAAGTTGAATCCCGAAGAGGGTTACATTCACTAGCGCTTTCTATGTCAAACTTATATACAGTATACACGAACGCCGGCTCGCGAAGCGAGCCGGCGTTGTGGATAACCTATAGTACTTATCTCTGATTAGTTCGCTCCATGCCAATCCAGGCAATGATTGCAAGGCTTAACAGGGAAATGAGTGACATCAAAGGAATTGTTACAAAACCGAATTCATTGACGTATCTCATGGTGCAGGAAACTCCCGTGCCACAAGAAATCAATTCTCCTCCGCCAAAATCTAGATAGTTATGATAGAGAGAAAACAGAAGTCCAACGACAGATAACCCTAATGTGTATCGGTAGACATACGTGTCTTTTGAAGCGATGGCAATTGCATACAAAGCTACTTGAGGATAAATAAATGCGCGCTGCCACCAACAGAGTACGCATGGTGCGTATCCAATAACTGCAGAATATACCAAGCTCAAAATAATTGCCATTGATGAAATAACCAGACCAGCCCACATGAACCAAGGAACTACTGTATCCAGTACTTCATGTTTCTCCTTTCTGTTAGACAGATGCAAAACTAAAAGAATGATTGCTGATATTCCCATCAAAAGCGATCCAAGCGCAGCGACGAAATTAATTGTTTCGGTAAATGCTGTCATAGAAATTATTTAGATTCTGCTGGAAGTGGTATTCCTGTAAAAGTAGAAAGATCTTTTAATGAGACTTCTCCCGTGGTTCGTGAACCTGCGACGAATGTCCATACATCTCCTTCATGTTTCGGTTCAGCCAAGCTTTGTACAGTAAGTCCTGTTCCAATCGAGAAGACCCATGACTTCATAAACTTTGATCCATACGATGTACATGTTGGTGACTGATCTGCTGGTCCTGGTTGCACTTCACAAATAGTTGGAGTTACTGTTGTCGTTACTGAAAAATCTTTTGCGTAGACCCAAGTAGGGTAGCTTTCAATTTTTGCATCAGAACAAATTTTTGTCTGACCTTGTCCGTTTGATGGAGAGCATTCAATATAGAGTCCCATCTTCTCAAGTTCTTGTCGTGACATACCCAATTCTTTTTCCTGAGCCTGACAATGAGGACACCAGAATGCACCGTAGAATTTTGTGCCGGCATCCTTCATTCCCTGTGCAAATGGTTCATATTTGCTTGGAGCGCTTGAAGCCTGCCATGCCAATGCTGCGCCGATTATGATAACGAGTACGATCGCGCTAATAGTTAAAATGTTATTATTCTTTTTCATACTCTTAGTATAGCCATTCAGCCAGGTAACACAAATTGATTTTTATCGGAATATATGTTACTTTACATACTGTTTTCGTAACCAGAAATATGCACCCGTAGCTCAGCTGGTAGAGCAGTTGCCTCTTAAGCAAATGGTCGAAGGTTCGATCCCTTCCGGGTGCACCATATACAGAAAAAGCAGAAACAAACGTTTCTGCTTTTTCTGTATATGGTGCACCACGAGCAAGGCCCCTGCGGGCCTTGCGGGAAGGGATCGAAAAGGCTGAGCATGTCGCGCGCAGGCTCTGCGAGCACGACGCGAAGCCTGTACCGCGCCTGT
This sequence comes from Minisyncoccota bacterium, assembly GCA_031973395.1. GTDB lineage: Bacteria > Patescibacteriota > Minisyncoccia > Phycocordibacterales > CAIZLB01 > DALYDD01. The sequence goes on along the minus strand of DALYDD010000016.1, from coordinate 18,948 downwards.
AAGGCGAGATCCCTTCCAATATTGATTCAAACTTATGATATTATTACCTCATGTCATTTCTCACCTCCGCCCACAAACATCTTATCCTTAAAATAAAATTCTGGTCCAACCTCTTATTTCTCCTCCCACTCATCTTTGCTATATTTTATGAAGTCTCATACTATATTCCTGTTATTGCCCTCGTCTTTATTATTTCCTCTATATATCATTACTCTAATGAAAAGAAACTAATAAAAGTCGATCTCGGCTTCGCCTATTTTCTTATTTTCTGTAACTTCATTCTACTTTATAAAGGGGGAATCCTTTCACCGTTCGCTTTCAGTGCCGTTGTCCTTGCTTTGCTTGCAGGTTATTTCTATTTCCGCCAAGCTAAGCACGGATACGATTTTAACCATGGACTGTTCCATATTTTTTCAGCAATGATCTCAATTTTTAGTATCTTAGCTTTTGCACTTCAATAGCATGCAATCCCTCCTCATCCTCGAAAACATCCGCTCCGCCCAAAATGTCGGTGCGCTCTTTCGGACTGCCGATGCTGCTGGAATTTCTAAGATATATATTGTTGGTTATACGCCCGATCCAGTAGATAGATTCGATCGGCCACGAAGTGATATTGCCAAAGCGGCTCTCGGCGCAGAAAAAACAATTCCTTGGGAACATGTAAAAACAATTTCACCGCTACTTAAAAAACTTTCCAAAGAAGGTTTTCAAATTATCGCTATCGAGCAATCCAAAGATTCCGTAGACTACAAAAAAATAAAAGCCACCGAGAAGGTCGCTTTTATTTTAGGTAATGAAGTCGAAGGAGTTTCAAAAACAGCTTTGAAACTTTCAACCACGATCGCCGAGATTCCCATGAAAGGGGAGAAAGAATCGCTTAACGTCTCCGTAGCGGGAGGAATTGCGATGTTTCGAATTCTAGGAATTTAATATATTATTTCGCCCGGTCCATACGTTTCACCAGTATCAACCGGTGTTAGCGGCTTCTGAAACGGATCAGCTGTATTTGCGCGCTCAGGTCCTCCTGTGTAATACCAAACGACGAACATAACTGCGATTACCATGATAACCGTCAGTATTACTCCACCAATTCCTCCTCCACCTCCTCCGTGTCCACTCATATATTGTAATAGTTTATTTATAATTATTTCGCCTTGTTCTGAAGCTTCTGGTGAATCGAACAGTAGTGTGCGCTTCGTCCGGCAACGACTGTACGAAGTATAGCACCTGTACAGCCCCGCTTGCCACAAGGCTTCCCAGTCTTGCGGTATGCATTGTGCTGACCGTTGAATTTGCCAGGAAGCCCATCAATATCTCGATAATCACTTGTCGAATCTCCTTTAAAATCAATTCCTTTTTTAAGTACAGAAATAACCGCAGGATACAACACTTTCATTTTTTTCTTTGGAATATTTTTAACCTGTTCCATCGGATTAATACCGGCAAGCCAGAGCGCTTCATCGGAATAAATGTTTCCAACTCCTGCAATAACCGTCTGGTCCATAAGTGTTGGTTTTATTTTTCCATTTGGCTGAGTTGATAATTGCTCAAGAAAAACTTTTAGCGTGAAAGCTTTTTCCAATGGTTCTGGCCCGAGACCTGCGAGATGTTTTGAGTCATGAATTTCTCTTGTCGGAACCAGTGTAATCTTCGCAAATTTTCTCATATCAGAAAGAGCTAGGAATTTCCCATTAGAGAGTGTAAAAACTGTGTGCAGGAATTTATTGAATGGATCTTCGGAAAGGGGACCGGGCTTGGTCGCGTACCAGACATTTTCTTTTACATTCAACTTGTAATCACCATATAAAAAATGCCCGGTCATTTTCATATGTACCAGAATTGTATTTTTATTGGAGAGATTAATCAGGATATTTTTTGCGCGACGTTCGACAGAAACTACTTTTGCACCAATCACTTCTTTTTTAAACTTTTGAAAAAATGCAGCGTCTTTGAGTGACTCAGCATAATGCAGTACTCCTTTACGCTTAGATGGCAAATCGCTCCAAACATCTTTAAGAGTAAGTTTTGGAAGGACTTTTTGGAGGCTTGCGACAGTTGTTTGGACTTCGGGAAGTTCAGGCATGCACGAAGTATAGCAGAGAGAAGATGTTGATTTTTTGTCTTATTTATGGTATAATACGACCCAACTAAATTCTTTGATTAATGAAGCAAATAAAAATAACCCCGTCCGTTTTGTTTGGATTATCACAGGCAATAGGTGCTCCTTTTGCTGTTTACTACCAAAGCCTTGAAATGCAGGGCTTCAGTGGCACCGAAGGTGTAACCGTTTCCGTATTCTTCTGTCTCTTTTTCTTCGACCTATTTAATGCCGTACTTAGTGTACGTATTTGGAGGCCTGATTGGAGAAATTGGAGAGATTGGTTCGTAATTCCCACAGAAACAGCGAGAAAGGAAGCAAGGACCGGCTTCATCTTTTACATGATAAGTTCGATCGCATACCTTCTGCTTATTACTACTTGTCTGTATAGTCGCGTCTATGCAGAGCACGTAAATCCTTTTCAGCCGCAGGATTTTCAAACTGGAGAAATAGTTATCATTACCGCAGTAGCCCTCTATGCAACAGCACGAATGATTGTGAGCGATCCGCTCCGCAATCCTTACTTTTGCGGAATACTCGGTTTCGTTGTGGTACTTGT
>DALYDD010000016.1:12796-16281 GCA_031973395.1 Minisyncoccota bacterium | reverse complement strand
ACCGCAAGTCGCATCAGGTGTTCATATACTCCGGGTTGGTACAAAAGGAGTATCAGAAAATTCTCTATGGATTGGCTTATGTTTGATTATTTTTAAAATCATTTATTATTCCTACGTCCATATTTACGCCAAAAACAATGATGAAAAATCTAAGGCTAAAGGAGTACTGATTGCTGAATCAGGCAATTTCAGTTCATGGTTATTTGTCATTAGATCTTTCTATACAACAATTGTGCGCTAATTTACACATTCAATTACAATACAAAATGCCAGGCAATTGCCCGGCATTTTTTTATTTGCCCAAAAACTTGAGAGCCTCCTTGATCTTCTGGTTTGTCGTGAGGGTTGGATCAATCTGCTTGAGCGCTTCACGTGATTCGCTTTGTGAGTAACCGAGAGACTGGAGAGCAAGAACAGCATCGGATTCACCTCGCAAATCTTTCTTAGTTTCACCATTCGTTCGTGCCTGCATTTTGTCGCGAAGTTCGAGAACGATTTTTTCAGCAGTCTTTCTGCCGATTCCGGAAACTTTTGTAAGGTAGCCGGTGTCGCCGGTAGCGATCGCTTGCTCGAGTGTTTCGATGCTTGCGATTGAAAGCACATTCAAAGCTCCGCGTGGGCCAATACCCGAAACAGTAATTAAAAGTTCAAAGAGAGAAAGTTCGGATTCATTTTCAAAACCATACAGATCGAGTGCGTCCTCGCGAACAGCCAAATGAGTAAAGAGGGAACAGTTAGTCTGTCCGTTTAATTTAGCCAAAAGTTCCTGAGTTCCAAAGACTTTGTAGCCTAGGCCACCAGTACTAATGAGTGCGTATTTGTCTGTAACGAGGCGGATGGTGCCTTCTATATAGCCGATCATGGAAATAGTATATCACGCCTTGCAATATAACGCTTTTCTGGTATAGTGCTAGTACTGAAGTACGTGTCTCGTACCAAGTGCAAATATATACTCCAATATTTATTTAATTAGTAAGTAACAGAAAATATCTCATGCCAATTACAGCATCAGCAAAAAAGGCCCTCCGAGGATCAGCCCGCAAAAAGGCAGTCAACGATCGCCGAAAGAAGACGATGAAGGATTCAATCAAAGAGGTTGAAAAACTCGTCAAAGCAAAGAGTACAGCAGAAGCAAAGAAGCTTCTCTCAAAGGTTCAGTCAGCAATCGATAAAGCGGCAAAGAAAGGTGTTATCAAAAAGAACACAGCAGCTCGAAAGATCGCTCGCATGGCTCGCATCACAAAATAGTTCTCTCTGAAAAGCTCCCGAAAGGGAGCTTTTCTTTTGTAAGAAAGTGAAAAGTCGCCCGTCATAGTAAGTATAGAAATAACCAGCAACTACTATGATAATCATCCTTGGCATGACAATTGCATATCTCGCCCGATCAGCAGCATTTTCAATGCGGGGATAACCATAAATGTGCTACCATTAAGGGAGCATTATTAGTAATACTATTTATATGGAATCAAACAAAGTCACAAATATCGTTTTGGTAATTATTGGACTCTTGCTCGCAGGAATACTCATTGCACTTTTAACTGCGAATAAATATCGTTCATATGAGGGTGCCTTCGATAATATCCCTCCAGCGGAGTATCCAGCTCAAACTCAAGGAATAAATCAGCAGGGCACACAGCAGCCATCACAAAATCCGAATCAAGGAACCGTACCGAATCAGCCTGCAAGTACCGGAAGCGTTACTCTTGATATGTCATCTGAATACGCTCAGACATACAAAACACTTTTTACTACTGAACTTACAAAACCGGCAAACTTCGCCGGCCACTATCGCGTAGTAGAAGTAGGATGTGGATCAGGATGTACACACTTTTATGTGTTAGATAAAAATACTGGAAAAGTCATGAAAGTTCCTACTCAATATATGGATGCAGACGAGGGTGGTCCAAAAGAGGTTACAAATTTTTATTATTCCGCAGATTCTGGCGTGCTTGTAATCTCAACGACCACATTCCAGTATCGCTACCAGCTTGTTAATGGACAATTTCAGCTTGTCTCAACTCAATAATATGTCTCACCTCATAAACTTTTACGGCACGGAATGCCCTCATTGCGAGCGCATGGAGCCGATTATTACCAAATTTGAACAGGAAGCAGGCGTTACCGTCGAACGTCTCGAAGTTTGGCACAACGAAGAAAATTACAAACTATTCCAGGAATTAGATAAAGACGGTGGTTGCGGGGGAGTTCCATTTTTCGTAAACAAAAAGACGGGCAAAACTATTTGTGGCGAAGCGACGCTTGAACAAGTGAAAGAATGGGGAAAAGAATAAGCTAATCAATGAAAGAAAAGCCGCCTGAGCATGCTCAGGCGGCTTTAATGTTAATAAAGCTTAATGTTGGTGGGGGATAAGTAAGAGTAATCCTGTTAAAAGTGCTGCACCAAAAACAAAACTCGCAATAGTTCGAATATTCCATTCTGTGTGTCTAATATCGGCTGCAACTTTCCAGAGAACAATACCCGCTGATATGCAAATGAACATTGTTTCAAGTGCTTCGCTTGTTACGATAAGTCCGAGAAAAACTGAAAGTGAAATGACAAATGAAATGAGAAGCGCTTTGCGAGGAGCAACGCCGCTTTCCACGAGAAGTATTTGCTGTCCTCCTTGCTGGATCACCTGGTGTCCGAGGATTCCAAACAAGGAAGTAATTCCGAAACCTGGATTGACTGCAAACGAAGCAACGATGGCAATACCGTCAACGATATTATGAAAGAAGTCAGAAACTAAAAGGCGCAGACGTGAGGCTTTGTTGTGACGGTGCGTTTTTTCAGTGTGATCATGGTGGTGGTGGAATTCTTTTACGAGTATTCCCAGCGTAATGCTGATGAGAATACCCAAGAGAAACCAAAGTCCTCCAGTTACGATTCCGCCATTCTCCATTCCTTCCAAGAGAAGTATGGCGATAAGCGCGCTGTAAATTCCCAAACCAAAACCACGAAGGGTAGGGCTGTCCAAAAGCTCCGTCTTCCTTGATACAAAGATGATGACGAGCGGGGGAACGATGGCGATGAGAATAAGGGCAATAAAGGCGGTCATGTTGTTAAGGTAGAATATCATATTTGCAATTTACTTGCAATATAATCCAGTCTGTGTATAATTGCAAATAAATTGCATTTGTATTCTTTAACCTAAACAATAAATCGTATGTGTAAGAAATGTGAATTTAAAGCCATTGATATGAGGCTAATTCCGCTCGTTATGGACGAGGAGCAAAAAACTATTGAATTGCCTAAGAGTTTAAAAACTCTTGAGGGCGATAACTTCCACGAAGACTTGCTGCTGCGGGCGTATGCCCACTTGGCATGGACAAGGAGAAAGTATGTAACTGACTGTAGGGAATACAAGAATGCACGCGCATTCCTTTCTGCATTAGGCAAAGGATTTGCCGAACCATTTAACCGTAACCTATTTCCAGTGGAAGCAGGCGATCCCTATTTTGAACTGAAAACAAATGCGCTAAATGCC
>DALYDD010000016.1:7128-12786 GCA_031973395.1 Minisyncoccota bacterium | reverse complement strand
AACCCAAATATAAATTGATTAAAAAATACTTATAATTTCAGAGTAAAATTATGAGCAATTTTTAAAAATATAGAACAAGTAGCTTGAAATTATCAATCTTATATAAATTTTATTTCAGAGTTTGGTGATCGTGTTTCAAGCGTGATGTGGGATGCGCTTGCTCACTTAGCAACTCGCTCTGAGCCGGAAGAAAAGAAATCAATTTTAAAGGAAGCTGATAGCTTGCCGCACCACTACGGTGTTATTGATACCTGCCTGCATGCATTTGGCAAAGTGTATTCATTCTCATTGCATTGCCAATCAACGTTTTATCGCCACACTAAAATGGTGTTGATCCATAATTGCGATTGTGATTGCAGTTTGCTCAATTTGCAGCCTGTTTCAGGTTCAATTATTTTCAAGTTGAATAAAGAACAACTATTTGAAGCTACACAATCGTTATTTACACACATGTGTGCGGAGAGTGAGCTAATTTTGAATCAAAAATTGCCATTTGAGTACACTATTACCAAAGAAGCCCAGGAATTATTGGGCTTACAATAAGTATGCAGTTATTATTTACAGATACCCCTTTTGCAAAAGAGGGGTATTATTTTATCGCTATGTTTCAATCAATTATATTTTCAGTGCTCTCAATCGCAGGTGCTGCGGTCTTGTGGCGTAAACTTCTGCACGACCATCCAGTATTGAAAGATTGGATTGTTTTTTATATGCCGATTCTAGGGAAGGCGCTGACTTGCGGGTTGTGCTTTACTTATTGGCTAGCGTTTTTCTTTGTTCTTTGGAATAATCCAATTCCTAATTGGACACAAGCTCCTTTTGCCGTACATGTTTTTCTTTCATGGATGGTAGTCGCTTTCGTTTCAGTATTTTTGAGATTTTCTTACGTAGCAATTCAAGAATTGGTCCACTACCAGGTGCACCATTTAAGACGAGAGCACCATCATTAGTCCATGCTATAATCTCCCCATGACCGCTCACAATCACGAACCAATTGAATCATTGCTCGCAAAAGCAGGCTCCAAGCGCACAGGCCCTCGGGCCGATATTTTGGAAGTCCTCGCTCATGCTTCAAAACCTCTTTCTACTAAAGAGCTCTTTGCAAAACTTTCAAAAAAGGGAATTGATCAGGTTACTGTGTACCGAGTATTGAAAGCTTTTACCGAAAAGGGGATTGTTCGCCAGGTAGACTTCGGGCACGACCAGGCGTACTTTGAAATTGCTGATGAAAAGAATGACCACCATCACATCATCTGCACCAATTGCCACAAAGTTTCTGATTTTATCGGCTGCGACGCAGAAAGCTTGATTAAATCTGCACTTAAACAAACAAAAGAATTTAGTAAAGTGGTCCGCCACTCATTTGAACTCTATGGTCTTTGTAAAAATTGCGCGAAATAAATTTTTTCTAGTTGCGTTTTTAATCGTTGCGGCGGTTTGTTTTGTTGCGCCTCGCGCAGAAGCTCAGACTTCGACCACTATCCGCGGAAAAGTCATCGACGTTATTTCAACAGGTGAGGCAACGATCCCGGGAACACAAGTAATAGTTAAAACTCAGAAGATTGAAGTTTCGTATCCTGAACCAGATGGTTCAATGGGAACAACGGTTATTGAAAATGATTATTACAATTTAAATAAAGGCGCGAAAGTTTGGATTCATCGCAATGTGTCGGAGGATGGCCAAGTTACATTTGCGGTATTTGAGCCCGATAGAACGAACGTCATTATTTTCTTCGGTATTCTGTTTCTTATTGTCCTGTTTGCTTTCGGTGGAATGTCTGGGCTCCGGGGGCTCTTGAGTCTCGTTGGTAGCTTGGTGCTAATCAGTTTTGTATTAATCCCAGGTATTCTCAAGGGATATTCTCCTGTTTTAATTTCGATTGCCGTCGCATCACTTATCTCCATTGTCGGTTCGTATGTAACCCACGGATTTAATCGTATGACCACGGCTACTGTTTTAGGAATGATTACTACGGTGGTTATTACCGGCATATTGTCAGCTATTTCTGTAAGCGTCGCCCATCTTACTGGAGTAACCAGTGATGAATCTGTGTATCTCAATCTCAATACCAGTGGAGCTCTCAATATGCCAGGCATCTTGCTCGGTGGTATTTTGATCGGACTTCTCGGCGTGCTCTATGATGCAGCGGTAGCTCAGTCGGTTGCGATTGAAGAACTCTGTCGTGCAAATCCGAACATGGACAGAAAAGAACTTTTTGCTCGCGGTATGCGCATCGGACGGGAACACATCGGCGCACTAGTAGATACGCTTGCCATTGCGTACGTCGGAGTTTCACTTCCTCTCCTCCTATTATTTGCTTCAGGTTCTTGGGAATCGCCACTGGTGACTATCAATCGGGAACATTTTACAACTGAAATCTTGCGAACGTTTGTCGGCTCAATTGGATTGATCTTGGCTGTGCCGATCACTACCTGGATCGCGGTGAGAATGCTGCATGGTAGAAAATTTACAGGAGAGGCGCACGGACACTCGCACAGCGTAAAATTGGACTAAAATCACTAAATAGGGTATAGTGCATAACGTTTCCGCTTCTGGCGGGAATTTAGTTATCCGGTCTCGTCGTTCAACGGATAGGACAAAAGTTTGCGGAACTTTAAATCCAGGTTCGATTCCTGGCGAGATCACAATATTGCAGAAAATTTTAGTAAGGATTATGATGTGCTCGGTAAGGGCAGGGATCAAAATCCGTTCAGAAATGGGCGGATTTTATTTTTTCTCAAGCAATTTTTTATCTCCTCAGTATATGCTGTAAACGGTATGGCTCGGTAAATCCATATCGTGGGGACGCTAATGGCTTAGATTCCTGCCCTTACCAAGCAGGGATGCGGGTTCGATTCCCGTCGTTTCCAAAATTAGTCATAATAACATCGCAGGTTTGCTGTACTTTGTCTATGAAATACCTCGACCTCACCTTTATAAAAGTCTATAACCATACCCAGGCTCGTTATGCTACAGCCTACTTTTTTATTTGAGACAGTAGTTTTTCTTTCCGAGGTTTGAGTATGAAAATCGTCATGAGGGAATTAATGACAACCATAACAATTGAGTGAAGTACTGTCGCAATGTTATACGCTTGCAGAGAAAAAAGTGCTAATCCATGGCGAGCCACATTCATACCATAGAGAAGCGGTGTTTCTGTTTCTGGCCTCTTCCAAGTTTTTCGAAGCGTTGGGATGAAGGCGATAAGGTCGATTGAAACTGCAATGATTACTGACAAAGTTGGATCCTTGGTGAGTGCCCATGGTATAAGTCCAAGCAACGCAATTACTAAAAAGACTGTATCGATTTTTCGGATATGTTTGAATCCGTTTGGAAGTACAAAGAAAAAAATAGTAATAGTAAATAGTTCGGATACTCCAGTTGGGAGAGCTCCTATGCCGGCTCCTTTGGCAATTTGTCCGAAAAATACGATACACGAGATGATGCTCCATACAAACCAAGTGTATGGGTGCGGCTCGACGCGCTTTTTTACAACATCGATGAGATAGGGAATATTGCCGGCGACCGCGAGTACTGCCGCTATAATAGCAATGGTTAATTTCATGTGCCCAAAGTGTAGCACGATCTAAAGCAAAACATCTGGTGGTATACTATACATATGATATATATAGATGTTCGAACAAAAGGGGAATATGAGACTGGCCATTTTCCTGGCGCAATACACCACGACATTATGGATATGATGCAGGGAGTTTTCCCGAATATAAGCAAGGATGAAGAAATTACACTTTATTGTGAGTCCGGGAACAGATCGATGATGGCAAAAAATTTTATGGAACAAGCAGGATTTACGCATGTTGTTGACGGTGGTTCTATTGAAGCAGTCATGACGAGTAATTTCAATTCTCATAACTAATACACACGTTATATATTCTCCATTTATTTCAATCATAATGAAACTACTCGCCACCATAAATCAAAATGATTCTGAACCCCAGGACTACGCTGAACGTCAAACAGTTCGAGCGGTTATTTTAGACGAAACTGGCACAAAAATACTTCTCTTTGGCACGCACCTGGTTGGCGGCGGGGTAGATGACGGTGAAAGTGACGAAGAAGCACTTGTTCGAGAAGCAATGGAGGAAGCAGGAACGGAGATTGAAATAGTTCAACCAATTGGCGAGGTTGTCGCCTATCGTGATTTTCTAAAAAAGAAATATATCGTTCGTGGATATGTATGTCGTCAAAAAGGGGAGATGGGCAAACCGACTACAACGATCGAGGATGAACTTGGTGTTGAGACTACGTGGGTGGAGTTTTCTGAAGCAATCCAGCATTTCAAAAATAAAATTAGTACTGAAAATAAAGAAGAGCTTTCTCCAGTAGAGAGTGATGTGTTCCAGGCTCGGTTGTATAATTATAAAACTTCGCTGGCGATTTTGGAGGAAGCGTTTAGTGGATTACTAAAAAATTATAAAAATGAATAAAATTGTACGCACTAAAAAACACCCCTCCGGGTGTTTTTTAGTGATAGAAATGGGAGGTTAGTTCGCGTACCACATTGTTCGCCATTCTTTCATCTGTGCAATTTCCTTGGTCTGAGCAGAGATAATTGCTTTCGCCATATCTTTGATTTCCTGATGCTTTGCATCTTTGAGCGCAGCTTCTGCCATATCAACAGCGCCTTCGTGGTGCATGATCATTTCGTCGATGAATGCCTTGTCGAATGCATCGCCAGTTTTACCATCGAGTCCGGCCATCATGCTTTTCATCATATCTTCCATATTCATTCCTTCACCATGCATCATTTGGCCATTGGGCATTTGGTGTGTTCCGGTTGCTACCTGCTGCTGAGTGCCGGGCTTGATAAGCCAACCAGCGATAAAACCAAGGATAAGAAAGGCGATACTGAACATGAGCACATTGTTTTTGTTTTCCATATTTTTACTCAATTAAGTTGCTAATACGCTATCCTAAAATAATCATAACGAGTGCTAATGCTGCCATGCCAAAATTTTCAATCAAAGTTATTTTTGTTAGCGGAACTTTTAGGAAAGTACCGAGGCAGGCGCACATAAACGGTTCTTTCTTTGCAAGCTTGATGGCAACGCCAAGTCCGCTGAACGCCATGACTGCGAATTCCGCAATGAGCAGTCCCTTTGAAAAGGGAAGTAAGATCATCGCAAATCCAAAGAAAAGTTCAATGAACGGGTATGCATACCCGTAGGCAGGAATTTTTTGTGCTAGAAGATCGTAGGTTGAATATCCTTCTTTGAATCCTTTGAGGTCCATCAGTTTGAATGTTCCGAACGTCAAAAAGAATCCGATCATGAAGTATGAAATTGTTTTTGAAAGATCGAATATTCCTAGGCCAGAATCTCGCAGCGCAAGCGTGATGGTCGTAAGCGTAATGGTTCCGATGATGGCAAAGAGAGGAAGAAAACTTTTCCAAGTTGTCTCTCCGAGGCCAGTATTTTCTGAATGTACTCGAACTTTCGGTTTTGATTCTACTGAGACGAGAGCCATGCCGCATTTAGGGCAGCTGCCTGGCTGGTCGCTTGTTACTTCTGGGTGCATTGGGCAAGTATACATATTTTTATTTTCTCTTAAGTTGATACACTTTTAATATTTCCTTGGTTGCCTTGGCTGTTTGTCCCTTTTTGATCTGGTCGACGACACAATGACTGAGGTGTTCT
>DALYDD010000016.1:0-7118 GCA_031973395.1 Minisyncoccota bacterium | reverse complement strand
GAGAATGTCCTCTACATTTGAAAGACCCTGTTTGATAGCAGATGTTTGAGTGATGATATCGATACAGTATTTACCTCCTTCGACCATTTCTTGGATGCCGCGAACCTGGCCTTCGAGGATTTTGAGGCGGCGGATGAGTTTTTGCTTGTCTGTGTGCATAAATATAGTATATACCCCCTAGGGGGTATTGTCAACACAATATAAAATATCTCGTACGGCGAAGATGTTATTAGAAAGAAGTTGCTTAGTTCGTAACCAGCAGCACGCCAATTGTCATTACAGTAAAGAGTAGTACTTTTTTCAAGGTGATACCAACACCTTTCTGTTCATTGAAGAGTTCGGGAAATTTTTTGCCGAATAATTTCGCATATAAAAGCACGAAGAACGGAGAAAAGATGGTGATGCTTTTAACTAGACTAACCGGCGCCATGGTGAGAGCGATCGCTCCCGCTGAGAAGGCGACGAATGTTACCCCTTCTTCGACAAAAAAGACTGGTAATTTTTTCTTGAAAAGTGGGAAACTGCTTTTGATATCTACCCATGAATCTTTGTGAAAGATAAGTAGCATGGCAAATACGAAGGAAATAATCATTTCCCAGGCGATTGCATTTCCAGCGGAAACTCCTTGGTTGAAGAGAAGTTTTAGGAGCACACCTTCAAATGAGATAATAAAGGCTGCAAAAAGAATATAGAAAAGCGCTTTACTAAGCTTGATATCTTTCAGGCTGCCCTGCATTGAAAGGAGAATGCTACTTATAATAATGAGCAGAACACCGGTATATTCTCCAAATGATAAAGTTTCGCCGACAATGAAAAATGCCCAGAACGGAATGAAGATTCTGCCAAGACTGAAAAAGGATACAGCAGTAGAAGTGTCGTCACTTTGTAATCCTTTGTAGTATGGCCATAAATAGGCTACGTTAACAAATCCTAAAACTGCAAAAATCGGCCAAGTAGCCATTGAAGGCCATGAAAGCTCATAAAAAAAGAAAAGCAGGGGAATAAAGATGATGTTGAAGAGGGAAGTATAAAAAACCAGAACCGCTGGGTTTTTGAAATGCTTGTTTGTTAGGAGATTGTCGAAAACATTCGCAATCCCGTAAAATGCGGGTGCCAGAAAGGCGAAAAATAGCCACATATGGCTTAGTATATCAGAGTATTGGGACGAATTAACTTAATCTCGATAGGAAGTATATTCTGGTATAATTCGACCATGAATATTGATTATTCAATTTTTAAAACTCAATTTGGACTTTGTCTCGTTGCTTCAACCAAGCAAGGTATTTGTAATATCCTTTTCGCAGATTCAAATAAAGAACTTCTCACTGATTTGAAATCCCGCTGGTCAGAAGCCACATTCATAGACAAGAATATGGCTTCACATAAACAAGTGGAAGCTTACTTTAAGGGAAGTACTTCAAAATCAAAAATCAAAGTCCATCTTCATGGAACAGATTTGGAACTAAAAGTCTGGGAAGCGCTTCTCAGAATTCCGTCCGGCAAAACTTCAACGTACGGAGAAATTGCCAAAGAAATTGGAAAAGAAAAATCTTCGAGAATCGTTGGCCGAGCTATTGGAAGTAATCCGATCGGTTATTTAATTCCATGTCATCGTGTCCTGAAATCAAATGGAGATATTGGCGGCTATCGATGGGGGATTGAACGGAAAAAGAAGATGCTTGCATTTGAGACGAAGAAAGTAGCTGAAGAAAAATAAAACACCCATGTGGGTGTTTTATTTTTTTAGTGGGTGTGATTTACCTGAAACCAATCGCTCAGCCATCCTTCCATTTGTGCAATCTCATCCGTTTGTGCAGTAATGATCTCGTCTGCCATTGTTTTGATTTCAAGACGATTTGATTGCACGAGAGCCTTTCCAGCCATAGAGACAGCGCCTTGGTGGTGCATGATCATTTCTTCTAAAAAGATTTTATCAAATTCATCTCCAACTTTTCCATCCAGTCTTTCTGTCATTGCATCCATCATTGCTTGCATGCTATGGCTTCGGTTCATAGTGACGAGTGCGCAGATGCCAAGAGTAATAAGTGCCCCAATAATGAGTCCCGAGACTCCGTATATAATGTTTGTTTTTTGCATATACCTATAATTTAACAGGTAATTACACTATTTGCCACAACGTTACAGAGTAGGTAGTGGATGCTATAATCACCGAATGAATTTCACAGCATTAAAAGAATCGTTTAAGCAGAATTGGAAATCAGGTATTTCGGTTGCCTTGGTTTCCGTTCCGCTTTCATTTTCGTTAGCCATTGCTTCAGGCGCAAGTCCAATGGCAGGTATTATTACTGCAGTCTGGGCAGGACTTGTCGGAGGGCTTATAGGCGGCAGTAGATTTAACATTATCGGACCGGCTGGAGCATTGACTGGTATATTGATCGGATACGCCATACTCTATGGTCCGGCAATTCTCCCACTACTTGCAATTGTCAGCGGTATTATCATTCTCGCTGTCTGGCTCCTGAAATGGGATCGGTATCTTGTATTTGTCCCTTCAAGCGTCGTGCACGGATTTACTCTTGGCGTCGCGCTTACGATTGCATTTGGTCAGCTTAATGCAGCACTTGGATTACAAGGGCTGCAGTCTCATGAGTCTACTGTCGCAAATATCGGGGAATCTGTAAAACCCCTCGGCATGATTAATTGGTCAGCATTCGGACTTTTTGCAACAAGCCTGATTATTCTTTTTGTCTTACTGAAATGGAAGCCACGATGGCCAAATGCAATTTTAGTTACAATTCTCGGCATTGCTATTGGATATGGTGCTGCACAGGGAATTATTCCATTTGATATTCAGACGATTGGAACAAAATATCCAGGACTGAGCGGCAATCTATTCCTCTTTCCGAATTTCTCAGCGCTGCTTTCAAATACAGCTATTGCTGGAATGACGTATTTCCATATTTTTACGCTGCTCATTAAAGCTTCCGCTGTTATTGCATTCGTCGTTATCCTTGAAACACTTATTTCAGCAAAGACCGCTGATGGTATGACGAAGACAAAATTTAATCAGCGAAGAGAAGTGTTTGGTGTTGGTTTAGCAAACATTGCATCGGGTATTTTTGGAGGTCTTCCTGCTTCCGGAGTTTTCGCGCGTACAGCACTTAATGTAAAAAGCGGTGCCCAATCTAGTTTTTCCCAGGTCCTTAACGCAATTGCAGTAGCAATTATTTCTATCGCGCTTATCGCGGGCTTTAGATTTTTGCCGCTTTCGATTACCGCATCAATCCTTGTATATGTATCGATCCGTATGGTTGCGCGCGAGCATTTTGTAAAAATGTATGAACTTGATCGAAGCGCGTTCGGACTCGCCATCATTGTCGCTGGACTTACATTTATCTATGACGCCACTGCAGGTATTGTCGTTGGTGCACTGGCCGCACTTATCATACTTGCAGACAAACTATCAAAAGCTGAATTTGGAAGTGAGATAGATCCTGATAATTATTCGCTCGAAGAAGTCGGGGATAAGGCGATAATTTATCGTTTTCCTGGAACTCTTACATATCTCAATGCTAACAGCCACCTTGAACGCATTACTAGGATTTCTGCAAAGAAACCCATTATATTTAATTTTAGATACGTGCATCATATTGATGTGGATGGGTATGAAATCCTCGAAGAAATTATGGAATTTCTCGAACAGCGAAACCAGGATGTGTATCTATCAGGAGTAAAGCCGGAACGCCGTACAGAATTTAAAAAACATGTTTGGTTTAAAAAACTTTTTGAAGAAGGAAAGATTGGGGTGACGAATGACGATGTGATGGAGATGATTGGGTAGGGAGGTGAGAAACCCGGGCGGCGCCAAAGGCGCCGCCCGGGTTTGTATTTCGTGTTTGAAAATTATGCCAACAGCACTCCGCCGTCCACCACAACCTGCGCACCCGTCATGTAGCTTGAAAGATCTGAAGCAAGAAAGAGAGCTACTTTGCCAATTTCATCAGCTTCTCCCATGCGACGCATCGGGATTTTATTAAGGAATGGCTTCATTGTTTCAGACATTTCTGGTGTCATACCAGCACCCATACCCGTTCCTGGAGTCGCTACACCACCTGGAGCAATAGCATTTACCCAAATGTGATGAGGTGCCAGCTCGAGCGCGGTGTTTTTCGTAAATCCCCACATTCCATGTTTTGAAGAATCATAGGCAGCTAAGCCGACCATAGAAGGATGCAGTGCATCGACTGAGGTTATATTGATAATCTTGCCGCCGCGCCCTTGTTTGATAATTTGTGCGGCGGCAGCTTTTGTTGCCATAAAAGTGCTTTTCAAGTTTACTGCTAAAACACGATCAAAAGAGTTTTCATCCATCTGCATCATCGGGGTATTAGGATAGATGCCAGCGTTGTTTACGAGAATATCGACTCCGCCAAAAGTTTCGACGGTGAATTGAATCATGCGCGAAACATGTTCACTATTTGAAACATCGATTTCAATACTCGCAGCCTTCCATCCCTCAGAAATAAGTTTTTGAGCTGATTCATCGGC
Organism: Minisyncoccota bacterium; assembly: GCA_031973395.1. Taxonomy (GTDB): domain Bacteria; phylum Patescibacteriota; class Minisyncoccia; order Phycocordibacterales; family CAIZLB01; genus DALYDD01. The sequence continues at coordinate 2,609 of DALYDD010000016.1, read as the reverse complement.
CGCTTTTTTATTTGTATCTGCGATAACGACTGAAGCACCTGCTTCGGCAAGCCGATAGGCGATACCGTACCCGATCCCCATTGCTCCACCAGTTACGATTGCGACTTTTTGAGAGAGATTGATTGTTTCCTGTAATGATAGTGGTTTCATATATACAGTATAGCAAACGTTACTAAGTGTTCCTCGGTTTGACATATCCACATTTTCTTGTAAAGTGAGAACAATTGAAATTCGATTACATCACCATAAACAGGAACTATGAAAAACTATATTTTGACGGCATTTTTCGCCATGCTTGTATCAACAGGAGTATACGGTCAGATAATGAACCCTCGCCACTCCCGCACATTCATCCAGCCTCGCTTCCATTCTCAGCCAAGAACATATGTTCCACAGAAGAGCATTATGTTTCGCAGAAGTTCACCAGGATATGTTGTTGTACCCGTTTACAGAAGCAACTATTATGTTGATCCACTTAAGGCTTGGGGAGCAGTATTTATTCCAATTGGAATTTTGGGTGGTTTGGGTACTGCATCGTATCATTTGAACTACTATGTGTGGAACAATCCTTGCGGATGCACTCCATATAATCCGTACGCAAACGCAACCATTATTACTGGCTACTCAGTTAGCGCAGCATTTATTATTGCCGGAAGTGTAATGGTATGGGCAAGCAACCACCGTGGTTGGACTAAGGCAGGTGGAACAAAATATCGCAAAGGCAGCATACGCTATTGGCGCAATTTACAAAATTCATCCAGCTTACCATTAGATACTTTACAATTTCAGCCTATCTTGCAGATAGACTCTGTACAATTTCGTAGTTAAACACAACACAAGGCACCACATCGTATGTGGGTGCCTTGTGTTGTGTTTTGCTCTGTATTAATGCTAGTATAGGTAATTATACAAAAATAAGGTAACACTATGACACAAGCAACATTTAAAACATCAATGGGAGATATCGTAATTGAGCTCGATACGATTAATACTCCAAATACTGTTGAAAATTTTACCAAGCTGGCAACCTCAGGTTTTTATAACGGAACGAAATTTCACCGAGTCATTGAAGATTTCATGATTCAGGGCGGCGATCCGCTTACCAAAGACGATGCTATGCAGGCGATGTGGGGGACAGGAGGTCCGGGCTATAAATTTGCAGATGAAATCAAGCCGACAAGTAAAAATCTCAAAGGAACGATTTCAATGGCCAACGCTGGTCCCAATACGAACGGATCCCAGTTCTTTATAAATGTCGCTGACAATGTATTTTTAGATTCCAAGCACACGGTCTTCGGACAGGTGGTTTCGGGATATGAATTAGTGGAAGAAATGAGCCGAGTGAAGACAGGTCCGAGTGACCGACCAGTAGAGGCAATTGTAATTAATTCAATAGAAATTAGTTCATAGTTCATGTTTATCATTTCAGTACTCCGAAAAGAGGCAGCATATTTTCTTCAAGAAACCCCAGGCAACCTACGCCGGCTTTTTGCTTCGAATATTTTTCAGACAATTGCGAGCCCGCTCATTGCGCTATTTATCAGTGCCTTTATCTGGAGAGCAACGCATTCTTTCGTTAATATTGCTGCGTACAACGTGGGACGATATGCATTCCACCCAATTACGTTTTATTTTAATGGAATGCTTCTCCGCAGATTTACTGTCCGTACTATGTTTGCTCTCGGTGCAGTCCTTGCGGGATTAAGCACGCTGATTATCGTTATGTTCCAAACAACAAATGCTTGGGCGTATCTTGGATACGGAAGTATTTATGGTATTGGATACGGATTCTATTGGGCAAACAGAAATTATCTCGAACTCAAGGAGACACTGGCTGAAGGGCGTAAATATTATTTTAGCATCATGCAGATAGCTTCAAACCTCTCAAGCATCAGCATGCCATTTCTCGCAGGATGGTTTATCGTTCTTGGTTCATACAATGGTTGGTATGGCACTACAGAGGCATATTGGGTGCTTTTTGCGATCTCATTCATCTTGCTGGCTATAGCAGGATATATTGTGTACCTTGGGTCCTTTGAAAGCCCAGCACCTACAGTACTGACTCGATTCAACCAACGACCTGTTTGGAATAATCGCCGGCTGCTGTCTATGTCCGCTGGAACAATTGATGGGCTTTCATTTATCCCAACTCTTTTGGTACTTTCATTGCTCGGGGATGAAGGAGTGCTCGGCACTATTACCGCAATCGTCGCATTACTTATTGTTGTTGCAACGTATCTATATGGAAGAAAAGTTGATCAGAAAAATCAGTATAAAATCCTCGTTTCCCTGGACAAGCCGCACTTGTTTTTATTGTGGTAACTTCAGGTATTGGTAGCGTATTTTTTTTACTGGCTTTCAATCCGATTTCGTTTTTACTTACTGACGCAGAAACAGCAGGAGACGCGTCAGTGCGATATTCATTTATCATCGACAATGAAATTTTCCTTAACGTGGGCAGATTGATTGCACTAGCTGCAGGAATATTCATATTCTTTTATTTTTCTGAAAATGTTGTTTTGATTTACGGTCCGATTGTGGCTGCTTGTTTTCAGCTACTGTTCCTCGGAATCTTTTTCGCAAAGACAGCAAATAGATAACTAAAACCC
>DALYDD010000015.1:4517-28477 GCA_031973395.1 Minisyncoccota bacterium | reverse complement strand
GGAAGAGATGCCGAGCCAGCAGGCGAGGCTCTGAGCCGGGGTCGCGCAAATTTCTGAGCGACGGCGAGGAAATTATGCGTGACCGAATCTCACCCCCCCTATGGCAATTAGAGCTAGCACAAGTCGGCTAGTAATTACAACAGAACACCTTTTATTTATAACAAGGTATTTTGTTGCATGATATAATTAATCACATAATGAATAAAGAATTTAAGTTTGCACTTCTGGTAGTTATTACATACTTTATATTATCAGTGCTAATAAGTGTTGTATTAAAAATGGGCAAGGAAGCAGGAATCCAAATCTCTGGAATCCCCGTATTGATTATTAGACTAGTGATACCATTTCTTGCCATATGGGAGATTAGTCGTTTGAAGAAGATTGTCTTGGAAGAAATTAATGGTAAGAAATTTATTCTATATACGTTACTGTTATTGCTTGTTGTGTTTACAATACATACAATTATAAATTTTAACGAAATTAAAACGGAAGCCTTGGCCGGTCCAGTTGATGGCATGGGCAGTGGAACAAATCTGGCAGGTGTTGTTTTGGGGGATATTATATACTTAACTCTTAAACCACTCATTTTGTTTGCTATAAGTTATTGGATACTGAAAAAGACGAAAAGAAATACTTCTGCTATATCAGTAGTCAGTGCGAGTTCAAAATAAATGAGGTTAGTATTGGAACTTGCATCTCGTATTATTTGACACATTTTTTTGTTACAAAAGATGCTACAAAACACAAAGTTCTGCTAAATTGAACTTCCCTTGTATAATATGACTATGGAAATCCCAGAAATAAAACTAAATAGAGCAAAAGAGTTAATTCATACAAGTAGGCATATTTCACTTGCTACTACAAATGCAGACGGTTCACCCCACAATAGTCCTGTTAAGTTTTTATATGATGAAAAACTTGAAAATATATATTGGGATTCAAATACCGAAGCATTACATTCTCAAAATATATTAAGAACAGGTCAGATATTCGCAGTTTTATTTGATAGGATGGAAAATGGTGGGATTTATATGAGATGCGAAGGCGGCCACATACTTGATGGAAAAGAATTAGAAGTTGGACTTACGATCACAAACTCTTCTAGAGCAAAGGAGGGAAAAGAAAAAATCGATTTAGATTATTATTCAGGAGAAAGTGTTCAAAAAATGTGGTCAGCAAAAATTACCAATCTTTGGATAAATATGCCAGTCCGAGACGAAAACGGTTTTATATTAAGAGATGAGAGAGTGGAGTTAGACAGAAATATTTTACTAGAAAATAGTTAATATCTACACTTTCAGAGAATTATTTCTGACTATTTACCGCCGCTTCGGTTGCCCTTTGTATCAATTCATACAGCTCATCTGTAAGCTTGGGATTATCCCGGTCCACAGGCTTTTCATCGGTCCAAGAACCCATGCCTCCAAATGCACCAGAGGCGGCGCGACATGCCAACAAAAGCCTGTAAGCATCGTCTGATAGCGAGTCGGGATATATGAGATTAGTCATTGGTTCATCATCTGCCTCAAGATATGAAAGGGCATTGTCGAAAATATTGCCAAAATTCTTAAGATCAATTTTATTGGCAAAATCTCGAATTGAAGTTAGCAAGAACTCTAACTGCTTCTTCAAATCTTTAAGGGGTGGAGCTTCGTATGTCGGGAGCGAGATGTCCTTTGGAATCCTTTCGTATACCACATAGTTACCTTCCTTTTCAGAATCGTCTTTATATTTCGTCTCACTTTTTGTGATCCAAAAATCAGACACACTGCCTCTAGTGGCTTCGATGACCCAATTGACCGAGCTATCTGCAAACTCCGCCAGCTTTCTTTCTTCCGCACCACTCTTTCCATCTGCTGGGTCTCCGAAAAATAAATCAACATATACGTATCGCAACTGAAGTTTCCAATAACCCTCTTCCTTCAGGCGCGCAAACCATGATAGTGGATCGTCCGCATACGCTTCACCACCCCTCGTCTCACAATCTTTGAACTTAACCTCTTTACAATACATGAACACAGTGTGACCTGGATAAAAATCATCTAAGGGCCGACCCGCAAGGTAGGCATTGCCATAACTGACGAGTGCAATAAATTGTTCAATGTCTCCATGCATATGATTTGATTTTATATATTGGTCCATTGTATCACCCATAAATCAAACCCTCCTCCAAAGCATCTCAAATAGCGTCTTCCAGCTTTTTGCCACATGTCGACTTTCAATAATAATCGCATGCTCATTCCCTTTCTCAAGAGAAAGAATACACACCCGCTGATCGGTAATACCAACATGATCATCGAATCCAGCCATCTCATTTGGGTCTGTGAATTTTATTCTGCGTAATTCTTTTACATTTCTTTCATTACCAAATTGCTGTCTATTATCTTTTGTCCCAGGAACTATGCCGCGGGTATGAATCCCGAGCTTAATTCTTCTTGCCCAATATGTATCAAGAAACTCAGCACCAAATGCAGCGCGAACATCTTCCATGGAAGAAATGCTTTTAACTTCAGCAGGATTATCATCGAGAGTTCGCATCAAAGCTTTTCGTAAACCCTCTTTGCCTTCGATAAATTCGATCTCGGGCTTTGCTGATGGGAACTTCAGCTTATTCTCATACCATTTTTTAATTCCGCCGATATTTGTAGCGAGTGAAGAAAGTGTCTGCATTTTTTCATCAATTCCTTTCTGTAGCTCGCTTATATTTTGAGGATAAAAAATCTTGGCACCAGAGCGCGGGGCGACTTTCACTTTGACTAAACCTTTTTTCAAAAGACGCTTCAGGATCTCATATGTAGTGACTCGATTGAAATCAGCGGTCTTGGCTATCTCTGCCGCACTGCCCTCACTTACATCCAAGGTGGCAAGAAATACCGTCACCTCATTGTCTGAGAGGCCGTATTCCGAGAGCATTTTCTTGAATTCTCTTTCCATGTAGTAACCATATTACTACTATAATAGTCTGATAGTGTCAACAATAGACCTTATTTACAGCCCTTTCTCACAACAACCAGGTTGCCAGTGCATTCTTTGTAATATCCGTTTTACCGATCTCTCCCCCGCTCGCTATGCTTATGCATATGAAAAAAATAAGCAAAATATTAGGCATCTGCATCATTGCCGCCATTATCATTATTATTTTTATTGGATCAAATAGCCAAACCGAGTTCCCTGCCAAAAGACTTGGCTTCGTCTTACCTGTCACTGGAGATACCGCAACATATGGCGAAGCTGCCCAGAATGCCGCAAAACTCGCTATTGAGGATTTAGAAAAGAATGGAATTAAAATAAATCCAATATATGAAGATAACGGCGGATCAGGCACGGTCGCCGCTGGTCTCGTTCAGAAATTTCTTGGCGCAGGAGATGTAGCTGCTGTTGTTTCTTTTGGAAGCGGAGATGCATTAGCAATTTGCCCACTCATTAAAGATAAAGATATGCTGCTTTTCAATAGCGGGTCATCGCCCAAGACAACAGATTGCGAACAGACATATAGAAACTACCCTTCAGACATGTACCAAGGAAAGGTTCTCGCTGACAAAGCAAAAGAGCTGGGTTATAAAAAAGTGGCTCTGATATATCTCAACAATGATTATGGCGTCGGTCTCAAAACCGAATTCCTCAAACACTATAAAGAATTCGTCGTCATAGAAGAAGTCCAAACTCCTGGATCTGCAGATTTCCGAACTCAGATATCAAAAATAAAAGCTTCTGGTGCAGAACAAATTGTTCTTATCTCACAATTAGCTGAAGCAATCCCTTTTCTCAATCAATACGTAGACCAAGGCATGACATTCCCTATTCTCGCCTCAGAGTCTATAAAAGACGAATCTTTACTGGGCAAAATTCCTACATCGATTCATGCAAAAATATCAGCCATTGCCGCGTCGGAGTATCAGGGACCAGAGGCAAATGTCTTCAAAACGAGGTATAAAGAAAAATATGGTACAGAGCCAGCAGCATTCGCAGACTATGTATATGACAATACAATCGTAGCGGGCAAAGCAATCAATGCTTGCCGCACCACCAAAAAACTTCGTGCCGATTGCATGGAAGAATTTATTCAAAAATACAAAGAAACCGGAGCAACAGGAAATATTTTGTTCGGAGCAAATGGAGATATTGTAGGAAAATCTTACGATACCTTCGTGATCAAGGGCGGGAAGTTTGTGAAAGAAAAAAATTAAAAGATTGCCAACGAAGCTGTTTAAGAACTTTTATTTGACCTTCTCCACCGCGGCTTTCACAGTTTCCTCCAACGTTGTTGGGAATTTCACCTCACACCCCTGATCGAATCCAAAGTTTCTTTCAATTTGGCTCACACTCGGGAATCCCGGTTCTGCTCCAACCACCACTCTAAACTGCGGATTATATTTAAGCTCAACACTCCAGCGCGCAATCTCGCCACGTGTATCTGTTGCATATGCGCCACCATCAGCCGGCCTTGGATTTGTTTTGCTTTCTTCTGGAAGCCAAAAGATAATACAGCCTTCACGGGCAGCTTTTTCTAAATAATATCGTTCCCAATCAAGCTGACGAGCAAATTTATCTTCAATACCTTTTTCTGCCAGATCAGCCAAAGGAAATTCATCCAGAGTTTTACGGTAGTATGGAATGGCTGCATAGAAATTTGGAATGCTCTTGGCAATCTCCTCACAACATGTCTTTTGCCAATCATCGCCGCCTCGCACCGGTCCAGCTAGAAAGAATAAAGGGCCGTAGTTCGGATCAATCTCACAGAAAGTCTTTGGGGTAATGATTTTCATATAATTTGATTATATACCAATCAATATTATTACCCATTCTTCCTTATCGCTTCATATCCAAGCATCGCCCGTTTTCTTTCGATACCCCAATGATAACCACTGATCTCCCCGCTCGATTTTAATACTCGATGACAAGGAATAATATATCCAATCGGATTATCACCAACCGCCATTCCAACCGCTCGTGCTAATTTTTTATCGCCAAGCCGAGTTGCAATATCTCCATATGTTGAAATATTTCCTTCGGGAATTGAAAGCAGAGCTTCCCAAACTTTTATCTGAAAATTTGTTCCGTGTAGATGAAGCTTTATTTTAGATTTAGGATTGATACCGGCGAAATATTTTTGAATCTGTGTATGCGCAAGCTGTGTCTTCTTAACAAACTTTGCTTTTGACCATCTCGACCTTAGATCCCGCATCAAACCCTTTTCACTATCTGCAAATAAGATATTACAAATACCACGATCGGTTGAGGCGGCTAAACATAATCCAAACTTTGTTTCAAAAATAGAATAATAAATGACCAAGCCTTCTCCGTGCCTTTGGTACTCCCCAGGTGTCATTGCTTCAATATCTACAAATAAATCATGCAGTCGTCCCCCACTACTTAAACCCGTGCGTACTGTCGTCTCGAATGTTTTCTTATTTTGCGCGAGCAAGCCTTTTGAATATTCCAAACTCAGATATCGGCCAAATTGCTTTGGACTAATACCAACCCATTCAGTGAAAACTTTTTGCAAATGACCGAGGCTCATCTTGAGGGATTTCGCCAAAGTAGACATATCAGTTTCACCAAGTCTTTTTGCCACAATATACTCAATTACTCTGGAAACGGTTACGTACTGAGCAGCTGATTTCATAGCTTGATTCTATGGGAAAGAGCCCTCACGCACAACCCGAAAATGGTTATTTTGCTAAAATACTCGTATGCATCATATCGCTATTATGAATAAGTCTTGGAAACTCATCCCCAAGATTGTCTCCGGCGAGAAAGAGATTGAATCCAGGTGGTATCAAACCAGACGCGCCCCATGGAATGTAATTAATCCCGGCGACACCGTTTATTTCAAAAACTCTGGCGAAGCCATCGCGGCTGAAGCCAGGGTTGCCAAAGTTTTGCAATTTGAATTAAAAAGTATTTCTGATGCACGTGAAATCGTCCGCACATATGGTAGACGAATCGCAATCGTGAATCCAGATCCTGCTACATGGGGCAAACTGCCAAAATACTGCATTCTCATTTTTCTAAGAGATGCGAAATACATAGCGAAACCGTTTCAGATAAATAAAGACGGGTTTGGAAATGCCGCTGCTTGGCTTGTGACTCCAAATATAAATAAGATTAAGCAGTAAAAAAATCTGCACGAACCACAAAACAAAAACCCGCCGCTTCAGGTCGGGCTTTGTTTGGGTATCGATAGAGATCAATTATTTAACCTCTACCGCCGTCCCCCTTTCAACACGCTTCACTACATATCCACCATCTTTTAGATCACCATTTTCATCAAAGCGAATCTGCCCTGAGATACCGGTATAGTCTTGCTTATGTAGTTCAGTGGCAAATGTATCAGGATTTGTACCGGTCTTTTTCAAGACCTGAGCAGATAACATCAATGCATCATATGCCTGAGCGGCACCGATCGGACTCTGTTCCTGGCCAGATTTGGTCATCAACTTTTTCAAGAAATCTGGATTAGAGCCAGTCTTCACTTCTGCATAGAGGACATCTGCCTTACCACTGGTTTCTTTTTGCAATTTTGTGTCTGCCCAACCATCAGCGCCAAATACTTTTATTTTCAAACCCAATTCTTTCATCTGACCAACAGCAACGATAGCCCCCTCAGTATAAAGAGGCGCATAAAGATAATCAGGATTTAAAGATTTAATTTTAGAAAGTTCAGTTCGGTAGTCTCTGGATGTTTGCTGAGCACCTTCGGATGCAATAATCTCTCCACCTAGTTCTTTGAAACTCTTTTCGAATACTTGAGTAATGCCAGTACCCCAATCAGAGACGTGATAGAGAACAGCAACTTTTCTGGCTCCTAATCTATTGTACAGATACTCAGCTGCAAACTTTCCTTGGAAAGCATCGGATGGATAATCTCGGAAGAAATATTTACCCGTTGTGCTTAATGCCGGAGACGAAGAAAGATAAGAAAAGACTGGAACCTTCTGATCCATTGCCTGCTTTGCAAATGATGCGGTTTCGCCAGAGCAAAGTCCGCCTATTATCATAAACACCATATCAACGTTCATGAGTTTCTGAGCTGCCGATGCTGCGGCCGAACCACATTTACCATCTTCATACACCATCTCGATCATGCGACCATTAATTCCTCCAACAGCATTAATTTCTTCTGCGGCAATTTCAACAGCGGCCTTACTCGAAACACCGACAGTCGCAGCATCGCCGGTCAGAGGACCAATGAATCCGATCTTGATCGGACCTTTATCTTTGCCCCCATTCGAATTCGTCATACCCGAATTACTATCAGGCAAAAGTATCACCGCGATGATTAAAACAATAATCACAACTACCAACCAAATAAGTTTCTTCATATAAATAATGCGTTATTAAGTTAGACCTTCTGTTAAAAATGACTCAGGGTGTCCTGGCAATTATATAACAAAATCCCCCACTTTTGAGGGGGGGGAATTTTGCCAAGACAGACGGTCTAGTAGAACGCTATTTCTGCATCACAAACTTTCCACCAACAACTTTGAATACTGTGTATTCTCCGCCAACATCACCGTTTGCATCGAATTTCACATGTCCAGTTACACCATCGAATTCAACTTTATAGAGGGCGGTTTTAACAGCTTCGCCGGTTTTTGCGCCGCTATCAATTGCGTTTTTAATTGCAACGAAAGCATCATAACCCTGCGCCGCAAATACATCAGGACCTTTTCCATATTCTTTTTCATGTCGTTCCTTGAAAGAATCAGAACCAAGAGTTACTGACATAACAGTTATGCCTTCAGCAGCATTTTTTGCACCATCGAGAACAGTCTGACTATTCATCGATTCACTCGCATAGATAGGAACATTGAGTCCTAATTCCTTGAGCTGCTTCAAAACAGCGACACCTGAGTCAGGAGAGTTTGTTCCTAGGAAAATTGCATCGGGTTTCAAATTTTTGATTTTTGAAATCTGAGTTCGTACATCGGTCGAACCAGAATTTACCGCTTCACTCGCTACAACCTTTCCGCCAGCCTGTGTAAATTTATCAGTAATCACCGTATTGAGACCGAGACCATAATCTTCATTAGAGTAGATGATGGCAAGATTTTTATGTCCGGTTTTTGCCATGAGATCCGCACCAAAAGTTCCTTGGTATAGATCACTCGGCACCACACGGAAGACATAATCACCTGCTTCAGTCAATTTTGGACTTGTTGCGGAAGGCGCAACCATTGGAATCATAGCCGAATTCGCAATTGGCGCAGCTGCCATAGTTGCAGATGAGCAAACTTCACCAACGATCGCAATGACTTTGTCAGTCTTTAGCTTATTGATTGCGTTTGCTGCATCCTGAGGACTACACTTTGAGTCTTCATAAATAACTTCGATATTATCGGCCTTCAATTCTTTTCGAGCCAATTCAATACCCTTTTTGACAGCTTCGCCATAAGCAGCAGCATCGCCAGAAAGTGGCATCATGGCACCGATTTTAATTTTTGCCCCAGCAACAGATGTGTTTGAAGCTGTGTCTTTGTCGCCTGATCCACCCCAAATGAGCAATAGGGCGATGATCACAACCACAATAATCCACCAAATACCTTTTTTCATGATTAATTGATTATTATTAAGTAAAAGCAAACTCCTTATATTGCTCCCCTCGGCTCGGAAATGTGAAAGTATTCTTTCCCATTTCGCTCGCCCTACGTCGGCAATAATTAGGGATATTCTGGCACCACTCACCCATGTTGTCAAATACTATCGTCAGAGTATGCATGTTTTAAGCCTTATAAAATAGACTTTCACGCTTGTACCATATTTCTGTGGATTAAAGTTGACACAAAAGTAGGCCTTATAATATACTTGTTTTGTGAAAAAAACTCATCAACAATTGGCGGCCCCTCTTCAAGGCTTTGGCTTTAGTGAAAAAGAAACGGACGTATATATCGCCCTCTTGGAATTGGGAAAAGGGACGGTAACCGAGATTTCAAGAAAAGCGGGCATTAACCGCACCACCGGCTATGATATTTTGAATTCTTTGGCCAATAAAGGTCTTGCGAGCGTCTCCGGCAAAGAGCCCAAACAAGAATATGCGGCAGAATCCCCCGCTTCGATTACGATATATCTAAAAAAGCAGGCAGCTGACATCGCAGATCAAATAAAAAAGTCCGAGGAATTAATTCCAGAGCTCACGACTTTATATAGTTTAAAAAATCGCCCGCGCATTCGTTTCTATGAAGGAGTTGAAGGTTTGCGACATATTTATGAAGACACGCTCTCGAGTTCTGAGCCAATTCGTGCCTATGCAACCATTGATGATGCCCAGAATACAACCATTCCAAATTACTTTCCCGATTATTATAAACGTCGTGCCAAAAAAGGAATACCTATCCGTGGCATCGTTCCCAAAACCCCGCTCGGCATAGAACGCGCTAAATTTGATAAAGAAGAAAATCGTGAGACCGCTTTTGTACCAACTAATAAGTACTATTTTTCTCCTGAAATAAATATTTATGATAATAAAGTAATGATCGCTTCATGGCGCGAAAAACTTGGAATCGTGATCGAGAGCGAAGAGATCGCCGACGCAATGAAAAAGATCTATGAATTATCTTGGGCGGAAGCGATGCGACTAAATAAAAAGCTTCGGGCTGAAGATAGCGATACAAAAAATACTTAAGCATTCTGCCCAGCGACAAATCCAGTCGTCCAACAGAGTTGCAAACTATATCCACCAGACGGTCGATCGACATTAAGCATGTCGCCGATAATAAAAACATTTTGCGCAAGGCGGGATCGCATTGTCTTGAAATCTATTTCAGAAAGATCGACACCGCCACTTGTAATAATCGCCTTGTCAGTTCCGAGCAAGCCATCAACCTCTATGCGCAAATCCTTTATGGCGCTAATTAAAGCCATTCTTTCTTCGCGCGTAATACTATTGCAAGCCTTATCGGGATCAATACCAGCGCGTACAATAACCGCGAGCACAAGTGCTGAGGGAATAATCGCAGAGAGCGCATTTTTTATTTTTTTATTTATTTCTTCTGTAAATAACTTTTGTAAAGAAGCATTGAGCTTGCCATGATCCTGATCTGGTTTGATGTCGAGGGATAAAAAAACTTGCTCATGCTTTATATATTCTCCAATATCTTTACTCATATTTAAAACTGTCGGACCACTCACACCGAAATGCGTAAATAAAATCTTGCCTTTCTTGGTTTTTATTTTTTCCAAACCTTTTTCTCCGCCAATAGGTGTATCACTGCCCGCATATACAGTTATTTTCACCTCATCCAGAGTCTTGCCCTGCATTTCTTTTACCCACTTATCTTTTATGCGTACAGGCACAAGTGATGGTTCTGGTTCAATAACATTATGTCCAATTGCGCGCATCCATTTATACGCATCGCCTGTTGAGCCAGTTTCTGGCCGCGATGTTCCCCCAGTTGCAACGATGATTGATTCGCCGAGAATTTCTTCTTTATTATTCAAAGCGCCAAGTTTCACACCAACAACTTTTTCATCTTTGATGAGGAGACTGGAAACCGGAGAATTTGATCGCACAGTAACCTTATTTTCCTTTAACTCATGCACAAGAACATCCCAAACCGATTGCGCCTTGTCACTCACCGGAAAAACTCTTTTTTCATTTTCGATTTTTGTCGGCATATTGCGGGAGTTGAAAAATTCAAAAGACTCCTTTGAGCTAAATTGAGAAAAAGCTGAGAACAAGAACTTATCGCTTTCTTTGTATTTGGCGAGTAAGGTTCGTGTATCAAGCTCGGCATTCATTACATTACATCGCCCACCACCTGTAATAAGAAGCTTTTTGCCCAGAGTGGCATTTTTTTCAAGTAAAAGAACCTGGCGGCCGCGTTTTGCGGCACCCGCCGCTGCCATCATTCCAGCCGGACCGCCGCCGATTACAATTACGTCCCAAGTTGTGGTCTTTTCGCTCATATTTATATGCCGATCATAGCACTTTTATAGCCATATATATAGGTTTTGTGGGCTTCTTTGTACTTGACAATAAATGATATAGAGTGTATAATATGTAGGTAATAGACCTTTCACATCAGATGTATCGGGAAAATTGGTCACAGCCAAAAACGGCTTAAAATAAGCCTTTTCTGGCTGTGACCATCAACCAAGGTCACCACTACACCCAACAACACCGCCAAACACCAAATTATGAGCGCAATCCGCAACCTGAAAGAAGCAATGCAGGGCTTCAGGTTCGACCTGGTCGGACCCACAAGCGAAAAAACTGGCCTCGAGTGGCTCGAAGCTCACCCGGAACTCAACCAGCGAGACCCGGACATCCGGGAGGTCCTTGAGGACATGGTTATTCCAGGAGGGGGCAAAACCCACAGGATGACGATCGTCAGACTGAATAAGTTCGGCGAGGGTTTGACCCTAGAGGCAATTACCCAAGCGTGCTACAACAAGTACGGCAATAAGCCACCAAAGGAGGTGGCACCCGTGCTCCGCGACGCACTAGCGGATGCAGCGATGAGGAAAATGGACTTGGACTGGGTCATCGTGCTTCATGACGTGATTGGCGGGCACAGTACAGGACCTGGACTGTTCATCATCCGATCCGGCGAAGGCGCCGAGAAGTTCGGAGTGACCGACGCCAAGCCGGACAGGAAAATCTTTGACGGCAAAGGAGGCTTTGCCCTCCTGTCCAACTAAGCCCCCCTGACCTTCCCAACATCTGAGGACATCGAGGCCGTGCTGCGCAACCCGCAGTACGGTCTTTCCTTTTTCATACTTTATATTCAACCCTCCCATCGTATTGCACAAACACAAAATGTATGTTAATGTACTGCCAATACAACTCATTTTGTTCTATAGATTACCGGCAAGTGTTCTCCTCAGAGACAACTCTACACCGACGTTCTATACAGCAATCGGCAGGGGTATCGAAAAACGTGCGAGCGCCCTTGATTTATTTGTGGGCACCAATGAACTCGGATTTTTTCACTTTACTTATTTTTCATTGATCAGACCTTAATTAATTTTCGTTAGGTTAAATTAGTGCTTAAACAAGAACTAATTTTGATCAAATTTGCCTCTGGCAAATTTGATACCTAACGGTACAAAACATGACATTTTCACACCCAAACGCCCCGGGATATAACCGAGGTTACAAAAACGCTGCTGCAAGTTTTCTTGCTCAAAGTCAGTCTGGAGGAAACTCTGGTAGACAAGATCGCGGTGGTTACGGAAACACAGGGGGCTCACAATACCAAGCTCGACCAAACCGAAACAAAAGTTACTCACGCTTTCAAGAACAAGGCGGCTTTCGACATGGGGGCGGGCATACCTTGCGACAAGCATGGCATGGCGGAGGTGGTGGTGGATACGGAGGTGGCAATCGCCGACCCAAAAGACGAGGACGAGGAGAATCAATCGATATCTCTCGCTTTATCAAAAAAGCTGCAGGCCCTGGTCCATCAGCACAGAAAGTGAAAATCAAAAATAGTTTCGTTGATTTTAATTTGAATCAATATCTTTTGAGAAACTTACTTGATAAAAAATTCGAAACACCAAGTCCGATTCAGGATCAAAGTATTCCACATATTATGGAAGGACGAGATCTTGTTGGTCTTGCCAATACTGGTACGGGAAAAACAGCAGCTTTTCTTCTTCCCCTTATTCATAAAATCGCTCTCGATCCACAAAATCAGAGTTTGCTTATCGTTGCTCCAACACGAGAGCTCGCACAGCAAATTGATGTGGAGTTTAGATTATTTTCAAAAGGCATGAACCTCTTCTCTGTTGTTTGTGTGGGTGGAATGCCTGCATACAATCAGATTCAGATGTTGCGAAGAAATCCTCACGTCGTCATTGGTACACCAGGACGAATCCAAGATCTCGCCGAAAAGGGTTTTATCAATTTCAGAATGTACAATAATGTTGTTATTGATGAAGTGGACCATATGCTTGATATGGGATTTGTTGAGCCAATTACCGAAATCCTCAACTCTTTGCCAAAAGACAAGCAGGCACTCTTCTTCTCTGCAACAATGCCGCCAAAAATTCGAGAACTTATTCATATGTTCCTCAATAACCCAGTTACGGTTGAGATTCAATCTGGAAAAACAACTGATAACGTTGATCAGGATATTGTTCGGACAAACCACCCGAGTGAAAAAATCCCAGCCCTTGTTGAGCTCCTCAAAAACCCTTCTATGTCTAAGGTTTTGATCTTTAGCGAGACAAAGCGAGATGTAGAAAGACTAACTCAGGAGTTAATTGCCAAAGGTTTCAAAGCTAATTCGATTCATGGTGACAAAGATCAGCGTGAGCGAACTCGTGCCTTGAACTTCTTCAAGAGCGGTGTCACTCCAATTCTCGTTGCTACAGATGTAGCATCACGAGGAATCGATGTAAACGATATCTCTCATGTCATCAACTTCACCGTACCTCAAACACACGATGACTATGTTCACCGAATCGGACGAACAGGACGAGGAAATAAAAGCGGTATTGCTCTTACGTTCGTTTAATTTTCCGAGTTGAAAATTTACAACAGGATATTAGGATTATAAAACTTCGCGGAGAAGCTTGGCTTCGAGCGGGAGCAGGGTTTTTTAGCAAAAAAACAACTGCGTTTTTATAATTCTGATATACTGTTGTATATGGCAAAAGGTCCTGTTGTTTGGGAAGCATTAGAATACGATCATCATCACAAAACCGCCGATTGGTATTGGGCTGTGGGAATTATCGCTGTATCAATCGCGCTCATTTCAGTCATTCTGGGTAATATTATTTTCGCAATCGTCGTTCTTGTATCACTTTTTGCACTTATTGTTGGAGCAAGACGCACTCCTCGAATCGTTCGTTTTGAATTAAATAAAACAGGTCTACTCATTGATGACACCGAATTTCATCCATACACAAGATTGCGCTCTTTTTGGGTTGAAAATAATACACATCATGATGGAAAATCTAAGCTCTATTTCCACTCTCGAAAAGTCACTTCTCAATTGATCGTTATCCCGATCGACGAAGTGGATCCGGAAGAGGTGCGTGATTATTTACTGGACATGTTATTAGAAGAAGAGCATGGCGAGTCAAAGCTACAAAGATTTTTTGAATATCTAGGTTTCTAGTTTTTTGGGTTTTTATTCTCCTTTCGTCTTGAAGGTCTGTTACTGTCGCTTTGTGAACTGGGTTTTTTATGATATATAACAGTCTACTGGTCCCGTCGTTCAATGGATAGGACATGAGTTTGCGGAACTCAAAATACAGGTTCGATTCCTGTCGGGGCCACCAAATATAAAAAGACCGAACTGCTTCGGTCTTTTTATATTTGGTGGCAGGCGCAGTCATGTTTTTTCAGCAGAAAAAACAGACGAGCCAGGGCCGGGAAAATTTGCGAGTGACGACGAGCAAATTATTTCTGGCCACCCGTATTAAATTGTCGAATTGGACAGGACGGGAATCGAACCCACAAACTCAAAGTGGCAAACTTTAAGTCCCAGAACCACTGGCCTGCCCGTTAGCACATATTCGCCGTTATGTGCCCGTAAAGATTATTGAATAAACCACCTTAAATTTTGATAAAGTTTTTATATAAGAAAAATGAAATATGATCCTGGCAAATAGAAAAACCGCTCCGTCAAGAGCGATTTTTCAGGACTTAAAGTTTGCCACTTAATTAATATAATATTCTCGTCGACAAAAAAGTCAAATATCATTATCCCAAAGCCCCCTTCGCCTTTTCCCAAATAAACTTCTGTGAATCAACATCCAAAAAACTTTCTACTTCATCTTTAGGAACCCATACAACAGTATGGTTCGCCGACTCAGCTTCTGGCACCTCTTCTTTATCCTGATTTTCTAATTCAAATAAAAGACCAACATTATTCGACAATCTATTTTCCTCTTTATGTCCTGCATAATACGCAGACCGTGTTTTCCCCACTTCTGAAATAAATTTCAGATTTGTATAGCCTGTCTCTTCTTTAATTTCTCGTAGCGCTGCAGCAATTGGATCCTCACCATTTTCTATACCACCTAGAATGAAAGTTTTAACCTTTAGTTTTGGCCAATCCAGACAAATGACCGAATTCGTCGATCGATCAAAAACAATCGCATTGATCATATCTCTTTCTATAATTGGTTTCTCTGGGACTAGAGGCGACCGTTCATCTTTATAATAAGGAATTTCTGCGGGTGATGTATTCATACTAAGAATTATACCTGGAATTTATGCTTAGAAAGCATCTGTTTACATTACCCCTCGCATTAACGAAACCATTGACACTTCCCCATTAGAGTGATACTTTCCAATTGGTTCAACCCTCGTTCTTTGCCATCACAAGCATATATTTCCAGCCTATCTGGAGATGAAAAGCACGTGCAGTTGATTCTCTAGACCCCACCCCGAAATCCACTAAACTCAGACCAACCCCACCATGAAATCAAACCCACTCGCGGCGCTTTGCGCCCTTCTTCTCACCCTCCTCGGAGGGCTTGTCAACACCACCAAAGCCGGTATTGCCGTTCCCACACCTTACTACGACGTCGTGGGGAACATCTGCATCAGTGAGGAGGTGACGCAAGCCACGCTCGCCCTATGGAAGCCTTTTACATTCGACTTGACCGTCCCGCCCGACAGTCAGACCGACGGCTTTCACGTCGGGTTCGGCATTCTGCCCTCGCTCGACGAGCATGGCGTCATCCTCCAATCGGTGATGATCACCGACATGAAATTCAGCCTCTATCACTATGACGCGCTCACAGGGCTGGAAACGCCGGTCATGCTCCCCAATGGGCAGCCCGCCACGAATATCTCACCGGCTCTCTACCACGTCCTGGAAGCGGGCACCTCAAAGCCCTGCGTCTTCACACTGGACGGAAACAACTTCAATGGGAACATGAACAGCCCGGGGAACGTGGCGATCAAAAACACCCCCGTCGCCAATGTCGGAACGATCTGCTCAACCAGACAAAGATTCCAATGGAATCAGTTTCCGGACCTGACGCGGCCCACCCTCAACAAAGGTTATGTTCTGCACTGGTCAGTGACATTCATACCGATGTATGCCGGCATCACATTGCCGGCTGTCACAAAGACCGCACAGTTTATGTACCTCGCCCAGGATGTGCCACTTCCGAACTTTGTCAGTTTGACCGAGAACGGACCCAACGGCGGCACCCTGCTACGGTATCAAGGCTCCCAGCTCGAGTTCTTCGAGCTTTGCCGCTCAACAGACCTCGTCAACTGGACGCCGTGGCCCTTCGCAGGCGAAGGGAACGACTACATCGGTAGCGGGATATTCCAGTGGGAACTCTTCGACAGGGAGTTCCCGGAAGAACGACGGGTGGCCCCGCGCGAATTCTACCAGCTCAAGTGGAAGGGTCGTCGTGGGTTCTGGCGCACAGGCTCGTTCAAAAAGCTGTGAATCCGAAAAATCTCAGAGCTCTCTAATGGGCAAAAAGAGCTCTGGCCCCGGCCGCAATCATGCGGCCGGGGTTCTCTTTTTTTACAATGATCAAATGTTAGTAGCAATGTATACCCGTGAGGGTGTATACTTTTCACATGATTAGTCCGGATGGAATTGGAGGATTTGTTTTTACATTCGCTTTGCTTATATATTGGACGATGGCTTTTCTGGTTTTGTATCACTTGATCCGATTTGGTGTCAGTGGTCAGCCGAAAAAAATTGCCGCGATATTCTTGGCAGGATCACTAGTGCTCACCATTGTCGTCGTTCTTCTTTTTTCACAAGTAGATTTCAGCAATATACAACTCGGCCATACGAGCCTCTTTAATCTATAAACCACCCATACTTCCATGTCTCCCATTTTCTCATTCTTATCAGCAACAAATTATACTTTCGAGGGTAAAAAAGAGGGCGAGGAAGTCGTGATCTTTTTGCATAGACATTGGTTTGTGATCGCGACAAAGATAGCATTCCTAGTAGCTGCTGCCCTTTTGCCATTTATCATATTTGGTATATTTGGAAAATTTATCGCGGAGCGTGGAATGCTTATGCTTTTTGCCAGTCTTTGGGCTGGATATTATATGATCCTTTGGTATTCATTATTTTATGCACTCACTATGTACACATTAGATACCTGGATCGTGACGAATATGCGCATTATCAATAGTATCCAGCATGGTTTTTTCAATCGAAGCATTTCAGAATTATCGATTGATAAAGTTCAAGATGTATCCATCGATGTCCAGGGTCCGGTGGCAACTGTACTCCGATTTGGTGATATAAAAGTGCAGACAGCGGGATCTGAGAGGCATTTCGTTTTTGAACAAAGTCCAAATCCACAGGATATAAAAGATAAGATCATGCAGCTTGTTGCGACTAAGCGCCACGAGACAGAACATGAGCTCGGCAAAGAATTGAAAGAGGAATTATTTGGTTAGTGGCGGAGCGATAATATAAAAAGAAAACCCTCGCAGTGCGCGAGGGTTTTCTTTTGTCTCATTCTGAGAGAGGTGCCGGCTTTTTATTTTGTTGGATTGCCTCTTTTGATAGCAGCTGAAAGTCGAGATTTTTTTCGAGAAGCAGCGTTCTTCTTGAGAAGGCCTGTTTTTACGGCTTTATCAAGTGCTTTGTAAGCGAGAGAAAGAGCTTCTTGAGCAGCTTTCTTTTCACCCTTAGATGCTAATTTTTTAACATTTTTAACAGCAACTTCTACATTCTTTTTTCGGCGAGTATTTACAACACGCTTCTTGTCAGAGCTTCGAAGGGCCTTTTTTGCAGATTGTGTAATTGGCATATGTAAGAGGAGATTAACACATTGTTGAAGGGTTGGCAATTTTATTTTTTCCTGTAGGCTATAAGTCTCCCGTTCAAATACCGGGCGTATCTTGAACTGCAGTTGGCGGTCCATACCGACCGACAAAGACATGGGCATAGCTCCTTCGCCTAGCAATCGCAGTTTTGCGCTTGCGGCCGAGAAAAAAATTCCCTCATCGATCATGCCTGAATTGGCGCTGACCTCACTGGATGTAAGGTTGGCAAATTGATCGGTGGGGGCTTTTGTTTTTCATAATTCCACTTCAGGGCTATAATCAAGCCATGATCGCCCACCTCTCTGGAACTGTTTTACACAAAGAGCCCAAATACCTCGTCGTCCAAACCGGCGGCGTAGGTTACAAAGTCTCCGCCACCGAGCGCGATATGGAAATGATGCGCATTGGAGAACATGTAAGCCTATGGATTCACACAGCAGTACGCGAAGACGCCATCGACCTATATGGCTTTATTTTGCAAGATGGAAAAGAAATGTTTGATCACCTGCTCACCGTTTCTGGTATTGGTCCAAAAACAGCTCTGGGTGTTTTGAACGCTGCTGGACACGAAAAGATTCGCGATGCGGTTGTAATGGAAGAAGTTTCTTATCTCACCTCAATTTCTGGTATTGGAAAAAAGATGGCAGAAAAAATCGTACTCGAACTCAAAGGCAAGCTCGCCGCCATTGCAGGTCTCGACGAAAACGGAGAACCGGTTGGCCAGAAATATTCTGCGGCAAGCCAGAGCGATATTGATACGATCGAAGCACTTAAATCTCTGGGTTATACGCATCGTGAAGCCAAAGATGCTTTGGAAAAATTAGACGCTGAAACGAGACAAAAAGATATTGGTGAGAAAATTAAGATTTTATTGCAGGTTTTGGGTTAGTCGGATTTGGTTTTTAGATAATAAATACATACAAAAGTTGACAAAACACATGTTTGTGGCGTATTCTTCTGTCAGAAGATCTTCGCGTTTTGCTTCGGCAAGATAAATGATCAGGCAATCTGAGGCCTTATTCAGAACAACCCAGCTCACACCACCAACCCAAATCATGAAATCAGAACCACCCGCGGCAGTTCCTGCCACCCGCTACACACCCACACCTGCTGACAAAGCGCTCGTCGTGGCGCTTGCCACTCAACCGATCGGCAAGGTCGGATTCGATGACGAAAGCCTTATGACCCGACTTGTCGCAGCGAATCGCGACAACATCCAGGCCGCGGTGCAAAATGCCCTGAGCAAACCAGATCAGGGCAACTGGTGCCAAACACATGGCCCCGAAGAGTCACAGATTCTCTGGCTCTGCCCGCAAGTCAAATGCATGCTCGGTGATGAAGAAACGAATGTCTCCATCTCGCTTCACATCCGCAAAGGAAAAGTGTGCGAGACGGCACTCTACGTCCACACTGTTCCCTCCGCACGGATTGTGCAGAAATGGCGCGCGCTGGCTGCAGCAGCCTAACTGATCGCCAGCTCACCCAACCCAACCCCGATCGAGGACCTCGCGCCCTCGGCGGGGTTCTCTTTTTTCTCTTTCTCATATATAAATAAAGCATTCATATGCCTGAACTCCCTGAGGTACAAACAACTGTTGATGGATTAAATAAAGAGGCAAGAGGTTGGATTATTTCCGATGTCTGGACCGATTACAAAAGCCCGTCTCATTCGCAGAAAAATAATATAAAGAATCCAAAATTCTTTGCGAGTTTTCGCAGGCAAATACTTGGACAAAAAATCATGAGCACTACCCGTCGTGCGAAAAATATTCTAATTCATCTCGCGAATAAACAGACAATTTTGATTCATATGAAAATGACTGGGCATATTATGTGCGGAGAGTATATTTTTGACCGAAAATTGGCTGGTAAAAAAGATCCATGGCGAGCGGTAGACACTTCTCCTAAAAACCCACTCAACGATCCTTTTAATCGCTTCGTTCACTTGATGTTTACTCTCCGGCGTGCTGGTTCAAAAAAAGAAAAACACTTGGCACTATCAGATATGCGCAAATTTGCAAAAGTCACACTTTTACCGACCAGTGAAACAAAATATGGCGAGGAGAAACATCCAGAGCTTTCACATTTGGGACCAGAGCCTTTGGATAAAAATTTTACTTTCGAGCTTTTTTCCGAGCGCTTGGCAAAGCGGCCAACTGCGCCCATTAAACAAGTTTTGATGGACCAAACTTTAATCGCTGGAGTTGGCAATATTTATTCTGATGAAATTCTATGGCGATCAAATGTTCACCCAAAAAGTCATTTTGGAAAAATCCTCCCTGCAGTGAGAAATGAAATGTTTAAAGCGACCAAGGAAATGCTTTTAAAAGGAATCAATTTCGGCGGTGACTCAATGTCTGATTATCGAAATATTTATGGTTTGCCCGGAAAATTTCAAGGACAACATAAGGCGTATCGAAAAACAGGGAAACCTTGTGACAAAAAGGGATGCACGGGAATTATTCATCGCCAGATGATCGGCGGACGAAGTGGACATTTTTGCAATACACACCAAAAACTATTTCAATAGAGACAGGAAGTACATAGCAATTCCTCCTGCCACGGAAACATTGAGAGATTCTTTCTGACCCTTCATTGGAAGTTCAATCACATGATCCATTAATTTAAGATCTGCTTTTGTCATTCCATCCACCTCTTCCCCAACAACCAGGGCGATTTTGTGAGACTGTTTTAATATATTTTTGAGAAGATCTTCATCTCGTCTTGATCCCATCTTGAGAGCTTTTTCATCTTGCTCTAAACCAATTACTGTAACTCCATCTTTTTTTAATTTCGCCACAGTTTGTTTCAAAGTTGGAAGATATTCATACGGAATGCTTTTTTCAGCACCAAGCGCTGTCTTGGCAATTTCTTTTTGTGGTTTACCCAGTCGTCCAAACTTATCAATAGGTATTGGGGTATAGCCGCATAAGTATATTTTAGAAACACCTGCCCCATCTGCAGTTCGAAACAAAGAGCCTACATTGTGAGCGCTGCGAATATTTGGAATCACAAGGATAAATTCCTGTGCAATTTCTTTGCTTTTAGGGCCCTTTTTCATGGCCAATACTATAGCCTAAATATAGACTTTTTCATAATTAGCTGGTATATTTCTTCTCACGCGCTCGTAGCTCAGTCGGTAGAGCACCTGCCTTTTAAGCAGAGGGTCGTAGGTTCGATTCCTACCGGGCGCACAAGAGAAAAAACACCAGTCTGCACTGGTCTTTTTTAATACTTGTGCGAGCCGGAGCGATACGAGCTCAGCAGAGCGAGTCGTGAGGTGGGCGAGCAGCAGCGAGTGTCCGAGAGGACTTCGCGTAAATTCCTGAGCGACGGCGAAGGAATTATGCGTGACCACAGTATCAAAAATTCCTTTTAAAGAACTCACAAACCAATGGAATACTTTCGTGTATGAGAATATTGTGTCCTCTATCTTCAAATATTTTCATATCCACTTTTTTATTTAACTCTTTCAGTTTTTCTACATATGAAAGTGCTTGCTCAATCACATACGTCTTATCTTCCCTTCCATGTAAAACTAGAACAGGACGTTGTATCCCCTCAGCAAAATCAACGGCAGACCTTTCTCTATATTGATCTTGCGTTCCCCCACTTTCATTTTTCATATTTTCTGCCATATCTAGAACCTCTGTAGTATCTAGAACTTTATTAAAATCATACATACCTGATTGGAAAACTCCACATGTAAAGAGGTCAGGGCTTTTTGACATGAGCATCGAGGCAACATTTGAACCTCTCGATATACCCCAGATTCCTAATCGTGATGCATCAACAAAACTTTCTTTTAAGAACTTCTTAGTCCCATCAATTACTCCTTGAACCGTTTTCGGCCCGCAGTAATCTTTTTCTCCCTTTGAGCCCCCAAACCCAATTTGAGATGGCAAAAAAACCGCAAACCCTCTTTTTACCAACTCTACTCCAATCCAGATGAATTCCCAGGCTCCAGAACGATTAAATCCATGGACAAAAACAATAGCAGGAAAAGGACCGTCTCCCTCCGGCTTTAATATTAATCCTTCGAGATCAATCTCTTGACTAGGATAGATAAGATGAGTGAGCTGATATGTTTTTTTCATTGGAAATGAAGTCAAATATTAAAAACTTTTCTTACAACCTCCTAAAAAACTCCACCACCTTCTCCGCAAACTCTTTCTCTCCTCCATTATTATCAATTTTAAAGTCCGCACCTTCCGCAAGTGTCGCAATCTGCGTCTCAGTCGCAACTTTTTCTTCTGCCATAAATTGCTCATATGTCGCCATGCTCTCGCCAACTTTTTCATTCCGCAATTTAATTCTTTCATATCGAATTTCCGGAATCGCTTGCACAGAAACAATTTTATTATTTGGAAAACTGCGGACCATCTCAACATCGCTCGGCCACCTAATTCCTTCAAAAATTACAATATCTTCTTTTGCATTCGAAATTTCGTTTTTAATTGCATGACTCAGAGAACCACTTCCATACTGCCCATCCATAATAATTGCGAGTTGCTGCAAATTAGAACGCGTAAGTGGAATATCCCACATATTCAAAGTCTTGGCCAAAATATCCGATGATTTAATATTGAAAATGGAAACCGGAGTGCCAGAAGCAACGACCGCCTCTCTAAAGAATTTGGTGAATGTGCCCTTACCCGCCCCCTTTTCACCAATGACACCGATGAGTATTTTCATAGTGGCTAATGATATCAGAATATTTGGACAAAAGAACCTAGAGCTTCAAAACCATCTTTGCCAAGCCGTCCCCAATCTCCACCTTTCCTAAATGCCCCTGGTGATAGTTTTCAACCATGGCATCAGATAAAACCTTTAAATCTTTCTCACCCCACTTTTTCAAAAACTTCTGACTCTTGCCCACCACAAACGGCGACAATCCTTTTGTATCGTTTTTCAAAATCTGAAACATAACTTTTGTCTGCCACCAGAGTGCACCATGAATCTCCTCGGCTGCAGTTTCCATATCCTCGAGTGCAGTTAGGGCATTAAGAGCACGTACTTTATCTTTATCAAAAAATGCATCGGTAAATGTAAAAGAATTCACCTCGCCACTTCCCCAACCTTTTTTCGTCGTTGCCGCCTTTCGCACATCATGTTCCTCAATTTTATCTGAATGTTTTTTAAGTTCGTCTATGATCTTATCTAAATCTTTTCCAGCTCGCACTCCGATATCTTTTCCTGAACTTTTTCCAAATAAAGCATCCTCGACAATGATCCAAACATGATCTGAACCTTTAAGTTCTTTTAGGTTTTCCAAAATAATCTCAGCCGGGTTTTCTTTTTCTTCATATTTCTTTTCGGGAAGTCCTGTGAGTAAATTGTCGAGGAAAATAATATATTTGCTCGAAAAGAGCCCGATTGATCCAGTCAATTCCTTGAACTTATCATTGCTCCAGTTTTCTAAGTGTAAGCGAAAAGAAGAAGCGTCGGGCCGCTTTTCTTTCAAAGCTTCGACGAGCGCATGTCCGCGAGCACGAACTTTTTCAATATCGGTTCCGATGAGGGTGTATAACATAGACGACTCATATTATACCTATTACTTCATCTCCCCCCAATTATCTCCAATCCCTACTGACACCAAAATAGGCACTTCATGCACGCGTTTAGCAACACCTTCAAATTCACCACCTACCACTTCCCCTTTTTCAAATGTTTGATATTTTTCAAAAGCTTCGATCATGACGCCCTCCATAATCTCGCGAATAGTTTCGGACATATTCACCGCCTTATCTTCATCAATTTCAAAAACCAATTCATCGTGAATTTGCATGAGCATCGTAACGCCGTGCTCTGGTTTTGAACAAAGTTTTTCGTGCACCGCTTGCATTGCAAGTTTTGTAATATCAGCTGTTGCAGTTCCTTGTACCGGCGCATTGATGGCCATACGTTCTGCTGCGGCACGAATAAATGGCAAACGACTTTTGATGCCTTCGAAATATCGGCGCCTACCGAATAGCGTTTTTGTATAGCCAAGTGTGGTAGCGGACTCTTTTACATCTTCCAAATATTTCGCGATTCCGGTAAATGTATTGAAATATTCAGTATAAAAATTCTGGGCTTCTTCGCGTGACACAGGTGTGCCACCTTGCGAGAGATTGGCGCGGAGCGAATTCACACCCATTCCATAGAGGATGCCGAAGTTGATGACCTTTGCGAGACGACGCATATCTTTTGTCACTTCGCTTTCAGAAACTTTGAAAACGCGAGCAGCAACACCTGTATG
>DALYDD010000015.1:0-4507 GCA_031973395.1 Minisyncoccota bacterium | reverse complement strand
TTCTACAAGGTTTTCGTCGCCAGACAAGATGGCTGCGATGCGCAATTCAATTTGAGAATAATCCAATGCCACCAATTTTTTGCCTTTTGGCGCGACAAAAGCGAGACGGATTTTCTTACCCAATTCGCTTTTGATGGGAATATTTTGGATACTTGGATCATACGTAGCCATTCGCCCTGTCGCCGCACCTGTCTGAGAAAACCGCGGATGAATGCGATTGTTCGCATCGGCATAGGTAGGAATTGCATCAATATATGTACCGAGGAGTTTTGCTAATTCCCGAGCTTCGAGAATCTTGCCAATGATCGGATGAGCGTCTCTCATTTTTTCAAGCTCGGACTCTTTTGTCGAACGTGCTCCGCCCGCTGTTTTCTTTATGCGCAAACCAGAACCGGCGCCACCGAGATTTAACTTTTCATACAAAACTTCGCCGAGTTGCTTTGGGGATGCAATATTAAATTCCATACCGGCCATTTCATGAATTTCTTTTTCAATCCTGTTCAAGTTTTTATGAAATTCCTTCGACAAAGTCTTCAAATAATCGACATTAATCATCGTACCCGCTTCAGTCATTTTATGGAGGATGGGAATAAGTGGTGCCTCAATTTCGTCGAACACGAAACCCTGTCCTTGTGCATGAATCTTTTTCCACATTTTTTCATAAGCCCGATCCGCATCAGTTTCATCAGTCTCATAATACGCATCCTCAAGTGTCGGATTTGATTTATTGGAATCAAGAACAAAAACCGCAAGTTTTAACTTTTCCTGAAGTTCGGGCGATGCATCTTGATAATATTCCTCACCAGTTCCACCAAACAATCCGGAGGTCGATGGTTTTGGTCCAGAATTATCTGCATCGTCTCCTGCACCGCTTTTTCTTTTTTTTGCACCTGAAGTACTGTTAGTTTCACCGCTCACACTCGCACTTGTGACCACTTGCATAGAACCTCCACCCAGAATTTGCTTCACCTTCGCAAACAAAGATCTGAACTCCAATTCTTTAAACAAAGCCTCAATCTGTTCGAGATGCGGCGTCCATTTTGCATCTTCAAAATTAAATGTGACTGGTGCATCGCGACGAATGGTGGCGAGTGTTTTGCTGAACATCGCATCGTCTTTACCTTTCTCCAAAAGCTCAATCACCCGATCTGTCATTCCAGCAGCTTTCAGTTTCGCGCGAAATTCTTCTGGTTTTTTATCCAGCAATGCATACATTTGATCAATCGTCCCAAAAGCGCTAATGACAATTCCTGCCGCTTTTTCTCCAATACCTGCAATGCCAATAATATTGTCAGATGGATCACCGCGAAGGCCTTTATAATCTGGCAGAAACTCCGGTTTGAAACCAAATCGCTCGATGACAGCCAGTTCGTCATAAATGACAATATCTTTTATTCCTTTTTTCAAAGTGTATACAACAACATCGTCCCCCGTCACCAATTGCATAGTATCCATATCCCCTGACGCAATCACCACCTTTACAGGCGCACCATCGGGATCGAACTTTTTTCCATCATGCGCAACTTGTTCAACAATTGTTCCCAACATATCATCGGCTTCGAAACCTGGATGATCAAACATTGGCACACCAAAGGCTTCAAATATTTTTCGAGAACTCTTTAATTGTTCAACTAGGGCATCATCAGTTTTCTTTCGCGTGCCTTTGTACGCCTCATATGCAATATGTCTGTATGTCGGACCAGGAAGATCGTAGCAGGCAACAATATATTCTGGTTTAAACTTTTCGATGATACCCATGAGCATCATGGTCAGACCATAGAGCGCGCCAGTCGGCACACCTTTTGAAGAAGCGAAGTCTGGCAGTGCATGATATGCCCGGTGGATAATCGCGTGCGAATCCAGGAGGACGAGTGTTTTGCGAGGGAGTTTGGGGTTCGGCGCTGTTCTTATCGCTGAAGTTTTCACTGCAGCTTTTTCCACTTTCGCAGATTCGGTTTTCGTGGCTTTTTTGGGTGTAGATTTAGAAGCGGGCTTAGAGGCTTTAGGCATAAAGCCATTTTCTCACATTTTCGACTCAACTGTAACCTTGCGCCAATCAGAATGCTCTGGCAGAGGGAAATGCTCAAAACTAATGGCAATATGCTTTTCCGGCAAAATATCCGTGATTATCTCAGGCCATTCGATGCAGATGATATTCCCTTTCAGATATTGTTCGAAATTAAGTTTTTTCAACTCATCAACGTTTTGTAAACGATATGCATCAATATGTATCAAATTTTTAAAATATTCAGAGTGAGGACTTGGTAATGAATAGTTTTTCAAAATAACGAAAGTCGGACTAGTGATTGACTCGACAATTCCCAATGTCTCTGCAAAAGCTTTTGTAAAAGTCGTCTTCCCCGCTCCTAGATCTCCTTGCAAAGTTATTACAACCGAATTATCCTGCCCTGCAACCTTTTGCTCTGTGCCAATTACAAAAACCTCGTCGCGAATTTCTCTCGCGAGTGCTTCGATATCATTCTGATTTTTTAAAATATATTCTTTGGTCGGCATATTTTTGATGGTGGAATAGATGGTATGTATAAGAAGAATACTCAACTGCGCCAAGTTTGCAAACTTTTTCGCTGAGCAAGATATCCCAAGATATCCAGTGCGCAAATTCAAGCATCAAAAAAACCCGCGCATTGCGGGCCTTACAAACATTTCTACAAAGAACGTTGGTCCCCACTATGCGGGGCGCATTCGGTCCGAAGACCTCTGCGCCCCGCACGGGGTTTCACCGTTTACGGCGCTGGTCGTCGCCTACCATTTTTGTGCGTCGTGCGGTTTCTCTTTCACCAACAAGTATCCGAACTCATCGAGGGGTTGCGATCCGTTGCCGAGACGGATCGATTATTCCCGCAGCCACGAGTTCTGACCAATTAGGCAGACGTTCTGCCCAGTATGCCCAACTACGCGAGGAGTACGCGATCCCCAACTCGGGGATATTTGGGAAGTTGGCCACTCGGTCGCTCTTCCAGCGCGGATCCGACATGTTTCCGGTCGGGCGGACAAACCGGATTTCGTTCTTTCGAATGAGATCAAGCACGAGCGCCTTTTGGGCACCTGTGAGCGATTCCATCGGTTTGAATTTCCATCCGGCGGAGTCCTGCACCAAGAGATCACGTATCCCCTCACGCTGCCACGGCATGACAGCGTTGTTTTGGAGATACGTGCGGGCGGAGCCCGTGATCGTGATCGGCAACCCAATCCACGACCGCGCGAAGAAGAATTTTGCATCTTCGTGTTCCGGGATCCTGACGCAGCCGCCAGAACCAGGGTAGTTCTTTGGTGCATTTGGGGTCGTGCCATGGATTGCACACTGGTCATTGAAGAACGACCAGAACGGCATCGTAACACTCACACCTTGCTCACGGCGAACCTTTTGGAGCAAGTGACCCGGTTCACGCGTCCGAAGCTTGAAGTTTCCGGTGGGGGTTTCTGACCCAATCCTTCCCGATGAAATCGAGCAAGTGAAAGTGCGACCTCCGGCATCCTTGGCGGTGAGCCTTTGGTTGTCGAGGTCGACGGTGACGTCGGTGAACCGACCCATTTCTGGGTAGGTGGAGGATGCGACCGGTGCCACAGGTTGAGGCCGTTGGGCGGGTTGCATCGGCGTCGGAGCGGCCTGCCCTTGACCACGCTTGGTGGAGACGAAAACTGTTTGCGGCTCCGTCGTTGTGTTCGCATCTTCCGGGACACGGAAGGCGCGACCACTGAACGGACAAGCGATGGCTGTTCCAGGCGCACTACCCACTGCATCAACGACTTTTGTGCGGTCGCTGTTGAAGGGAGAGTACAAGAACCCGGGACGGTCAGGCACCGCGACACCATATGGTATATCAGCCGAAGCTGTTGATGCCACAGGCGGCACAGAGAGCCGAGCTTGGCTCGGAGTAGTTGAACAGGCCGACGTGCAAAGCACGGCAATGAAGAGAGACAGAATTTTCATGTGAGGTAGGGGTTGGTTGGATGGTTTGGTTTTGGTGAAGTTTTTCAAAGGACGATCTCTTCACAAGAAGAGCGCCTAAAGGGAATTTATTTGAGAGGTATAGCAAGCGAAGCGATTTCTATCAATATTATACTTGATTATTACAAAAAGTCAATAGCACAGATTGTGAAAATACCCTTGTTTATAGCCGTAAAATATGAAAAAGAAAAAACCGTTGTCCATTCCTGCGCCTTGCAGGGGGAATCAACGGCTTTTACCAAGAATTAAGTCTTGGTCACTCGATTAGTTTTTGGCGGCCTTACCATTGGCCTTGAAGGTGGGCGGCCCACGCCCTGGTGCCACGACGGATCGTCGGGACGTAGCGGCGAGTGCCGCCACCGGCCCCGATATAGTCGGAATCAGTCCCCTGCATGTAGTCGGGGTTCATATCCCGGTAGGAGCGGGACGACCTGTTCCGATCATCCCTGTACCCGTTGTCACAGTCGCGGCTGTCGTACCGACGGTCCGGCGAGGACACACACCGGCTGTTCGGATCCGGAATCCGATTATAAACCG
>DALYDD010000014.1:0-31412 GCA_031973395.1 Minisyncoccota bacterium | reverse complement strand
AAAAGTTGTCGGGAAGCGGACCAGCTCATACAAGAATTATAGCAGAAACTCTCTAAGAACCGCAGTTATTTTCTACTGAAAATACTACTCCTGCTCGCAGCCAAGCTGCTCCGCAAGGTTCTTAGAGAGTTTTGCTAAATTCTTTTGTGCAAAATAAAAACGCCCTTTCGGACGTTTTTATTTTTTGAGTTTGACCACTCTGTACTGGCGACGAGCTACTTTCCCCATAAATGAGTATCATCGCCTCTAGCGGGCTTAACTTCTGAGTTCGGAATGAGATCAGGTGTTTCCCCACCGACAAGTCACCAGAACAGAAGGGTCAATTTCGTGCACGCATCCATACCATGCGCTTTCGTTTGAAAAGTTGAAAGAGGTGCGAATCACCCCGTTGGCTTATAGCCTGGTGATTCGCCAAATACCAAGGCTCCGGTGGGGTTAGAACCCACACAACATCGACAAAGTCGATCGAGATGGCCATTAGCCACGGAGCGATTAGGCTGCGCAAAACAAAAAGGAACTTGAGGTCCTAACTATCAATTCCGTGGAGCCGGCAGGACTCGAACCTGCGACCTTTGAGCGAACAACACAGTGCTCTAACCTACTGAGCTACGGCTCCACGGAATTGATTGTAAACAACCTCTTTCAACTTTTCAAACAATTTTGGGTCTTTATTTTCTTCTGGTTAGAATTTTGAGAGTTTCAGCAGAAACCCCCAAAATTCTAACCAGAATCACAGGTAACAAATAAAAGTGATCGTCATCAGTATATTTCCTAATAGGAATCGGCGAATTAGTACACCTCAGCTCAACATATTACTATGCTTACACTTGGTGCCTATCAACGTGATCATCTCTCACGGGCCTCAAACGATACCTAATCTTGGAGCTGGCTTCGCTCTTAGATGCTTTCAGAGCTTATCCATTCCCGACATAGCTACCCAGCAATGCCATTGGCATGACAACTGGTACACCAGAGGTCAGTTCACCCCGGTCCTCTCGTACTAAGGGCAAATCTCCTCAAGTATCAACGCCTGCAGTAGATAGGAGACCAACCTGTCTCGCGCTTCTTTTCACATATTACTATATGGAATGGACTATATCATCGCCTGACTCATAGATATGCTTCCGCATGTCCACAAATTGAAGGCGGTTAACGTGTAGTCTCTACGGGCCTCTTCGAATAATAAATTATTTGAAAAAATTCCCTCGGTATTGCCCATGCATATGGGTTTTACCGATATTAGTTAACTTGATCAATATATATTTCTATATATGACCGCCGCGACTATTTTATATTTTGATCTACTCGATCAAAAATAAAACAATGTTTGTCTAACAGTTTTGTCTCTACTTAGTTTTCAGTAGATTATGAATCCTCTCGGATTCAGACTGCCTAAAAATCAAAAAATTAATTTCTAAACGGTCTGAACCCAGCTCGCGTGACTTTTTA
The DNA here is from genome assembly GCA_031973395.1 of Minisyncoccota bacterium. Lineage (GTDB taxonomy): Bacteria > Patescibacteriota > Minisyncoccia > Phycocordibacterales > CAIZLB01 > DALYDD01. The sequence continues at coordinate 29,963 of DALYDD010000014.1, read as the reverse complement.
ATTGGCGAACAGCCAAACCCTTGGGACCTTCTACAGCCCCAGGATAAGTCGAGCCGACATCGAGGTGCCGAACTGTATCGTCGATATGGACTCTTAGATACAACCAGCCTGTTATCCCCAGAGTAGCTTTTATCAGGTAATCTTCCACCGCATCTAATGCGTATGGTCGGTTCACTATGTTCCGCTTTCGCGTCTGTTCGACACTTACGTCTTACAGTTAAGCCAGCTTTTGCCATTGCGCTATCGGTACGGTTTCCATTCGCACCTAGCTGACCTTTAAACTCCTCCGTTACTTTTTGGGAGGATAGCGCCCCACTAAAACTGCCCACCAGATACTGTCTCTCCCCGTTTTTATCCCGTGGAGGTTAGAATATATATTTTGACAGAATGGTATTTCACTGACGAGTCCACCGCATCCGAAAACGCGATCTCAACCTCTCCCATCTATGCTACGCAGTAAAAACATATATTCAATATCAAGTTGCAGTGAAGCTTCTGGGGTCTTTTCGTCTAACTGCAGGTAGGAGGCATCTTCACCTCCATTGCATTTTCACCGGGCAGGTCTCCGAGACAGTTCCCAACTCGTTACACCATTCGTGCGCGTCTGAACTTACCAGACAAGGAATTTCGCTACCTTAGGACCGTTATAGTTACGGCCGACATTCACCAGTACTTACACAAATCACCATCATATTGCTATGACAACGTCCGTGTTTAATATTCTGGCATTGGTCAGGTGTCACCCCCTATACATCGTCTTGCGACTTCGCAGGGAGCTGTGTTTTTGATAAACAGTCGGTTGGGATACATTTGTTGCAACCTCATTGCTGAGGCAAGCCTTATTCCGAAGTTACGGCTGCTTTTTTGCCGAGTTCCTTGGAGACCTCTCACCCGTTCGCCTTGGTCTACTCGACCTGATCACCTGTGTCGGTTTGCGGTACAGTTTTTACATAGATAAGCTTAGAAAATTTTCTTGGAAGCGTGCTTTGTATACTTATCAGGAGACGAATCCCCTACATCGCCACTCCATTTGGAATTGATATTTAAATCAGTCTGCGGATTTACCTACAGAGCTTCCTTAAGGCATGGGCCACCATCCAATAGGTGGCTATACATACTACACTCCGTCCTTCCATCGCTCTACGTAAAAGTCATGGAATATTAACCATGTGTCCATCGGGTCCGGTTCTCACCATCCCCTTAGGCCTGACTAACCCTTCGCTGATTGTCATAGCGAAGGAAACCTTGATCTTTCGGCGTCGAGGGTTTTCACCTCGATTGTGGTTACTTGTGCCAACATTCTTACTTCTTGACGCTCCAGCATGGGTCACCCCTTTGCCTTCATCGCAGACAAGAATACTCTCCTACCGCGTAATCTGTCCGAAGACAAATCACACCCTCAGTTTCGGTACTATGCTTTAGCCCCGCGAATCTGTGGCGCGGAATCTCTCGATGAGTGAGCTGTTACGCTATCTTTCAAGGATTGCTGCTTCTAAGCAAACCTCCTCATTGTCTGTGAAATTCCACCACCTTATTTTGCACTTAGCATAAATTTAGGGACCTTAAATTGAGATCAAGGGCTGTTTCCCTTTTGACGAGTGGAGCTTCGCCCCCACCGTCTAACTGCCATGTTATTAATCTCTGGTATTCGGAGTTTGATAGGACTTGCGAGATTTCTCCCTGTCAAGTCCTTCCAGTGCTCTACCCCCAGAGGGAACACATGACGCTAACCCAAAAGCTATTTCGGAGAGAACCAGCTATTACCAAGCTCGATTAGCTTTTCACTTCTTACCACAAGTCATCCCAAAGAGTTGAACGACTAACGGGTTCGGGCCTCCATACATCTTTCGACATACTTCACCCTGCTCATGGTAAGCTCGCATTGGCTTCGGGTCTAATGCATACTACAATCGCGCTATTCGCACTCGGTTTCCCTGTGGCTCCACCCTCGCGGGCTTAGCCGAGCAGTCTGCATTAACTCGTTGGCTCATTCTTCAATAGGCACGCCGTGACGGACCGCACAATATTAACGAATTTTTTATACTTTGAGACATACTCGACCTTGTGGTCGAGTGACGTAATCCCGAGGGATTGTTCTCATCAATTAATGATGGTTTCTCTTCCGCGCAGACGCTTTATGTCCTTGCAGTGTTGTTACGTCTCAAAATATAAAAGTTCGCACCCATTGTGCGGCCCGCTCCGACTCCTTGTAGGCATATGGTTTCAGGTCTATTTCACTGTCCTCACCGGACTTCTTTTCACCTTTCCCTCACGGTACTAGTTCACTATCGGTCATAACACATATTTAGCCTTAGCAGTTAGTTCTGCTGGATTCCCCCGAGCCATTCGTGTCTCGAGGTACTCAAGAGTAGAGACAAGAGATATTTCGTTTTCATTTACCGGGCTATCACCGTCTTGGGCTGAACTTTCCAGTTCATTCAACTAACGAAACATTTTGTAACTCTTTGAACATAAATGTTCTGTCTCTATCTTACAACCCCAAGCTATCCAATAGAGCAAAGTAATCTGTAACTTGCGTCACATCATACCGTGCTCCATAGGAAAGCTTGGTTTGGGCTCTTCCCTTTTCGCTCGCCGCTACTAAGAGAATATTTACTGCATCAAGTGCAGCTTTTTTTCTTTTCCTCCAGGTACTGAAATGTTTTACTTCCCTGGGTTTGCATCTAGATGAAACTAGATAAGGGCTCATGTCCCTTGGGTTTCCCCATTCAGAAATCTCCGGATCGAAGGTTGCTAGGCACCTCCCCGAAGCGTATCGTCGTCATGCTACGTCTTTCATCGCTGTGTTATGCCAAGGCATCCACCATACGCCCTTATATTTCCCATTAGGAAATATAAAGACCACAATCACTTTTATTTATTACCTGCTCCGTTTATTTTACTTGAGAAAAATAAACGGGGTGTTGTCAGAACGATAGAATTAACCTGGTATGGAAATAATTTTTATCGTTTGGCTTCTCGCCCATCTGACAACTCTATCTCTAACAAAAGACCCAATTCATCCAATCTGTTTTCGACAAGTTTTGTCGAAGCAAATCAGCTTCATTGAAAGTTAGGATAGTTTGAAGTTATCAAGTTGCAGGGGGCTCTGGGATACTACGTTTGACTCATGCGATCTCCTTAAAGAAGAAGACCGCTCTTTTTCGAGCGGTCTTCTTAATCAAACCTGTAAGGGCTTTCTTAAGATTTCGCTCTAAAAAGTGTCTTACGCATATTTGCTGTGTAGTGGCTATTATACGCAGAAGCGAAACCTTGTCAACTATTAGTTCCTCGTTTTGAGCCTTAATTAAGGCCGTGGGACGCTTGCCTAATTACTGTTGCTGTCCCTGTTCGTATCTATTGTCCTCATCCGCCTCTCGAACATAGCTTTTTTCAGAGAAATCACGCAATACACGCTCAAGAATTTTTGCAGCAGCGTCGCGTCCCCCAAGTCCAAAAGCTAGGCCGAAAGCAACAGCAAGAGCAGCGATCACGCCCATGAACAATGTATTCACAAGAGATGATGCGATACCAAGCTGTACCAAAGCGGCAAGAAGGGCAAAGATAACAATCGCCCACTTAGTCAGTCGTCCAAGTGCCCGTGCCTGTTTTACATGAGCCGCTGCAGCAGCACCAACAACAACTTTTTGCAGAGCTTCAGCAACTACAGCTGACACAAGCAAGATAAGAATGGCAATAATTACCTGAGGTAAATACTGAACCACAATCGCCTGCATGAAAGCCGTAACAGATGCAAGTCCGAGGACATCGAATGCCGCGATCAAGAAAAGGATAATGACAAACCATTTAACAATACCTCCAATGAAAGCTCCAGAGTTCAAATGAAACCCTCCACGCTTAAGAGCCTTTTCTAATCCTACTTGCCTCATGGCATGGTCAACTTTTACAGTATGGAATACTTTTTCGATAAGCTTACCGATCAAAGCTCCTGCCGCCCAACCTGCCAAAAAGATAATAATTGAAAACAATAATCGAAGACCGAACTGAGCGAATGCCGGTCCGACCCACACGTTTGCACTTCCAAGTGCATCTCCCCATGCTTGAAACATATTATTTAATGTTAATTTTGGTAATACCTACTATTATACCCCATCCAGAGGGAGGGCAAGTAAATAGAAAAATCGAAAAACAAAAAAACCCGTCGCCTCGCGACGACGTGTTTTTTGTCGCGAAAGGGAACGGGCTTGCGAGAACTATGAGCCAAACAAGGCGCGGTACTGAGCCGATAAATCGGGATCGGCTGTAACTTCACTCAAAGTTCGCCAAGTCCTCTGGCAAAGCGGCCGCCACCTGTGGATGATGAACCTGTCGTCGGATACATGGACCCACCAATAGGTGATGAGGTGTCCCTTCTTGTTTCCGGTCCCCACGGGTGCGGACTTAACAAAGTGGCCATGGAAGCCAGTGACCGTCCCTCTGAGCCGGTGTGCAGGAAAGAAGACAGTAGTACCTGTGCGGTCCGGGCCAAGATTTCCTGGAAATGGATTGTTATGGTCAGTGGACCCATCTACCAAAGGCACAGAACCTTGGATGGGAGCGAGAAGAGCTGGCATCAGTCTGGAGTATTGAGGTTGGAGTGGGCTGTCCTGAAAATCTGATTCAGGTTCCAAAAATACATTAGCACATGTCGTCACCGGCGCAAGTAAATATATAAAAACTAGAACAATCCCATGCGATCCAACACAATTTCATGAGGGTAATCCAAAACATCTCTGATCAAACGATCTCCCACACTAAGACGATATTTAAAATCTTGAGACTCGAGAGTGCAGTAACGAATCTCTCTTCCTAATTCAGCTTCAAGAGTTTTGATGACAGATTCCAAAGCTTTGGTGCGCGTATTATCTGAGACAATGAGCACATCCAGAGTGCCCTCCCAAATCTCCTTGAACAAACCAGTGAGGATGAGAACTTTCACTCGACCAGTCTTTGAAATCTTTTTTAAAATAGTGGCGCGATTGAGCAAATTGGTTTCAAGTAATAGCCGCTGGAATTCTCCAAGAAAAGGAAATTTCTCATTTAATATCCACGCGGTCTTATTCCCTATTTTTCGAGATTTTTTGACCAATCGAACTTTATTCAGAAAGCTCAATTCACTCTTTAGCTTACTGGCTGAGATCTTTGATCTTGAAGAGATTTCTTTATTGGTGAAAGCAGTTGTTTGATTAAAGAGAAAAAGCCTCATCAATTTGATCCGTGAACTGCCGCCCAGAAGTTTTTCGAGAATATTCATCATATAGGTCTGTGGTATTTGGTCTTTGTTTTGGTATCTATAAATGTAGCATATTTCTTGTCATCGTGGGACCCGGTCTGTTTTATCCCAGCATACACTATTTAGGGACCTAATTCCGGGCCTTGGTTACACTCGGATCTGTAATAGAGACCGTCATAATTTTCCACACCCCTTGTTCATCTCTCAAAATATGGAGCTTGATCTTTGACTCTCGCTCTGTTCCCTGCAGTCGGGCCTCGCCGTCCACAAATTCCCAAGCATAGAAGTGTATATCGCTCGGATTGAGATCTTTTGTCAAAATTTGAAAATCAGACCCAAGAATATTTTTTCTAAATTCTTCCAAAGAAATAGTTGCTTGATACTCTGAGACAAACGAATGATAAAAGCCATCGATGTCTCCTGTCTGAACCTGTGTCTGCACGTCTTTGATAATCGAGATACCTGCCGCATTCAAAGCTTTTATTTTTGGAATGGATATAGCAGTCAAGACGAGCATAGATACCAGGAAAATAGTAAATAGCCATGCAAAGATTTTGCGCGCGATACTACGATTAACAGCAATAATATTCAAATCGAGGAGTTTTTTTCTAATGACAAAAGTTTTTGCCACCATGTCTCCAAGTACCTGATTCTTTTTTGAGAACAAGAAAACCGGGACACTTACAATCATGTCGACAATCTTGAAAATATTTCTTACCAAGACTTTTACAAATCCTGGTTTTTGTTTGTTTTCATTAACTACTTTTTGTCCTGTCAGAAATTGACCGAGTGTTTTTTGAAATATTGATTCTAAGACAGTGCTATAGGCAATAAATATGAGCAAGAGATAAAAAGCATTAAGAGGGTTGAAAAAAACAATATGTGACGTGAGAGCACCGGAACTATAATTCCAACTGCCAGATACACCAAAAGCCTCAGATCCACAAATGAGCCAAATGATTGATACCAGGACGAGATCAATAAGACAACTGAACACTCTTCTAAAAGGTCCGCTTTGGGGATATTGATATACGACAGCTGCTACAGGGTTTTGGTTTTGTGAAGTTTGTTGGTTTTCTATATTATTTTCCATGATTGGATTATTTTATCATAAATATAAAACAGCTCCTTCCGGCATAAATCCGGAAGGAGCTGTTTTATATTTTCTTTATTTCAACTCAACCTTCCCTCCAGCTTCTTCAAGCTGCTTCTTCATAGCCTCAGCATCTTCCTTCTTAACACCATCCTTCAACAATGAAGGGGCAGCATCAACAAGGTCTTTTGCTTCTTTAAGACCAAGACCAAGGGCTTCTTTAACAACCTTGATCACTGCAATTTTCTGAGCACCAGCATCCGTGAGATGAACTGCGAATAATGATTTCTCTTCAGCAGCAGGACCAGCAGCGGCAGGACCAGCGACTGCGACAGCAGCAGCTGAAACGCCGAATTTCTTTTCTAGAAACTTCACGAGTTCGTGGAGTTCAAGAACTGACATTTTTTCGATAGCTTCAACAACAGTTTTGAACTGAGCAGGAGTTGCTACGACAGCTTCTTCTGCAGCTTCAGTTGCGGGAGCATTTGTATTTTCTTCCATAGTTTTATAAATAATTTCTAATTTTAAATAATGAGATCGCGATTGACTCTTCGTATTATGCCGTTTGCTTCTTTTCAGCAATAGCATTTACTGCGAGCACCAAACCTTGGATCGGAGAGTTGATAAGATTGACGAACTGAGCGTACAAAGTATGTCGTGATGGAATCAATGCGATTGTTTCCATTCCGGCTTTATCTTTGTATGCGCCTTCGAAGATACCTCCGAGAATATTGACTCTGTTCTCGAGACTTTTCTGGAAAGAAAAGATTTCTCGAGCTGGAGCCAAAAGATCCTGGCTGTATACCATTGCAACCTCACCTTGTAATTCCGGCATATCACCGGCTACAGAACTATCGCCCAAAGCTCGCTTGATGAGAGTTTTCTTTGCTACATAAAACCCTACATCTTGACCACGAAGTTGCTTACGAATACCTGTGATATCGAGAACTGATACTTTGTTAAAGTTAACAAAGACCACTGATTTTGAATCCTTCAAGATATCAGATACTTTTGCAACTATGTCTGCTTTTTTTGTTTTTGTAATTGCCATAGTTTGTGTTTTTTGAAAGGCATGAAAAAAGCCGACGGTTCCGAGTTTCAAAGCTTTCGCTTTTGGTTCGATACCAGATCGGCAGTTCAAAGGAGTAGTAGCCTAGGTCCTAAAATCGTGAGATTGAAGGGTTTTGGCGACTTCTGCACAGGACTTATTGGAGTGTATCCGAGCCCGTGGTCTTTGAAGCCTTTCGGTACGATCCTATCATTGCCGGGCATAAAACTCAAGTATTTCATCTTCGAGCCCAGAGTATACCTCGAATATCTTCGATAGGTCGCTAAGGTATAGCTCCGCATTAGCTTTTTTGACAATAGCCTTATTGATCGCCCTTATTGTGCCACCCTTAGCGATAGTCATCTCCGCCTGAATAACAATCTTGTCGTACGCATGCTCGAGCTCTTTTAGTCTCCGGTATGCATCAGAAAAGACAACAATGTCTTGCCTCAATGTTTTTAATTCTGCTTTAGTAAATTGTAGATTTGTATTTCCTAGCTTATTGAGCCGCATCTGTACAATTCGCAAGTGATTATTTAGCTTAATAAGCTTGCGTGCATAAGTCTTTCGGAGTGGGTAAACAAATAACCCATTCAATGCATCAGCCTTGAGTCCAATATGATTCATCAGAATGTCGATATCATCCGCGAGGGACAACACAGTAATCTCTGTCGGGGTGGAGGTTGGGGTATGTGGTAATGTTGTATCAATAGGACGATATATCCTGTCCCCTACTCCATCTTTGTTGGTATCCACGACAATTGTTGATTCCTCTTGATTGAATGTAATGTTTGCATTTCTAGGAGCTGAGATGTTTTCGAAGCGATAATATGTTCCAGCCGAAACATTCGGGTGATCTACGGTATTGCCGGAAACAGTACCGTAAAAATCTCCACTCGCATCAGACTTCACACTTTCTATCTCGATATTAATCCTCTGATTCTCCAGGCTTGAAAAAGCAAGGTGTGGCGCTGGAGAAGCGGAGGTGATTTCAATGAACCCATTTTGTGCATCAAGCGAACTATTCGGAACATCTTCGATGATCTGAAAGGATTCTCCATTTTTTAATATTTCGGTAGCGTATCTTTTTCCATCATATTCAACCTGAATTCCACCAACCACTTTTCCTTCGATAATCATCCGCTGAAAAGATCTGTCATACTTTTGCATATTACCTTCATCCACCACAAAGGGCTCAGTGGACGCCACAAAACCAGATACGATAATTTGCCGAATTATTTTCTGAATATCAGTAGACTCCAACATACGGACATGATTGATATTGGTTTTGCGAGCAATATTAAGTGCTGATAAATCAATACGAGTAGTGGTACCAATGCGATTGGCAAATGAGTCCAAGATAACTGTCCCGTCGCCGTCGGTAGAATAAAATGGCCAGGCGGTTAATGTGATCCTTCCTGTACAAACAATCTTCTCACACTTTGAATATACATAATGCATACCCGAAGCTGTCTGGATATTTGTCCCTGAGATTGACCAAGCCCTAGGGTGTTGCCACTGAGAAAAATCGGTTATTTGGTATTTTTCATGCAGATTCATGGCTTTTTGCTGCAATATATTATTTGCTTTAGATAAAATATTGACGCGTGATATTTCGGAATTGGCAATATTTGGATCAATGAAAACTTCACCATTTGGAATATCTTTCATCTTTATATCTAACCAATCAATCGCGTCCTGTACTTTGTTTGGTTTAGGCAAAACATGTTCAGAAAAAAACTCATCATTTTTGGACTTAAAGAAAAGTGCGGTATTTTTTGCATATACCTTTGAGGGCAGGAGTGCGTATGCGGCGGGCATATTTTTAGCAAAGTTCATTAAAGTATTTGAGTTCATTATGAAATCGGTAAAAGAGCCTTGCCCATATCCTTGAAGAAGAGTAAAGAGTGCTTTTGGCGCACCTGCTTCAGGTGTGCCTACGAGTACGATGTGATCGATAAGCTGACCCTTGCCAGCCATATCTAATTTTGTCATGAGGGATTTAGCCACTAGACCTCCATAACTATGAGCAACAAGAGTAACTTTCCCATTTTCAGACTTTTTGGCCAAGGATTCAATGAGAGGAATAAGCTTATTTTCATTTACGATATCATCTGCAGAAAATCGCCAGTCATAAGGAAAAATGGCATATTCTTTTATTAATTTATCTGCAACCATACCCTTTAGAAAATGTACAAAAGACTCATATACCGACTTGGTTGCAACCGGACCCAATATATTCGTTTTTTCAATAATGTCTCGCGTATAGATATTGGATAACACCGACTTTCCCCATTCGTCGAGAAATAAGCTTTTTACATCAGCCTCGCGATTGGGTTCCCATAACTGATTCTCAAGACGCTTTTTGTGATACAAACGACTACCTTGGAGACCAGGCATAAATAAAATCGACGAGCAACAAGGTTTATAGTCATACGTAATAGTATTTGTTGAATTATTGAATACCCCTGGTGCCAACACTGAGCAATCGGCTTTGTTTACACTTCCCGACAGCGAACTATTGCTGTAGACCACAAACCATTGATCACAATTATGAATCTGCGTTTTCTCAAGATGGGTTTTGCTTTGGAGATAGGTCTGGGAGACAACTCGTGAGATATCTGAATGAATCGAAACGTATTCTAGGGTGGTGGAGCTGTATGAATACGTTTCGATCAACGAGCTCCTAGGTAACTCGGAGAGGCTGATACTCGATGTGGGTGTTGTGTTCAAACTATCGATAAGTGAGTGGGTCAGTTCAAATGAACTATGGTTATAGATACTTATGAATGCGGGCAAGGAAGTATGATTAGTGAGATTAGAATTAAAATCATGGAGCTCGGAAGAACTGATATCAACTCGCGCACCATTATAGGCGTCAATAAACTTTCTACCCGTAAAATCCATTCCTGCAGCAATCATCCGTCCTCCATTTATCTGAAAAGCAGTATTGTATCCAAATACTTTAACTTTAACTGATTTTGCCGGACCATCGAGATTGCTATTGGTTCCAATAAATAGATTCCCTTGTACATAAATATATGCACCTGCCAATATTTCTATTTCACTGCCTGCAGTAATTTCTAAACTATCACCTGGTTTAACATATAAGGTATCTCTAATAATATATTTCTCCCCCGGTTTTGTTTGAATTTTTATATCTGCAGCAAAAGCAGATTCAGGGAGCATGCAAATAAGCAATGCTACTGCAGCGAAGACTAAAACTAAATACTTTTTCATTCCGATATCATGGCACCCGACACATTAAATTTTGATCAATTCTGGATAAAGTTTTCATGAAATTCAGGTAAACAAAAACACCGAGCGCCATTTCTGGCGTCGATGTTTTTGTTAGCTTTAAGCTAGGAATCGATACTTAACCGAAGTTCGAAGTATCCTTAGAGAAATAAGAATTATTTCTTAAAGAATGCACCGTTCTGAGTCTTGTATTCTTCCCAACCCCAAGTCTGAGTCTGAGCATTTCCGGCAACTGTCCATGCAACGCTCTTAACGTATACATAGTATGTACCTTCTGTCGCAAGACCTGACTGGCCAAGTGACTTAGACGCAGTGATTCTTGTAGGTGTACCTTCTGGAAGAGTTGTGGCACCGCCAGCAACACTTACATCAGCAACTACAGAAGTACCGTTGGTGATAGCAGTAGCCTGAACTGTAGTAGTCGCGAAGACCAAAGTTACAGTAGGAACTGACATCGTACCTCCACGTGGAGTAATGTCGATATCAAATGCAGCAGTCAAGTTTGTAGTTGAACCAGCAGCGTTTGAACCAGCAGCTACAACAGTAGGAGTACCAGCAAGTTTGAATTCAGCAGCTGATGTGAGCAAGTAATGAGTTTCACCTGTTACTGATGCAGATGCAGCAGCTACAGTAGAACCATTAGGCTGTTCGTAATCGAAGCTTGTGACTGAAAGACTTACAGTAGAACCGTTTGTACCGTTAGAAGCAAAGTTACCCTTCAAAGTGAGAGTCTTGATGACATCACGAGGAAGTGACAATTGGATATTATCCAATGTAACTGTGTTTCCTGAGGCAGCAACAGATCGAGAAGTGATCATTGTAGATCCATCCCAAAGCTCAACTGAGTTGAGTTTAGCAGCGTTAGCTGAAGATGAAGCTACAGTTACGACAACTTTAGTGAGTTTTGAATCACCAGTTGAAGACTTAACGTTGAATGTTGTCATTGTAACTCGTTCTGGAGTTACAAGAGTTGTTGATGAAGCGTAGATGTTCATAGATCGAACAACTGGATTCGCAACAGTTACAACTACAGATGAGTTACCAGGCTTCTTAAATGTATGACTCTTTGTAAGAGTATCCAATGAAATGAAGCTGTTAACACCGTTTCCAGAAACTACTCGCATTGAAGCTGACTGGTAACCATCGATAGTTACAACTCGGTCAGAGTCAATCAAGTTAGTTGAGAAGCTTACTGTCAAGAACTTAGTAGCATCCTTAGGAACTACGTAGTTAAGACCAGAAAGTCGAACGTAGTACACAGAGTTTGAATCCTTTGTGAATGTTGTTTGATTCACAGGGATTGTAGCAACAACTGTTGATCCATCCCATACTTTGATCGTATTGATGAAAGTACCAGGATTATCAGCAGATGAACCGTTCAAAACTGAAACCTGAAGGTCAACAGTCTGAACAGCGACGTCTGCAAGTCGAGCCTTGAGTTCAAGACCGTATACAGGAACATCAGTCTGAGTCTGTACGTTAGCGTTGTCTGCAGGAGTAGCAGCCAATCGAACATCAAGAGATCCTTCTACGCCAGTGTTGACGATAGGAGTCTGACCAGATGTACAAGGCTGACCTGTAGCACTGTTGTACAAAGCGCCAGCAGGGCATCCAGGTGTAGCAGGAGTTGCTGAACATGATTGACCAGTTACGCTATTGAACATAGCACCAGCAGGGCATCCTGGAGTTCCAGTTGAACCACCAGTACTCATGTCAGCCATAACCGCAGCTCGAGTGACCGGGCCGAAGTAACCAGCAGCAGGAGTAATACCTTTCATTGTCTGGTAAGCAGAGAGTGCACTTCGAGTCATAGAACCGAAGTAACCTTTAGCTGTTCCAGCAGGGATTGTAAGAAGGCCCTTTCCTTCGAGGAATGTCTGTAGTGCAACTACATCAGCACCTCGGCTACCCATTGTAAGGTTAGCGTTGAACGTGTAAGAAGCTGATGCCTGAGCAGAAGCAGCCGCGGGAGCGACTACTGTAAGCGCAAGAGCAAGAGCAACTACAGCTGTAAGCAATTTCTTCATAATGTTAAATTTTTTGTGATTAAAGATAGGTTATCCCTCTTATATATAAAGATAATAATGTGAGGTATTAGCTATCTTCGGGTTTTTAATACTGACCATTGCAGACCCGATCTACTCTTTTATATTGCTATAAAGGAGTAGATCGGGCCCACAACAAATCAGTTGTTTTTAATTTTCCAAAAGATCTGTCGAAGACCTTTTGAACCATTTCTCTGCTTTTATTTAGAATGCCTTTATTAATGAAAATAAAAGCACCCTTTTTGTTCGACACAAAGCAAAGAATCGGTGTCAGTCAATGTAGGGTCCTGAAAAGCTGAATTGGCGGAACAAGGCGGAGCCCTGGAATATTTGCTTGGTTAGTATTCAATTTTCAACGTTCGGGCAGGGATATGAATAACAACAGTAGCGGTGTAACAATCATGACGGTGTACAGCTACATATATTACAAAAAAGGGGGCCTCCAGTCAATCGAGGACCAAATAGAGCACTATTTTGGAAATACGCTTTTTTGGTTTGCCCTACCTAGACTTTTACAGAAAACGAGTAGATCGGGGTTCAATATATATGTCCTATATCTTGACAAAGAGCCTTGTCAAGATCTATCTAACCGAATATTTACTCCAACGCCTCTCTCCCTCCTTCTTTAATACCCCAGATTCTACGAGCGATAGTAGCTCTCTCTGAATAGTCTTCTCGCTACAGCCCTCTATCTTTCCGACAAGATCTCGGATGGTGAGCTGTCCTTTAGTCCTGATTTCTCTGAGGATTACTGCCTGACGATCTGTCACCCCTTCTTTTTTAGGTTTAGATATCTGAGCTTGAGACTGACTCGGGTTTGATGATCCGACAGGTTTCTGAATTCGAGACATTGTAGATATATGTACAGATGGAGTATTAATAGATTTAGGTGTATCTACCTGTGTCTGTGTTTGTGTAGCTTTTGGCATTTCCATATAGCTGTCCCCCAACATTAATATGTCATTAATATGTATAGAGAGGTTCGAGGCCGCATTGTGATGCTCATTAATGAAACCTTGAATAGCTAAAATTTCATTTTCAAGAAGACTAATATTTTGAGAAGAAACCAAACCAGACATTGATGCGACTTTCAAAATAGATCGAATATGGTCCAATCGAGTAATAATATTTTGATCCGCAATATCGGAAACAATGATGCATTCTTCAAGGACAATGTGTACAGCCTCGCGAGACTTTGTCTTTAATGGTTCCTGGTCTGACAGATGGTTTGTAACCAGGTACAAAGCAGCGGCCACGTTTTCTAAACGCTTTTTGAGCAAGTGGTCGCCATTCTGTTTTTGTATGTCTTTTTCCATATAGCCTATACTAGGTCTTAATTGAAGAATGTCTGATATGTCCTATTGATTTGATCCATTTTTATATCGGCCAAAATCAGTTTTTTAATTTAAAGACATCTTTCGCCGCCCATTATATATAAGACAATTGAAATAGCAAATTTAGAAAGCAATCGGTCACGTGATAAAATAACCCCATGTCAAAGAAAGATCGGAAGAAGGCCGCGCCCGTGCAGTCTAAGTCAAAAAACAACCCATTAAATAATCTAAAAGAATCTACCGTCCAGAGCGTATGGGGCATAGTCCTATTCGTTTTATGTCTCTTCTTTTTATTATCCGCATTTGGAAAAGGAGGACCAGCAGGACGAACCGTCTACGGCTGGTTTGATTCACTATTAGGCTATGGATATTTCCTTGTACCCCTCTTACTTCTCATACTCTCAGCATCGTTTTTTGGAGACAGGAACCGATCTTTCTCTTTATCAAAAGGATTGGGCTCTATTCTATTTATATTGTCAGGGCTCGGTATATTTGACCTCATCAGCGATACGAGTGGAGGCATCGCAGGAAACATCCTGTCTTCTCCCTTAGTCTCCCTATTTGATCGCACAGTAAGCTTCATCATTTTGATCGCAGCGGTCGTGATTGGAGTGATGATTATTTTAGATGCAGCACTACATCGAGAGCACTTATTATTCTGGAAAAGAAGCAAAAATACAGATGAAGATGAGGCTGTGGATAAGTCACTTTCTGACAGCGCCGAGAAACAAAAAAATTCTAAACTCAAGCTCAATACTCCCGCTGAAGACAGTGACGAGGATGATGAAAAGGACACAGATAATGATGAGGAGAAAAAGATGTCTGTCCTTGAGAAGATAAAGGACAAAATGAATTCTGGGGCTCAAAATAACGCTTCTACACCAGCGACCGATCCTGACTTTGTTCCACTCTTTGCAAAGAAGGCGGCATTATTGGGCAAAGAATATATTGCCCCACCGCTTGATCTCCTTGAAGGCGATAGTGGAAAACCTGGTGTTGGAGACATCAAAGCAAATGCCAATGTTATCAAAAGAACTTTGCAGAATTTCGGCATCGATGTGGAGATGGATGAAGTATCGATCGGACCATCAGTTACTCGGTATGCAATGAAGCCAGCGGAGGGTGTGAAACTGTCTAAAATTCTCGGCCTTCAGAACAACCTTTCACTCGCACTCGCTGCGCATCCAATTCGAATCGAAGCACCAATTCCGGGCAAGAGTTTGGTTGGTATTGAGATCCCAAATACAGTCAAAACCAAAGTTGGACTCCGTGGTCTTTTGGCAGTGGATGAATTCCAAAAATCAGACAAGCCTTTGTCGGTTGCATTAGGTAAAGGAATTTCTGGAAAATCATATTATGGAAACTTGGCAAAGATGCCACACCTATTGATCGCCGGTGCCACAGGTTCTGGTAAATCAGTAACAGCGCATGCAATCCTCACTTCCCTTCTCTATCGAAACTCTCCAGAAAATTTGCGATTCATTATGATCGACCCGAAGCGTGTAGAGCTCACACAATATAATGGTATCCCGCATCTTTTGACACCTGTTATTACAGATGCAAAAAAAGCGATCATGGCACTCAGGTGGGCAGCAAAAGAAATGGATAGACGATATGATCTTTTGGAAAAGAGTTCTGTTCGCGATATCGATTCATATCACAAAAACATCATGATGCCTGCTTTGGAGAAAAGAAAGCAGGAAGGCGGTGATGAAAATGCCAAAGACGCAATCATCGATCCGATGCCATATATCGTGATCATGATTGATGAGCTTGCAGATATCATGCAGGCGTATCCACGTGAATTGGAAGCTGGTATTGTTCGTCTCGCACAGATGAGTCGTGCAGTTGGTATTCATTTAATCATCTCCACACAGCGACCATCAGTAAATGTCATTACTGGTCTCATCAAAGCAAACGTTCCTGCTCGTATCGCTCTCCAAGTAGCATCACAAATTGATTCACGAACTATTTTGGATATGCGAGGCGCAGAGGAATTGTTGGGAGCAGGTGATATGTTGTGGCTATCAGGTGATATGTCGAGTCCGGTCCGTATTCAAAGCGCATTCGTAACTGAGAGTGAAACCAAGAAAATTGTAAAGCATTTGAAAGATAATGCTGAGGGTTTGAACGATGAAATTATTCTCGGAGGCACTCCGAGTACCGAAGGTGTAAATGACCCAATATTTAATGCTAGCAATTCAAATGGTACCGGTGGACTTGGTGGTGGATTAGGCGGAGACGATGACGCCGACGATGATTTATATGAAGAAGCCAAAGATTTGGTTATAAAAGCTGGAAAAGCCTCTACTTCTTATATTCAAAGAAAGCTTCGTGTGGGTTATGCACGTGCAGCAAGACTCATCGATATCCTTGAAGACAAGGGCGTCATCGGTCCTGGTGATGGCGCGAAACCTCGAGAAGTCTTGGGTTATAGCGGAGGGTCCCCTACCGAAGATGATACAAGCGGAGACAGCGAATCCGAAGATTCAGAGCAGAGAATGAGTTAATATAAACGTACATATATATGAGATATACCTTCATAACGAAATATATGCCACACCCATCAAAACTTCATCTTTTCATGAGGAAATCTTTATCAAAATTTAATCTCCTGTCCGTATGATAAAACTGTACCAGGATGGAAAATTGGCCGTACGAGTGCTTGTTACCTCTGTCTTTGTACTAGCTCTAGTCGGCTATTCCCTATTCCAGGTCCACAAAATCATTACAGGGCCCACAATAGACCTCGTTACCAAGGAGAAAAACATGGTCACAAACTCTAATAAAATCACCTTAAAAGGTGTTGCAGCGAATGTGGCTTTCATTTCCCTAAATGATAACCCTATTTACATAGATGAAAATGGCTTGTTTAGTGAGAATCTATTGCTAAACCCGGGATATAATATAGTGAAGCTCTATGGTAAAGATAAGTTCGGAAAGAGCCTTACCCGACTAGTTGAGATTACCTATAAACCTTAATTTAATATTTCATGGCAAAAAAACCTATCAAAAAAACCGCTAAACCTGAACCAGAAAAACCAGAAGCGGCCGATAACGATGCTTTTGACGATTCTGTAGACGCAGAAGAAACTACTGGAAAAAAAGGTAGAAAAGAGACAATGAACAACTCTATCACCGATACTATTGCGCAGATTAAAACAAAATTCGGCGATGATGCCATCATGAAACTAGGTGAAAGGCCTAAAGTTGGAATTGATGCAATTCCAACTGGCTCAATCGGTCTCGATGCAGCACTCGGTGTTGGTGGACTCCCCCGCGGAAGAATCATCGAAATCTTTGGACCGGAAAGTTCTGGAAAAACCACACTTACCTTGCATGTGATCGCTGAAGCGCAAAAACTCGGCGGTATCTGTGCATTTATCGATGCAGAACATGCCATGGACCCAGAATATTCGAAGCGCATTGGTGTAAAAATCGATGAACTTCTCATCTCTCAGCCTGACACAGGAGAACAAGCATTAGAAATCGTAGAAAGCTTGGTTCGTTCTGGCAAGATCGATGTCATCGTCATCGACTCTGTTGCAGCACTCACTCCACGAGATGAAATCGAAGGTGATATGGGCCAGAGCCATATGGGAAAGCAAGCACGACTCATGTCACAAGCTTTGCGAAAACTCACGGCGATCGTAGCCAAGTCAAAAACAATTGTCATCTTCATCAACCAAATTCGTATGCAAATCGGAGTGATGTTTGGTAATCCTGAAACTACCCCAGGTGGAAAGGCCCTCAAATTCTATACATCAGTTCGACTCGATATTCGACGCATCGCTCAGATCAAAAAAGGTGAAGAGATTATGGGTGGGCGCACACGCGTGAAGGTGGTAAAGAATAAGGTTGCGGCACCATTCAAGCAAACAGAATTCGACCTCATGTATAACGAAGGGATCTCAAGGGAGGGCGAACTCATCGCACTTGGTGAAAAGATGGGTATTATCCAAAAAAGTGGCACAAGCTATACATTCGGTGACGTAAAACTCGGCCGAGGTTATGATGCCACTCGACAATTCCTCAAGGAAAATACTAAAGTGGGCGGTGAAGTACTGAAACTCATTCGAGCCAAATTGAAGGAGATGTAGACCGAAGCTGATAGGTAGAAAATCTTAATATCCCAAGCATTTTGAACCTTTACCGAAGGGTCATTTTGCGGTGGACAATTCCCTATCCATGGCTTAGAATGGCCGTACTAAAAGCCATTCTTAATAAAAAGCCACTATGTCAATGCTAGATTATAACGAAGTTGTCCAACGAAAATTTATCGTCCTCGACGGCGAACCATATGAAGTTCTCACTGCCCACGTCTTCAGAAAGCAGATGCGAAAGCCTGTAAATGCCACAAAGCTCCGAAATGTCATTTCGGGCCGAATCGTAGAGCACTCTTTCCAGGCCACCGACCGTGTCGAAGAAGCTGAAATCGATAGCCGAAATATCAAATTCCTATATGCTAACCGTGGCGTTTGGATGTTCTGTGAAGAAAATGATCCTTCAAAGCGATTTGAAATTTCTGAGGACGTCCTCGATGGAGCAGGTAAATGGCTCAAGCCAAACACCATTGTTGAGGCTAAAACATATGATGAAAAAATCTTCGGTATCAAAATCCCTATCAAAGTAGAGCTCAAAGTAACAGATGCTCCCCCAGCCGTACGTGGTGATACTGCAAAAGGTGGAAACAAAGTGATTACTCTAGAAACTGGCGCATCGCTGAACGCACCGATGTTTATTAATCCTGGAGATATTGTGAGAATCAATACGGAGACCGGTGAGTATGTAGAGAGGGTTTCTTAGCCAAGATTTGACTCGAGTATAATTAAGGAATGAAAAATATAGAAACCAAAAGCGGTCTTTGGTACGATTTTAAGGAAGGTCGGCTATGGCGATTTGCTGGAATTTTTCTCCCAGTCGCTTTAATATTTTATTTAGATAATACATATTCTCTGAGCCCAAATCAGGGACAGTTACTATGGGGCGCCTATTTCTTATTTCACGGTTTATGGACTTACCTCTCTGGAACATTCCCTGTATTTGCAAAAACAGGCGTGACCCTATCTACGATAATAGCCAATCAAGGTGCCGCACGAGTCATTACCTGGATCTTACTTATTATAGGTTTAATATTCATCGTATTGGGTTTTAAATAACAACGATGTCGAGATAACCCAGGTTCCCGCGTGATATAATTTATTCATGACTCGAAAGATGTTTTATTCGGCATTGGTAGCATTCGTTGGTACAATAGCTATTTTGCTTTACTTAAGAGATATAATAATTAAGAAGATTTTCTCTTATATTTCTAGCGAGAAAGTTATATTTACTCAAGCAGGAGCTTGGTCTGAGGCATATCTTTACGGTTCAATCCTACTCGCTTTCACACTCGCTAGATTTTGTTATTTATATTTTGATAGAAAGAGAAAAAGAGCGAATACAAAAAAAGACCGAAATATACTTTTAATACTTGGGGTCGTGGCGCTCTGTGCCCTCGTAGTATCTTTTAATAGAACAACAACATTCTCCACTTCAGGAATCCATATTATTAAATTACCTTCATATCAAGTACAACACATACCTTATTCAGATATAGAAAAAATCCATGTCACCCAATATTTTTATGTTCATTCCTCAGGGAAAGCATCTATTAGTTGCGAGCCACGGATCCGAGTGATGTTCTTTAGTTTAAAACATACATTCTATACACATACAACAAGATCACAAAATTATGATCTAAGCTCGATAATTAAGGAATACGATATCCCAGTCGAGGGCGAATATATTGATGATTGCACACCAAACGGATACTCAATACGACAAGATGATAAAACCATGATTAAAAACAGTTTCGGACTTGATATCCCTAGATAACAAAAACACCACCCTCTCGGATGGTGTTTTTGTTATCTAGTTAGAAGGGGCCTTACAATCATTAATCTTCTGATCAATCATCCTCTTCAGAGCTGCCAATCTCTCTGTATTTTGCCTATTTAAGTTTCGCCAAGGATAATGATCACCGCTTAGGCTATTCCCATTAGTCCAATTTACTTGGATGTCATCTGGATCACTCATATCAGCAGAACTACCTCTACATATCTGTCGTAACTGAGCACTAAAAGGTTTTGATATCCATACAAGTGTTCTTGTACAAACCCTAGAAGGATACGGTGGGTCAATAGCGATAATATCTGCACAATCCTTACAATCCGCCTTCAAATCTTTAACAATTGCAGCTCCAAGCGAGTATCCAATGAGCAATAATTTCTGCTTTGGACATTTTGTATCATTTACATAGTCTAAAACTTTTTTCTTTATTTCAGCAATTTTTGCATCTCCTGCGCTCTTGCCAAGCGGTATGAGTTCGGCTGTAGGAAAATTACTCTTAAACCATTCGTAATCCTTGTCTCCCGGCTTACTCTTAATGCCCAAGACAATGATTATTTTTCCATATGGACATACGCATGGGCAGGCAGTAACAACACCAGATCCAGAGTCTGTATTACTTGAAACAATACCACTTTCTCTATTTAAACTAGTTCCCGTCTCAGACGCCTTGAGATCAATTCTAGTTAGCTCTGGATTCGCCGCCATGAATGCCTCGAATTCAGCGTATTCTTTTGCCGAAAGAGGGTTTCCATCCAGTGTGCTCGTATCATCCACCCTGCTGGTAGTTTTTGAGGTTATTCCACGAACTTGTAGGGTTGTTTGACGTTTGTTCGTGACAGTCGAAACGGCTGCCAAGTTAGATTCTCTATTCTTTTGTACTGACGAGATTCCCAAGACTACGACGACTGCAATTAATAAAGCCCCAAGAATATATTTAATCATATGCATAAAGTGTATCACACAACAAAAACACCACCCTTTCGGATGGCATTTTTGCTTAATTACATACCTCCAACTGTTCTTTGATTATTCAGCGACAAACGGCAAGAGAGCCATGAATCGTGCACGCTTTACAGCAGCAGCGAGTTTTCGTTGGTTCTTTGCAGTCACACCAGTTCTCTTTCGTGAGAGAAGTCGGGCGTGCGGGTTAAGGAATTTCTTCAAAATATCCGTATCTTTATAATCGATATGCTGGATATTATTCTGATTGAAATAACATTGTTTATTATTTGCGTTCATTTTTTTTGATTAGTTGTTGATAATGTAATTAATTCGTCGATTAGAACGGAATATCTTCTGGATTGATCTCTTCGTTTGGATAGTCTACAGCGTCGAGAGTGTCCATATTGTCTGCCTTAGACGCAGTTTTGGGTGCGCTATCGGCTGAATCAGATGATCCTCCGACTGGAGCTGCATATCCACCTCCTGTATTTCCCCCTCGAGGACCAAACTGGATAGTATCTGCGATAATTTCCGTTCGATAGTTCTTCTTTCCATCTGGACCATCCCAAGATCGTGTCGTTAATCGTCCTTCAACATATGCCATTGAGCCCTTTTTCAAGTAAGCTGAAACGGTATCTGCCTGGCGACCAAACACTACTACATTGTGAAAGTCTGTATTTTCCTGCTTTACACCATTCTTGTCTTTGTAGACACGATTAGTTGCAATAGAAAAGCTTGAGACATTGATTCCTGAGGGCAAAGCCTTTAATTCAGGGTCACGAGTCAAGTTTCCAATAATAAATACTTTGTTTAAATACATATGATAATTTTTTAGCTTTTACTTATTCTACCACTTCTTCGGCATCGGCAGTTTCTGCAGGTGCTTCAGTAGTTTCTAGAGGTAAAGCTGTATCTCCTTTTGGAGCGCCCATTGATTCATTTGCTGATTCAGGTGAGAGAACGGTTTCAGCATCGGCATCTGATTCCCGATCGTTTCTACTATTTCGGTCACGCAATCCGCCGCCAATCACTGTATTTTCACGTACAGTTGAAATGAGCATATATCGGAGCATAGGCTCAAAGAGCTTGATCTCCTTTTCCAATGCGGCAATTCCTTCTGGTTCAAGAGTGAACTTGATCCATCCGAAATAGGCATTTTTATACCATTTCTTCTGAGCTTTGACAGTTTTTGAAATGTCATAAGCTAGATCGATTGGCTTCGGCGCATCCTCAGAGATGAACTCGCCCCCGAGCTTTTCAACAAATGATTTGAGCTCAGAAAACTTTACAGTTACATCGTCTTCCGAAAGAGTAGGCACGAAATGAAATCCGAGCTCATATACTTTGAGCCGTTCTTCTCGTTCTAAATCTCTGTTATGTTCCGTAGTCATGGCCCTTAGGCTACCACAGGATTGCCCTAAGCGCAAATCTTCCTATTCCAAACCAGCCTTTAAATTAAGGCTAAAAACCCGTTCAGCGTTCGAAATAAGTATATTTGCCATGGTTTCAGGCTCCATTTCCTTGATTTCAGCCAGTTTCTTGACGACTTCGATAACATAGGCAGGTTCATTGCGTTTGCCCCTATATGGCACCGGAGTGACAAATGGGCAGTCTGTTTCGGACATTATCCTGTCGGTTGGGACAGAGCGAACAACCTCCGCATATGAATCTGCGAATGTAATGACGCCCGTAAAAGATACAGTAAAACCTCTATCCAGAAATGCCTTTGCTTCCTCTTGGGTTCCCGCAAAGAAGTGGACATTTCCCCGCAACTCTAAACCTTTGGAGATGAAATTCTCATCAAATATAGATAAAATTTCTGAATATGATTCGCGAGCATGAATCATGAGTGGAATATTATGCTTCCGGGCAATTTCTATCTGGCCGATAAAAAGTTTTTTCTGAAGTTCGAGGATTGGGGCCTTAAGTTCTGCCGCGACGCGAAATATATCAATGCCACATTCCCCTATTCCCACAACTTTTGGTTTTCCGGCCAATTCATCGAGCATCTTCAGATCTTCGTCTATTTTTATTGAAATCTTTTCAAAAATGTTTTCTGACGCTGTTGCAGAATCAGAGTTTAATGTCTCGTAGTATTCAGTCACACGTGACGGATGAATGCCAGGGATTGCGTAAATATGCGGATGAATGCCTTTATAAATTTCGGCGATTTCGAGAATATTTCTCGACGACTCAACACTGGTGCCGATATTAATCATAGCCACCCCAAGTTCTGCCGCACGCTTAATTACCTCTGCACGATCAGCATCGTAATCTGGGAAATTGATATGCGCGTGAATGTCAATGTATTTCATTGATATAATATATTACGCAACCTAATTTCGCTTTTGAGCATAATATTCCAAATTCCACATGCAAGTTTCTTTCCAGGAATCTGTAGAAACCTTATTCTGACAAATATTCAGACCCTCATCATAGGGAGGCGCAACTTCTCTAACATAATCAGTGAAACACCGATCTCGACTCTTCTGATCAACCCCGTTTGTATAAAGTTTACATTTAGTTGGAACAGAGGTATTAGTCACAACTGTATAATAACCAAGGGGTAATATCGCGAAAATTAATACCGCAACAATGATCCGAGATTTATTTACAATATCGGTTGGCTTACTTTTAAAGAGAAAAAATAATATAAGCTGAGCGAATATCGCCAGGATTGCCGAACCTATAATAAAATTGCTCTTAGGAAGTGACATGCAGAAACTAAATGCCCCTTCACAATACCACGTGGACGTACCAAATATATTCTTGAAAGTAGCACTCATCATACTTCCTACTATCAAGATAAGTAACCAGCAAAATATAGTGAACTTGATCCTCTCTCGCATATAACTAAATTGTATCACTTAATCCTTTCTTGCAAAAAGAGGTTCTGTAGGAAACTTCTCATCAGTCAATAGACCAATGATCTTTTCCGCTGTCTCAGGCAGGAATACCCGGAGAGCAAAAGCGACCTTATACAGTTCATTTAATAGGTATGCGATATCAGCTTTTGCGGCTCCTGGGTCGGTTTTTATCTTCTTGAATGGTTCTTTTTCTTGAACAAAGAGATCCATCTCTGCAATTTTTTTCCAGAGAATATCCATCGCTTCAGAGAAATGATATTTGGCGAGAGGTGCCTCCAGAAGGTCTAATACATCGAATCGATTCGTGACCACGCCCTCGAAAGAAACCTCGTAAGAAATCGCCATCTTCAAAATTCTGCTTGTGAGATTACCAATACCGTTAGCCAGGCCTGCATTATAAGCTTCCTTGAATTTTTCATCGGTATAGTCACCGTCTTCGTAGGGATGAACTTCGCGGAGCAAATAATATCGCAAGGCGTCTGTGCCATATTCATCCACTACAGTTTGTGGGTGCACGACATTGCCGACAGACTTAGAAATCTTTTGTCCATTGATATTCAAAAAACCATGGAAAAAGATCTGCTTGGTATTGGCAATACCTGCAGACATGAGCATGGCTTGCCACATACCCGCCTGCATGCGGACTTGGTCTTTGCCAGCCATCTGAACCCCCGGCCAGAAAGCCTCAAAATCTGCCGAATTATCGCTCCCCCAACCCAGTGTCGAAATATAGTTAACCAAAGCATCAAACCAAACGTACATCACATGATCTTCATCTCCAGGAACTGGGATACCCCATGGCATTTTTTCTTTGAGGCGCGAAATGCTGAAATCTTCGAGTCCTCCCTCGACGAATTTCTTTATCTCATTATATTTAAAATCTGGAACGATGAAATCTGGATGTGATGCGAAAAATTCCAATAAAGGCTTACCGTAATTCGAATACTTGAAAAAATAGTTTTCTTCGTCAATCAATTGGAGCGGCTGGCCAGGGTGGATTGGGCATTCCCCTTTTTCATCTAATTCAGAATCCGTTTTCTGTAATTCGCATCCGACGCAATACTTGGCTTGGTACGTCTTCTTGTAGATATCTCCTTTCTCAAAACAGAGATTCCAAAACTTCTGTGCTGCTTGGATATGGCGCGGCTCGCTGGTGCGGATAAAATGGATGCCGTCGAGGAGATTGAGTGTCTTTACCAGACCTTTTACTCTCTCAGCATAAAAATCGACATATTCCTGTACCTCTCTGCCTTCTGATTTGGCTTTATCGTAAATTTTGCTTCCATGCTCATCGGTTCCTGTATTGAAAAAAACCTTTTCTCCCTTCAATGAATGATATCGTGCCAAGGCATCTGCTTGGATAATTTCCAGTGCAAAACCAATATGCGGATCGGCATTTACATAAGGGAGAGTGGTTGTGATATAGAAGGCTTTTTCAGACATATGTATTCGAGATTGTATATTAAAACGCCGATTTGAGAAAGCTACCGAAAAAATCGGAGTGGCCAGACCTACTCACTCACAAACTTCCTTCGCCTGTCGACATCATCCATGAATTCGACAAGGGCCACAGCAATCGGCACAGAAAGCAAGATACCAAGGAATCCAGCAAGCTCGGCACCGGCAACCAAGGCGATGATGACCAGGAGCGGCGGTACGCCGACAACCTTCTTTACCACCAATGGATAAATGAAGTGTGCCTCAATCTGCTGGATGATGATATACGCCGCAACGACGATGAGTCCGAGACCAAACCCTCCGTCCAGTGTGGCAAGAAAGAATGCAGGGATCACAGACAAAGTAAGACCGATGACTGGGATGAGTTCAAATACCCCAGCGACAAATGCCAAGAGTAGCGCATGCTTTACACCAAGCACCAGCAATGCGAGATATGTGAGTAAGCCGACTATGACCGCCAGCAATAATTGCCCTTGCATCCATTTACCAATTTTATTTTGTGAACGACGCCACAAGCTCTTTATATATGCTTCATGTTTGACAGGGGTAATGATGGCCAAGAATTCCCCCACCCCATCTTCTCGAACCGATAAATAAAATGAAATGACAAAAATTAAAACTAGGCTGATGACGCCGCCGAAGAATCCAGTAACCGTATTGATTACACCCCCAGAAAAACTAGTCAGAGCCTCTGTTGCCCGAGCGATCAAATCACCAACCGAAATCGTAGTCGGTAATTCTGGAAAGATGAGACTTGCACCCTTGAATGCACCATTATGAGTACCCCCCAAAATATCTGCAGTTTGAATGTTACGCGGCAAACTCTGCATCGCTGAAACAGTTTCAGTAAAAAGCGGTGGAAAAACAAAATAAAATAATCCCGCAATGATGAGAATGAGAAGCGTATACATGATGATCGCCGAAATAGCGCGAGGAATCTTTCTTTTTACAAACCATCGCGTACCAGGTTCGAGAACCGATGCGAGAACGACGGCAGATAAAACCGTGAGCAATAATCCACTTAATTTGAAAAGCAGAAGTGCACCAAGAGCAAAAATACCGATCTTGAAAAGAGCAGTGAAGCTAATATTTAACAATCTTGGCTCATGTTCCCTATGGGCGTCCATGCCATAAGAATATCATAGCCTTGGAATAGAGGATATTTATTTCGTATTCCCGATTCGAACCGAGCCTAGAAACGGACCAATCATGTCCTTATTGCGGCCAAAGCTTGCGAAATCGTCTGAGAGGGTAATTTCATATACCAAGCCGTTCTTTAGCATATACGCCCGGACAGTATCGAGTCGGTATTCACGATAATCACTTGAGCTACGTGCCGGAAGGTATGTCTCTGCCATCACATATGAATTTCCATTATAGGTTCGGAAATAGACCTTTGAAACCTTCTCATCTCTGCTAAACAAAGCTGTAAAAGCTTTGAGCGCCTCAGTCTCATTAATTGATTTTTGAATAGTGCTATTAACATCTGTATCTGAGTAAATGTACACATTCAATCGATTAAGATAATCATCGAATTCTACACTCCCGTTTCCGAGCAAGTTAAGATTGGCATCTAGTGATGAGCCTTCTTGTGTGAGTGTATATCCAGAGGGTATTGAATAGGAGAAACCAAGTCGGTCTAATTCTGCAGCTGAATTGATGAGAGATCCTCCGGTTACTGGCACTTGATTATTATTCTGTGTATTTGTCTGAACATTTGTATTCGTTTTTGGCGCAGGATTGAAAACCTTTTCCAAAACATCATAGAGAACTACATCCACATACTGTACAGGTACACCGATTATAGGCGAGGCTTGAGTGAGGTATGTTGTCTTATCATTGAATAGCACACTAACCGTATCGGTTTTTGTATACGCAGTCTTCACACCATATACAGTTTTTGTTTCTGTGTCTGTGTTTGATGCGGTGAATGAGAGATTTGTGCCAATGATCTTATTATTCTTTTCTGTGATTGTAAGCTTGAGATCTTTGGCAATTTTATTAATAGCCGCCTCGTCCCCTTTCGGATCAGAACTTGGTTTTAGACCAAGGGATTTCTCTGTCGCCTTCAAGTTCTGAATGATAGTTCCTGGTACGAGCTTCACTTCATAGACATTGCCTGCAGCTGTCTTAGATTTGAGCTTAGCAGTGAACCAATTTGGATTAGACCAAAGGCGCTCTATATCTCCAGAAATATATGCTGACAAACCTTTTTTATTAGCATTTCGCTGTGACTTGAGAGAAGTGAGATCTCCTCGAATCCATTTATTGGCATACTGATCCAACTCATGTGAGCCACCAAGTTGAGCCAAATCAACATACTGCTGATTTATGAAAATATATAGATATGTATCTTTTTCTAATATGATATTGAACGGCAAGCTTTTAGAGAAAGTAAAACCGTTGCTCGAACCCGATACAATAATATTGCCGTTCATTGAAACGATTTGCTGCGCTGGTCTATATTGGCTCTTGAGTGTAGTCCAGAGATTGGCACCCAATGACTTCTTTACTACGGTATTTTCTTTATTTGATCCTGAATATGATACAGAGAAATTCACATCCGAATCCTGAGCAACATTTGTATTAGCCCCCTGAAGTTCAGACATAATCAAACCCATGACTTTAGTTTCATTTGCCCCAGCATGCGCTGCGGATGGAAAAGAAAGTGCCACTAGTGCAAAACACCCCACAATAATAAGACCCTGTTTGAGCTTTGTTTGTATCATATATATGAATTAATTGATCCCTTTTATATGCTTAAAAGTGTAGCATATCTATTCCTCAAGTTGCTTTTCAAGCCAATTTGCCACATCAATCGCAGGCAACCTCTCCTGCTCTCCCGTGTCTCGATAACGAACAGTCACGGTATCTTTGAGGCTTCCATCCGAACCACCCTCGATAGTATCGAAATCAATCACGATACAGAACGGTGTACCGATTTCGTCCTGGCGGCGATATCTTTTACCAATATTTCCATTATCGTCAAAAGCGATGCGGCCGAATTTCTTTTTCAATTCTGCATGGATAGCGCGAGCTTTTTCCACAAGCTCAGGTTTGTTTTTGAGCAAAGGAGAAACGGCTGCAAGCACAGGTGCAATTTTTGGCGCGAATTTCATATAGACACGCTTCTCTCCCCCTAATTCGTCTTCGGTATAGGCATCACAGAGAACGGCAAGCATGCTGCGCTCGACGCCGAATGTCGGTTCGATACAATGCGGCACGAATCGCTCTTTTGTTTCTTCATCAAAATAGCTCAGATCTACAGACGAATGCTCTGTATGTTTTTTGAGGTCATAATCGGTTCGATATGCACAACCGAATAATTCTTTTTGGCCAAAAGGATAGTCAAATTCGATATCAACACTATGGCTTGAATAATGAGCGCGATCCTCTGCGGCAATTTCTACCTTATGAACTTTTGCCGGATTTAGTCCGAGATCCTTTGTAAAAGCGATTTGCTCCTCGAGCAAAGTATCAAACTCAGCTCGCCAATTTTCTGGTCGTACAAAATATTCCACTTCCATTTGCTCTAATTCGCGATCACGGAAAATAAAATCTCGCGGGGCGATTTCATTTCGAAAAGCTTTACCAATCTGAGCGATACCAAATGGCATTTTTGGGTGCATTGAGTCGAGGACGTTTTTAAAGTTTACGAAAATACCCTGCGCGGTTTCTGGGCGGAGGTATGAAATGGAATCATCATCCGCAAGAGGGCCAATGTGCGTCTTGAACATCATATTGAATTGGCGCACATCACCCAGCGCATTTCCATCCGGGCTTTTGATCCCTTTTTCTTTGATGAGAGCATCCATAGCGGCAGGGGTCATACCTTTTACATCAATTCCCACCTCTTCGAGTAAATGATCAGCACGATGACGCTTGCCTGTTTTCACATCTTCAACCAAAGGATCAGAAAATCCTGCGACATGTCCACTCGCCTTCCAGACATTAGCATTCATTAAAATTGCAGCATCGACACCATAGACATCATCTCGATCAAGCACAAAACGCTTCCACCAGAGATTTTTTATATTATTTTTGAGAGCTACACCAAGTGGTCCATAATCCCAAGTACCAGAAAGACCTCCGTAAATTTCAGAACCGGGAAAAATGAAACCTTTTCTTTTGCAGAGCGCGATAATGTTTTCCATATATTTAGAGCCATAGTAACAAAAAATGGGAATGCCCGCCAGGATTGTGGCCCCGGCGGGCATTGCGTTTGAGAGCGTGGAAACGCTGTATGGTGTGGTGGCGACGCTATTCCGGCACCACAACGAGATGGGTGTGCTTGCCAGCATTGAACTCCGCAGTGTACCGGTCATCGACCAGAATGGTGGCCCGTCCGGCGCCGTCATCGGTATCGATGTCCACGTTGAACGTGATGCCGCTGAGCGATTCGAGCCGTCCAGACTTTCCTTGTGTGCTGACCCGACCTTCACCAAGACTGCACCTGAACTTTCGACTGCCGCGACCGCTTCTGTTCCCAAGGATCGCGTATGCTGCTTTCAGAATCTCGATTGAGATCTCAGGGTTGAGCCTGAGCCCGGCAAAGTCTATTACGGCAAGATATTTCAGCGGAGACTCTGACGGGTCATCGTATGAGTATCCGAAACCTGGCCCGGCGACAGAGTTGGATTCAGAAGGGCGAGATGTAGGGCGACGACGGGAAGGTCCGGAAGGACGGGATGTGCGTTTTTTCATGCAAAACAAGGTGGGGTTGTGCCGGTTTACACCGACGGTTGGGTTTAAACGTGTGGGACTGGAACCCACAAAAGAACGAGGCCTTATTA
>DALYDD010000013.1:35729-36382 GCA_031973395.1 Minisyncoccota bacterium | reverse complement strand
GAAGACTGTATCGAGGGTCCATCTGTTGTGGCGATAAAAGAATTTTTGAAGAGGCAGGGAAGGCGACCACCGCAGGAGGTATTGACGGTGTGCTGCATTTAATGTATGGTTTTCTCGGATTTCTACAGTTTTTTGTCAGAAATTTTCGTCTTCAATCTCAATCCAACCTCCAACCACTCTGTTTTCCCATGAAAATGAAAACAATACTCCTCATCGGACTGCCAGTTTTCGTACTGGTGGCCCTCCTTGTCATCACAATTTTTCCAACACCAAAACCGACCAATAATACATACAGCAAACTCTTCTCAGTGAGGACACCGGAGGCGCAAGGTGTGTTCTGGGACAAATATGTAGAAAAAACCGTCGATCAACTTGCCCAGAAAAAGTACCCCATCCCAGAAATCACGAATAGGATCAACTTTTTATGGGATACGATTCATCGGCAATCGGGTACTATAAAATTTGTCCGCTACAAGAATCATCTCACAAAAAGCCCAAAGGCCCTTGCGGCGGCTCGATTCAAGGATAAGACCCCGCATCTAATGATCTTCACACCCCGCGTTATGGATTTGGCGGAGGAGTTGTATGCAAAATTCCCTGACACTTTTGCAGAAATGCTCAAGGTTGAAATAGCGCTTACTGTCTTGCATGAA
>DALYDD010000013.1:22479-35719 GCA_031973395.1 Minisyncoccota bacterium | reverse complement strand
AAATGGAGCATTTAGCGGAAGGGGAGGCGGTGCTTGCCAAATCTGGCCCCGACAACTTTCTCACCAGGGAGAAAATCGCCTGGGCGAATACCTGCATCTACGGATTAGTACCACTTATCGAGACGCACAAGATGCAATTGGATACGGACAGTATGAGGTGGTATAGCGCCTGGCTCAACTCTGGCCGCAACGTTGATGATCCGCGCTGGGTCGAGCACATCGCAAAAACACATCGCTTTGCCGATCCTAATGTAAAGCAGTGACACATCCATCAAGTTACCTTTCTTTAAAAAAGGAAAACCGGCCCAGTGATGTGCCGGTTTTTCGTTTAATAAAAAACAATGAAATATTATCTTTAAAACCAACTTTCTTATATAATCAAGAAACCATGGCAAAGGCCCAAAAAACTAAGTCGGGCGATACAGAAAGCAACCCTAGAAACAAGGGTGTTTTCAAATTGCGCACCAGTCATCAACCTGCAGGTGACCAGCCGGCAGCAATTGCTAGTCTGGTAAAAGGCATCAATGCAGGACATGATTATCAAACCCTCCTTGGCGTCACTGGGTCCGGCAAAACTTTCACGATGGCTAATGTCATCGAGCAAATTGGCAAGCCGACTTTGGTCATTGCACATAATAAAACATTGGCCGCCCAGCTCGCTCAGGAGTTTCGGGAATTTTTTCCGGACAATGCTGTGCACTATTTTGTTTCTTATTATGATTATTATCAGCCGGAAGCATATATTGCTCATTCAGATACATACATTGAAAAAGAGGCCCAGATAAACGAAGAGATCGAAAGACTTCGACATGCTTCGACACAAGCATTGCTCACACGAAAAGATGTCATTATTGTGGCATCGGTTTCTTGTATCTACGGTTTAGGTTCTCCTGAAGAATATGAAAAAGTAAATCTCAAGCTAACGGTTGGTTCAAAATTCGATCGTTTCGAGCTCACTCGACGTTTGATTCATTTATATTTTGAGAGAAATGCCGCAGACCTTTCGCCGGGAACATTTCGCGCTCTTGGAAATACGGTTGAAATTATGCCTGTTTCAGAGCGTGTGATTTACCGCATCGGTTTTGATGCTACAGGAATTTCAGAAATTTGTGTTATCGATGAAATCACGCGCCGCATCATCGGAGAAGTGGGTGGACAAGCCCCAGATGAAAAGGGAAATTATTTGGGTAATCATGCATATCTGGGCGAAGCACTTTTTATCTTTCCAGCAAAGCATTTCGTCACTCCTGAAAATGAACGTGAGCGTGCGATCAAGGAAATCAAGGCTGAACTTGATGATCGAGTCGAAAAATTATTAAAAGAAGGAAAGATTCTGGAGGCAGAGCGAATAAAAAGACGAACCAATTATGACCTCGCCATGATTCGCGAAGTCGGTTATTGCAATGGTATCGAAAACTATTCACGGATTTTTGCTGGAAAAAAACCAGGGGAAGCACCTGAAACTCTTTTGTCATATTTCCCCCATAAAGCAGACGGCTCTGCAAATTTCCTCACAGTCATTGATGAATCGCACGTAACGGTGCCACAGATTCGCGGTATGCATGCGGGCGATGCTTCTCGAAAAAAGAATTTGATCGATTTCGGTTTCCGATTGCCGTCGGCTGCAGATAATCGCCCTCTGCAGTTCCATGAATTTCAGGAACGCGTTGGTCAGGTGGTATTTACGACAGCGACTCCTGGACCATATGAATTAGAGATTAGTAAAAATGTAGCAGAGCAGATTATTCGCCCGACCGGTTTGATCGATCCAGAACTTGTCATGAAGCCGGTAATCGAAGATGTTGCCAAAAAATATCCAGGCCAGATTTTCGATTTTATCGAAGAGGCGGAGAAGGTTATCAAAAAAGGTTTTCGCGCTCTGGCTACGACTTTAACCAAAAAAATGGCCGAAGATCTCACTGAATTTTTGAAGGAAAAGAAAATCAAGGCAAAATATTTGCATAGCGATATTGAAACACTCGAGCGAATCCAGATTCTAACAGAATTGCGAAAAGGGGAGTTCGATGTGCTTGTTGGTGTAAACCTTCTCCGAGAAGGACTCGATTTACCTGAAGTTGCTTTAATCGGAATTCTCGATGCTGACAAAGAAGGGTTTTTACGATCAGAGACTTCACTTATTCAAACAATTGGCCGTGCTGCTCGAAACGTCGAAGGAAAGGTAATTTTATACGCTGATCGCATGACTGGTTCAATGGAGCGAGCGATTCAAGAAACACATCGACGCCGTGAAAAACAATTGGCATACAATAAGGCGCATGGCATTACCCCAAAAACCATTGCCAAGAAAATTCACGATATTACTGAAGCTATCCAAAGCGAACATCAAAAAACAGTTGTCCGACTACTCGCACTCGATGAACAGAGTTTTCTAGATAATCCAAAAAAAGTTATTAAAGAAAAGGAGTCACAAATGGAGGATGCTGTGCGTGAACTAGATTTTGAAACCGCTGCATTGTTGCGTGATGAAATCCGTGCCTTATCTGCTCGTATGGAAAAAACTGATAAGCAAGTTGAAAAAATGAAAAAAGAAAAGAATAAGGGAGTTCGGGCAAAGAAGCAGTGGATGCAGTAGTTTGCTGAGATAGAGATTTTCTATATAAAAATATCTGACCCCGGAGCATTGCGCTGCCGGGGTCGGAAGGTACTGTTCGCTCAGTCGCTTGGCGATTAATCGCCCTCGTGTATCCGGAAATGTCCGTTACGTTTCGTGACTAACACAATGTTTCGGAGGTTCTTCGGGGGTTGTATTGATAGCTGCCCATTGCAGCTTACGTGTTGGTGGGTTCCGATTGGGGTTCTACGGATCCTTCTTACGGCTTCTCTCGTGATGGGGTTGGTGATGGCGGCCATGGCGGGGCTGCGGTTGGTTTTATCCGCATAAAAAAATCATAATACGGAAGTATGTATTAAGACAAGTGATGGACCTGGTCCTGGCTGTGCATATCTTTTTTAATCTTCACATGTCTGTTTTTGTGTAGTAGAATCTGGGTCCCGTCGCATGATGGGAAATAGCTCTTTCACTTAAACTTCAACCTACTCATAGAAAGGAGGAACGTTATGGTACGGAAGAAACTCCGATACTTGATTATATTCTACGGCCGTCCTGGCTGTGGGAAAGGAACTAACGCAGAAAAGCTCGCCACATCGCTCGGTATCCACATCTTCTCTGGATCGGACGCCCTAAGTAAATACATCGATGACCCATCAACGCCAAAAGCTGAGATAAGGTACATAAAACTGTGTATGAAAAAAGGGTTTCTGGTTATGGATAAGGTGATGGCAAAAGCCTTTGCATTCGCGATGGTGCACACAGAACACGAAGTAATGATATTTGATGGTGTACCGCGCACCCCCGAGCAAGCTCCTTGGCTGGATCTTCCCGACACGATCAGGGTCGTTATCCATCTTGAGCTCTCTAAGGCAGAAGCCTTGGCGCGTAGTGCCAAGCGTCTGAAAGAGGCTCTCGAGCGCCAACGCAAGGCCGATGCTGCAGGGGAGACACTTGCTCGGCATCTCAGGCCTCGCCCTGATGATCAGCCGGAAGAAGCTCTGCGTCGGCAAGGTATTTTTGATGCGAGCGATACTGCAATGACCGTCGCACTTGAAAACCTTGCGACCCCTGGTCACTATCTGAAGATCAGTGCCCATGACGAAGTCGAAGATCCACAGACGCGACAAGCGAGGATCCACCTCTACGTTCACAGCAGCGGACGCCAGATCGTAACACTACCCGTACCGGCTTCGGCTACAGCAGGTACTGCGGCTTGAAAATGGTTCGACTCAGGGCGCATCGCTCTTACAAGACTCGGCGAGAGACTTGTAAGAACGGTGCGCCTTTTCACGTCTTCTTTTACATAAATTATCCCCAATGAATCTAAAACACATCAAGGAAGAGTTTGGATGCGCTATAATAGAGCCACATTACCCATTTATAATTTTTATGATTAAAAAACTCACATTAGGGACAGCTTGCTTTTTATTCGCACTAGCGCTTTTTGGTTTTACTTCACCTGCTGAAGCAACTACTACTCCTGGTTGCGAAATTTCATTTACGCAGAACCTGCGATTGGGTTCTTCGGGAACCCAGGTCAGTGCCTTGCAGCGATTTCTTGTTGCAAAAGGATTTCTCACAATACCAGCAGGTGTAAATACCGGATATTTTGGTGGTTTGACAAAAGCAGCAGTTGCGAGATATCAGGCATCGGTGGGAATTTTGAACTCGGGCTACTTTGGTCCTCTGACCCGAGCAAGAGTTGTCGCTGATTGTGGAAATGTTTCAACGACCAATACCTTTTCTTTGGTAGGTCCAAATAGCGGGACATATGTTCCGGGATCTCAATTGACAGTTTCGTATACAGTGCAGCAGTCTTCGACGTTTGCTCGCCCTGTCTTGTCTTTGGAGCTTGAAAATATCTATTATCCGGAGCAATCTATTATTCTTTCTTCAAATCTTCCCACAGCCTTTAATTCGGGTAATCCTTCATTCACTCAGACTGTAAATATTCCCTCGAATGCCCCATTGGGAACATATCGCCTTGTCCTATGCTCAGGTTGTCTAGACAATACATCTGCTGGATCAGTACGAGAGATAAGAAGTACAGGATATATTACCATCAGCAATACTGCACCCGTAAAATCAATTACAGTAACTTCTCCAACTGCTGGCCAAAATTATCCTGCAAATAATTGGATACGAGTAAATTGGACTGCTCAGAATATTCCTTCTGATAAAGTTGTTCGGGTTCATTTAGTAAGAGCTGATGCACCAGATGTATATATCAAAAATATCACTCAAGGATATTGTAACCTTCCTGGAGGTTGTATTGCGGTCTCGACTTATGGTTATGTAGATTATCAAATTCCTTCAAATATGCCGGCTGGTGACTATAAAGTGGTTGTTCTCTGTTGGGATCGAAACAGCGAAAGTTCTGACTGCAGTAGTACAAAGGGCCATAGTGGAACTTTCACCATTTCAAATCCTTCGAATACGCAATTGCCAACTTTGACAGTCACTTCTCCTACAGCAAATCAAACTTATACCCAAGGATCTCCACTCACTGTTCAATGGTCAAATTCTGCGGTGACAAGTAGTATTATCAACCTCTCACTCCGCAAGACGAGTGATTCGGGTTATTTTGTGCGGATCGGTAGTCTCGGTCAGGTCAATGACGGCACAGAGACTTGGACAATTCCTACAACGGTTGCGCCGGGTACTGATTATTTTGTTCGCGTTAATCTTGATGTGACCAATCCACACACTGGAATGGATGTGACGAGAGACAGTGGCACATTCAGTATTACTGCGACATCAGTAGCAAATAGATCAATCGGCGTCGTATTGAATACAGCGGCGGTCAGTAAACCTTCAAATCAAGAATATAATCTCGGTTTTAATTGGACTTCTACATATCCAATTTCTCAACTCTGGGCTCAAATACTTGATGCTAATGGTAATGTTATCAGTGCGAAAGGGGGACAGAATGCTACTGCTACAAATACCGATAGTTGGAATGTAACTATTGGCTCATCGGTTGCGAATGGTACATACCGACTCAAACTTTGCGAGTACACAACTCCAGAGTCTGCGCGTGTTTGCGCGCCTTTACAAAGCTTCACTGTTACAAATACTGGAGCAACATCTGGTTCACCAACACTAACAGTTGTCTCTCCAAATACCGGTGGTTCAGTACGGATCGGTGAACCTTTGACGGTCCAGTGGTCGCTATCAAATGCTCCAGCCGGCTCATACCTCAATCTATTTCTTCAGGGTCCGTCTAGTCATAGATTATTGTCGTCTCGAGTAAGTGGTCTCACTACTAATTCTCAAACTTTCACCATCCCTGTACAAACCTTGAATGCGACCGGTCTGCAACCAGTGCTTCCGGGTAGTTATAAGATTAATGCAGTTTTAACAGATGGTGCCTTGTGCATCACTGTCCTTTGTCCGACTGTAGTTGTGAATACATTAGCAAGTGATATGAGCGATGCGTTTTTCACAGTCAATGCAGCTGCTATTTCTACACCGAACTTCTCGATTACTTCGATTAGTCCGACATCGGGTCCTGCTGGAACTCGAGTTACTTTGCGAAGCGGTGGTATTACAGCGTCTGGCAATACAATAAAATTTGGTAATCTCGATTCCTCAACCACACCGGGTTTCAATGTAAATGCCGTGGTCTATCCGAGGACAATACCAATGCTTACATTCAATGTACCAACCTCTGTTGCGCCAGGTGTATACAAAGTATCAATTGTAAATGCAGGAGGTTTTAGCAATGAGGTTACATTCACTGTACCGCACTCAATTAAATTGAATAACTTGAATAATGGGGCGAGTATTGCTCGGGGAAGTACACAAACTCTCCAACTGACGATTCCTTCTGACAAAGTGTATAGTGTTTCTTATCATCTCATTCCTCGAAATAATGCCGCACGTTTAACTTCCGGCACTGGATCTTTCTATGATCCTGTCGTAGGTGGATATGCAATTGGAGCCTTCACACCAACAAGTGCCTCAGGAAGCCTTAGTCCATCCGTCACTATTCCGACAGATATTCCAGTTGGTTTGTACAAGCTCAAAGTATTTCTCAGAAACTCTGGTGATACCGCCGGAAGCCCAACTGATGCTACGACGCTAGCAAATGATATGAGTGATATAAGCTTCAATATTACTCAATAGGTTGCATTAAAACCAGAACCACCCTTATACTACAGGGATGGTTAAGAAAACCCCACATAATTCTAGTAGGTCTGAGGATAACCCAGCAAAGCCGCTGAGAGCCCAGAGAACTGGCTTCCATGCAGAAAGCGATACTATTATCGTTCGCGGTGCTCGCACGCATAATCTCAAGAATATCAGCGTCGAAATGCCTCGAAATAAGATGGTTGTTATTACCGGGCTCTCTGGTTCAGGGAAATCATCTCTCGCTTTCGACACTATTTTTGCAGAAGGACAGAGACGATATATCGAGTCTCTTTCTTCTTATGCTCGACAGTTTTTACGACAAATGCAGAAGCCAGATGTCGATGAGATCATCGGCCTTTCGCCCGCTATTTCTATTGATCAAAAATCTCGATCAAATAACCCGCGTTCAACAGTCGCGACCATTACAGAGATCTACGATTATTTGCGTATCTTGTTCGCACGAATCGGCAAGCCGCACTGCCTCGAATGTGGCCGAGAAATTAAGCGTCTCTCAAAAGAAGAAATTTTTGAGACGATTATTGAAACCGTTCAAAAAAAGACTGGTGCCCATGACGGCGCAGGTAATGCTTCCGAAAAAACAAGCAAAAAGGCCGCTGCAAGTACAACAAAGAAAGTAATGGGTGTAGAAATCAGCGGTGATATGTTTTCAATTTATGCCCCAGTCGTGATTGGTCGAAAAGGGGAGTATTACCAGATGCTCTATGATTTTCTTGGAAAAGGATATACAGAGGTACGTGTCGATGGAAAATCACATAATTTGCGCGAGCAGATTCCTTTGGATAAAAATAAAAAACATTCCATCGATGTTCTCGTCGACCAATTTTATATTTCAGAATTAGTGCATGGTTCGGAAGCTTTCAGAGAGCGGCTAAATGAATCAATTGAACGTGCCTTGCTCGAGGCTGATGGTTTGCTCAAGATTGTAACAAAAGATGGTGACCATCTCGTGTCTTCAAAATTTATGTGTCCACATGATGGATTCTCTTTTCCAGAAGTCGAACCTCGACTGTTTTCTTTTAACTCTCCTTATGGTGCATGTCCAGAATGTAATGGTTTGGGTACAAAGGAATTCTTTATCAATGATCCTTGTCCTGTATGTAAAGGTGCACGTCTTCGACCAGAGGCTCTGAATGTCTTCATTAAAGACGACAAAGATGCAATGAAAAACGTGGTCCAGACAACTGCCATGACCATCGCTCAAGCCTTGGAATTTTTCTATTCATTGCCACTCAATAAAACAGAAGAAGAAATTTCTCGCGTGGTTATCAAGGAAATCACTTCACGTCTGCATTTCATGAATGATGTGGGTATCGACTATCTCTCACTGGATCGTCGCGCCAACACACTCTCTGGCGGTGAGGCTCAACGAATTCGACTGGCTTCACAGCTCGGTTCTGGCCTCGTGGGAGCATTATATGTACTCGATGAACCGACAATCGGTCTCCATCAGCGCGACAACGATCGCCTCATCGCAACACTCACGCAATTGCGTGATATGGGTAATACCGTCATTGTTGTGGAGCATGATGAGGATACGATCTATGCCTCTGATTATCTGATTGATATCGGTCCAGGTGCCGGTGTTCACGGTGGAGAAGTTGTTGTCTCAGGTTATCTCGATGATTTATTAACTGCAAAGAAAAACGAAAGTGG
Organism: Minisyncoccota bacterium; assembly: GCA_031973395.1. Classification (GTDB taxonomy): domain Bacteria; phylum Patescibacteriota; class Minisyncoccia; order Phycocordibacterales; family CAIZLB01; genus DALYDD01. The sequence continues at coordinate 27,339 of DALYDD010000013.1, read as the reverse complement.
CTCGGTCACACTCGCATATTTACGAGAAGAAAAAGTTATTGAGTTGCCAGAAATGCGTCGTGAAGCAGATCGTGGTTGGCTCAAAATCACTGGAGGAAAAGTAAATAATATTAAAAACCTCAATATTGATTTGCCGCTCGGTCGCCTCACATGCGTTACCGGTGTTTCGGGTTCTGGAAAATCAAGCTTTGTATATGAAATCTTGCATAAAAACCTGTTGGCGCGATTAGATCGCGATCACCGAACAGCAAAGATATTCAACTGTTCAAGCTTTACTGGTACCGAATATCTTGGCCGAACCATTTTGATCGATCAGTCTCCGATCGGTCGTACACCGCGTTCAAATCCGGCAACGTATACTGGTGCGTTCACATTCATTCGTGATTTATTTGCAGAAACAATCGAGGCCAAAGCGCGTGGATGGAAGCCAAGTCGTTTCTCATTTAATGTCAAAGGCGGTCGATGTGAAAACTGTCAGGGAAATGGCATGATCGAAGTCGAGATGCATTTCTTGCCGACCGTGTATGTAACTTGCGATGTGTGTCAGGGCAAGCGTTTTATGAAAGAAACCCTTGAGGTTAAATATAAAAAGAAAAACATCTACGATGTTTTGCGCATGACAGTTGAGGAAGGTTTGGCTTTCTTTGAAGATGTTCCCGCGATTGCGGACCGTCTGCAAACATTAAATGAAGTAGGTCTCGGATATCTACAAATTGGCCAGTCAGCAACCACACTTTCTGGCGGAGAGGCACAGCGAGTGAAGGTGTCTGCCGAGCTCTATCGTCCACATATCCAAAAAACTATTTACCTCCTCGATGAGCCGACCATTGGTCTTCACTACGAAGATGTTCGCAAATTGATTGAAATCTTGCAGGAATTAGTGAAAAAAGGAAACACCGTTGTCGTCATCGAGCATAATATGGATATCATTAAGTCTGCTGATTTTATTATAGATATCGGTCCAGAAGGAGGTGAGAAAGGTGGAAATATTGTTGCAAAAGGTACCCCAGAGCAGGTGGCCAATAATCCTAAAAGCTATACAGGTCAGTATTTGGAAAAAGTGTTAAAGAAGAGTCGATAAGGCAATGCCGGATACAAAATTGTCTGATCTTAATTCATGAAAAAGAAAGCTCAAAACAGAAAAGTCAAAATTAAAAAAGCAAAAAAGCCAAATGTTTTTGAGGTTGTCGAGATTGGTCACCCTACATTGAGACAGAGAGCGAAACTCGTCAGTAAAAAAGAATTACAATCAAAAAGTTTCCAGAAGACTTTAGATACATTCTTGCTCACACTGCGCACCCTAGTGGGTGTAGGTATTGCTGCTCCACAAGTCGGAATTTCAAAACAGTTTTTGATTGTTCACTCAAAACCGGTTCGTGCATACCCAAACGCACCACTTTTTGGTCCTGAAATTATGATTAACCCCAAGCTTATTTCAGGTTCTAAGAAAATGGAAAAGCGCATGGAAGGCTGTCTAAGTATTCCAGGAATCCGCGGACCAGTGTCGAGGCATATTGCTATACAGATTTCTTATCAAGACAGAAACGGAAAATCACAAAAAATGGAGCTTAAAAACTTTGTCGCCAGAATCTTCCAACATGAATTCGATCATTTAAACGGTGTAATGTTCATCGATCGGGTGGATAGCAAGGATATTATTAGTCATAAGGAATACATAAAAGTTCTTGAGAAAAAAGAAAAAGAGCAGAAGATGAAGAAGAAACGATAAGGGGCCGATATCGGCCCTACCTGGCTTCTATTATTGCTTGTACATTGTGATAAAAGCCTTCAATTAATGCCGCAATTTCTCGTCCATGATCTTCTTTGTAGAAGTTCATTTGATCTTCCATGCATTCTCTGAGAAACGGGTATACACCTTGAACATCTTCGGCCACCTTATCTATCTTATAATCCAATCGATGGCAAACTTTAAAAATAAAGTGGGCACCCCCGCGAAGGGGTGCCCGGAAAGGAGAAGAACAAGTGCCTGGCAGGCGGCTTTGATGGTGTGTTTCGCAGGATTTGCCCGTTGCGAGGGCGAATGCAGCTGCAGAGGATATTTAGTCACCTTTGCGACAAATGTTCTTCCATAACCCGGTGTACCTTGCTGCGCAACACAGCTTGGCTTAGGCGGGTCGCTCAGAATAGTAGCACTGTCAAAAACCTTGTCAAATGTCTATGTGCAAAAATTCCGTTTTTAATATAGATTGTATATATGAACCTCCAAGAATTCAAAAAACTCAATGTCCCAGATTGCCCCGGTGTGTACACCTTCAAAAAAGACGGAGAGTTTTTGTATATTGGAAAAGCTACCAGCCTTCGTGAGCGTTTGCGCAGCTATTTCAATCCGGACCTCATCGAGACTCGGGGGCAAAAAATTGAACGCATGATCAAAGTCGCCGATACTATTGAATTTGAGACTGCTGACTCTGTACTCGAAGCCTTGATCCGCGAAACCGAACTCATTAAAAAATACATGCCGCTTGCAAATAGCGCCATGAAAGATGACAAGAGTTTCAATTATGTTGTCATTACTGAAGAAGAGTTTCCCAGAGTACTTATAATCCGTGGAAGGAATATCGAAAAGGGTGCGGACGGCATAGCTGATGCACGGGATGAAAGCGGGGCAACATACAAATATATTTTTGGTCCATACCCGCACGGACTTGAACTCCGAGAAGCACTCAAAATCGTGCGTAAAATTTTTCCATATCGCGATACTTGTATCCCTGCAAAAGAGCAAATCTTGATGAAGCCAGGGCGTCAACCCAAGCCTTGTTTCAATGCAACAATTGGTCTTTGTCCTGGAGTCTGTGTGGGTAAAATTTCGCGAGCTGATTATCTAAAAACGATCAATAATATCCGACTCTTTTTCTCTGGAAAAAAAGGAAAAATTATTACTGAATTGAAAAAGCGGATGATGGGATATGCAAAAAAGCAGGAATTCGAAAAAGCCAATGAGCTCAAACATACACTCTTTTCACTCGAACATATCCAAGATGTTTCCATGATTCGCTATGATGGAGAAAGACAAAATGCCAAAGACCTTGCCAAAGAGGCACGCAAGAATAATGGCGCCCTCAGCCTTGTAAGCGACTGGTCGGGTGAGCAAGCAGAGCGACAAACTCGAATAGAGTCATATGATATTGCTCATATGTCGGGCAAGGATATGGTTGGTGTGATGTGTGTGATGACTGATAATGAATTTGATAAAAGCCAATACCGCAAATTTATTATTAACGATTTCAATGCGAGTAATGATACTGGTGCCTTGACCGAGATTCTGCGACGTAGGTTTTCCCATCGAGAATGGAAAATGCCCGACGTGATCGTAATCGATGGTGGTCAGGCACAGCTCAATGCTGCTACTGCAGTCGTTAATACAATCTTTAAAGAATTTGAATTTGAGGGGTATGCGGCGATGGTGCCCTACATCGTATCGGTCGTAAAAGACGATACACATAAGGCCCGCGAGATATTATATGCGGAGCAAGATGAAATTTTCCTTAATTCCGTATCAAATTTTATTGAGAAAGAAGAAATTATTAAACTAAATGCGGAGACGCATCGTTTTGCTATTACCTTTCATAAAAAGAAAAGGGGAGAAAACTTCATCTCAAAAGACCAACGGAAAGACGGCAAAATTGGGTAAGCAAAAAGCCGGCACCACAAGGGATGCCGGCTCTGCACTCTTTAGCCCTTAGAGTGCGAAGTTTGTACAAGGTGATAGTGGGTCAGGGCTATTGACTCACTAGGCGAAAGAACGCCTTTGACTTGCCGACGAGGTCGGCGGCGGTTGTAGAGATCGGTGTGATCTCCATTTCCCTGAAGGTTACGTCCAGTACCGTCTGGTCGATTCCTCCTGTCCAGCCAATGCTGACTGTGGCCGTCTGCCAGTTCCGGAGGTCTTGCGACCACTGGACTTGGAATACAGCCTCAGTATCCTGGATCACTGTGAGAACGGGTTTGCCATTCTTGAAGGTGATCGTCGGATTGGTGTAACCGCGGGTGAATCCGCCGTCAGTATCCGCACCAAACTGGGTGCGGTCAGTGTCATTGCCGGGACCATCCACGCTGGAGCTTGTGCCCCATGTGAATTTCACTGTGGTCGGACTTCCATTCCTGGTCATGGTCACTGCGTAAACGATGATCCCACCGAGGTTGAACTCCGTGCTTCGGAGCATCGAGTTATCGGCTCCGAAGCCCAGCGAACGGAAGTTACTTCCGCTGATTTCATTTCCTCCTGCGAGGGGTTGAAGAACAACATCGGATTGACCGGTACCCTCGATGGGCACCAGATTGATCCAGAAGGCGCGAGCACCATCCACATGGCCGGGTTGGGTGATGGCAACGACCTCCTCATCGAAGAGGAGGCAGTCTTCGCTTCCGACCCAAATGTCTGCCGCAGCGACCTCGTCGAGCGAGGCCTTAAACGCGGTGGACGTGACTGGATAGACGACGCCTGCGAAGGCGGTTTTGGTAGCGATGAGGCTGATGATGACGAGGAACAGGCTGATGATGTTTGCGATTTTCATGGTGATGCAGAGTTGGCTGTTTGGCGGTATTTTTATGTGAAAAGGCACCCATACGAGTACCGCTATAATAATAGCACAGATAGTCGTCAATGTCAAGTATAGAAAAGGGAAGAGGTACCTTATCCACGGCCACACAAAGCCATCAAACCGCATACATGCTATAGTTACTTCATACATGGCTCTCACAAAAGTTGGTGTCCTACGCGGTGGTTCTGGGGCAGATTCTGAATATGATCTGTCTATGGCTATGGGCGCGCGTGTCATTGATATGCTCCGTCGCGAACCTTGGAATCAGGAGTATCAGCCGGTTGATATTTTTATAGAT
>DALYDD010000013.1:15071-22469 GCA_031973395.1 Minisyncoccota bacterium | reverse complement strand
CAGTTTTAAAATTGAAAAAGAAAGATTTTGATTATATTTTTATAGATAAAAAAGGTGCTTGGCACCTCGGAGGTTTTGAAGTTTTGCCGGAGCAGGCTCTAAGGCAAACTGATGTCATTTTCAATGCGCTTCACGGTGCGTACGGTGGTGATGGTCGCATTCAGCATATCTTGGACACTTTCCATAAGCCTTTTACTGGGACAAAAAGTTTTGGCACTATCATGGCGCGCGATAAAAAAATAACTCGTGAGACTTTGAAAAAAGCTGGTATCAAAACTCCATATGCAAAAGATCTGCATTTCGAAGCCGGAGATTCTATTGAGCCAATTGCAAAAGATTTATTTAAAAGTTTCCCTATGCCGGTTGTGGTGAAGCCTCGAAATGAGAATGCTTCGATAGGTGTCTCTATCGCAACCAATTTTGATGAATTGATAAAGGCTATTGATCATGCGCGTTTATTTTCTCCAGATATTATCGTGGAGGAATATATCTCTGGAAAAGAAATCATCTCCGGCTTCATCGATGATTTCCGTGGCCAAGAACATTATCCAATGATGCCAGTAGAAGTTAATCCACAAACTGAGATTCGTCCCGGAGATAAGATCAAGACGCGCATATTTGATTATGCGGATAAGCTCTCTGGAAATTACGAACATCAAACGCCTGCCTCTTTGACAGAAAAAGAAAAAGCAGAAATCTACGATGCTGTCCGCAAAGCAAAAGAACACTTCAATATGCGGCATATCGGCACACTCGACGCTATTGTTCATCCTCGCCGTGGTGTCTATGTCCTCGATGTGAATACGCATCCACATTTCCACGATCATGCACCTTTTCTGAAATCTATCGAAGCAGTAGGTAGTTCAGAGGAGGAATTGGTGGCACATTTAATCAAGTTAGCATTGGGAAGATAATATAATTCGACTCTTATGAATTCAACATATTCTTGGTATCAACAATTAATCAGGCCTTCATGGGCTCCTCCTAGTTTTATCTTTGGCCCGGTATGGTCTTTGTTGTACATATTGATTGCAATTTCTTTTGGTAAAGTTTTTCTCATGCTCTTCAGTCGAAGTATTCCGTTTGTCGTCGCTTTGCCCTTTATTTTGAATCTTGTATTCAATTTGGCTTTCACTCCTCTGCAATTCGGTTTAAAGAGCAACTTACTCGCAGCAATGGATATTTTACTTGTCCTTGGCACCCTGATTTGGGCCATGATTGCGATTTTCCCCTATGCAAGATGGATTACATACATACAAATCCCGTATCTGCTCTGGGTTAGCTTTGCGACGGTTTTGCAATTAACGATTACATATTTGAATAAATAAAAAGAAAGCCCTCACGAAGGGGTCGCAAGGACTTTCTCCGTGAGGGTGCTTGTGGCTTATTTCATAGCAACCACGATCATGAGTTCGCTCATCGCACTATAGGGTGAGCCGTCCCAATCGGCATATGTATCCACCGATCTGAAGCCGATCCTCCGGCATATTTCGTAGAACTCGGTTGCGGAATATATGCGCACTGAATAACTTTTGGTGTCGACACCAATAGTCCATGATCCCTCAATTCTCTTTGTCTCAGGGTCGTAGCGCTCGTTAATGTGCAGCGTCAGTTCATCGGGCAGGGGCCTCGATTCAATGAATTTATAATCTCCGCGGAGCACCATTGGTAAGTTGACGTCAGTGTGCATGAGGAATCTGCCGCCGACAACGAGTGCATCATATATATTTTGAAGGACCTGTTCATTTTCCTCGTCGGTGTTGAAGAAACCGAAAGAGTAGAACATGTTCACACAGACATGTGCTCCGTGCGGCAGGGCATTTAGCATATTATGTTCTTTGAAAGTGACTCGGTCACTTGTGGTCTTCTGGTGTGCTGCCGCGAGATGTGTTGGATTTATATCGAAGCCGGTAATACGATAACCTAGGTCGGCGAGGGCGAGCGAATGGCGGCCATATCCGCAAGGAAGATCGTATATATGCTCATCCATCTGAGGTCTGCAGAGGTGCAGTATACCTTGGACTTCCTCTCTCGTCCTTTGGGCAAGATTTTGCCTTTTGCTTGTCAGGTATCCATGTGCAGAGTTGTCGCCTTGCATATAGAAATTGCCAAAGAAGCCAGCATCCGGGCTCCACCAAGGGTTGTTTCGAGTATCTGGATTCATGAGTTGTGATAGTGCTAGGTTTCGGTTGGAAGGTTGGTCGATGTATTGGAATGCAAGGTTCTATCAAGAAATTTAGACCTTTTTACAGATCTGATATTAGAGAATGTCTAGAGTGTCCAATAATGTGCATAAAAATAAGGATAAGCAGGAATATAGTAAATACTGTCAGCTCTCATTGACTCTTTTTATGAAAATGATATACATGTTCCAAATGGATACCCAAAACGAAGCGCTTATGAAGAAGGTTGAAAAAGCCGGCCTCACCCCTAAGGAGGCTAAGGTATATATCGCTTTGCTCGAATTGGGCGGTGGGGCATATCCGGCGGCTCTAGCCAAGCACACGAAACTAAGTCGCAGTACGGTCTATATGGTTTTGCTGCATTTATCCGTAAAGGATTTAGTTAATGAAATAAAAAAGAAGAATAAGCAGTTTTATCAAATCAATAATCCAAAAAAGCTTGTTGGTTTCAATAAAGGAAAGCAGAGCAATGTCGAAGATGAAATCGAAGCGGCAGTGGCTGTACTGCCGGAACTTCAGGGTTTATTTAATGCACTCGAATATAAGCCAAAAGTAACCTATTTTGAAGGAGTAGAAGGTGTGACTTCTGTGTACAGTGCTCACGTGACTGTCGAGTCGCCCTATACGATGTATGCCTGGGCAAATACAGGGGAATTAGAGTCTTTATTGCCAAAGAAATTTCTGCTCTGGTATCGAAAGGAAAAGGAGAAAAAGAAGATAAAAGGTAAAGTGATTTTGCCAGATAATTCTGCGACTGTTAATTTTTCTAAATCTATCTACGCACATACCCAAAAAGAATATATTCCAGAGATGAAATATGTATCTGCTGATTCTTTTCCATTTAAAGCTGAAATTACTGTTTATGGTAAGAATAAGATCTCAATAATTACCTTGGTGAAAAACAAGCTAATCGGTGTCGTTATTGAAGATGAAACCATTCACGGGTTAATGAAGATGATTTTTGAGATGGGGTGGGTTAATTCCGGCAAATAATAAGTGGGCTTTGAGCCTGCAAAAGACCACCTCTGTGAAGGTGGTAAATTTGCGAAAATGCCATTTTTTGGTATTATTCTATTCACGCATTTAATCGGGCCCTTAGCTTAGTTGGCAAAGAAGGAGATAGTCGCCTCATTTGCGCAAATGCAATGTCTAAACTAAGCTAGAGACTCGGATTGAAATAAATATTGGGCCCTTAGCTTAGTTGGTAGAGCGCCTCATTTGCACTGAGGAGGTCAGCGGTTCGAATCCGCTAGGGTCCACTCGATATTGACATGACTCGTATCTGTGCTATAATATCATTATAGCCCTTTGAACGTGATTGAGTCTGAAAGAAAGGTCAGAATATATAAAATAATTTCGTATCCTATGAATTATTGAAGTTGCGACCCTTCTTTCAAACTCAACCATAAAACACAGATGAAAACCACAGTCAGGCTTACCCCAGACAAGAACATCGGCGCCCGGCTAGACATAACTATTGATTTGGATCAAGTCCTGCAAGTAGATAGGCTGCCTAAAAGCGAGAAGCACCGCAACGTCGCTGTCTATCAACGTCATGATGACGGAAGGACGGAATTCCTCTTCAATGTAACTCCTGAGAGACTCAAAGAGGTGCCCTTTCAGTGTTCGAACTGGTACAGCCAAGTCAAGGAATGGTCTGGTGTCGGAGCATAAACACCAAGATTTGTCCCCGTTCTGTAAACTGAATGGAGAGCCCAGAGAAAGCAGAGTCTCAACAAGAACCCCGAGCGAAAGCGGAGGGTTCTATTCAATTACACAAGGTTTGTGCAGCAGAGATATAAATACTTATGGTTCAAATACGCACTTGTGGTAAGGCACAGAAGCTGTATAGACCTACTCAACTTCTTAATCATCTGGTTACACATTTGAGGAGGGAGGTCCACCGAATAAACAAAAACCTGCAGCAGTGCAGGTTTTTGTTGTGATGCCTATCAATTAGCAAAAATCAGTCATCGCGATCTGGTAGGTTTTTTGTAGATTTCTTTTCATCTAAAAGGTGTTGTTTGTTGCTCGTCTCAAGTTCAAGTAACTTTCTCTGTAATTCAAGTAACTGGGTTTCTCTTTGTCTTAAGAATTTAATATTTTTAACCGCAAATATAGCAAGTAGAGGACCTGTGATGAGGTAAAAAACAACCTCAAAGATATGTCTTACAAAGTCAAAAATGTGGATCCAGGCCATGGCGACAGTTCTACCAAAGGGTATTTTCCCAGTCAAAGCTAAGTTGTGCTATTCTTTTAACCATATGACCTCCGAACAACAAGCTGGCTCAATCCGAGAATTCGGCATTCCACGAGAAAACGAAGAGCGTCGCGATGGTGGCTGCGCGGTGGTTTTTGATCCTGAGACACAAAAGTATGCTGTGGCAATCGATGAAAAAGGCTGCTTCAGATTATTTTCCGGCGGTGTTGATGAGGGTGAAGATGTCGAACAAGGCATTTTACGCGAAGTAACAGAAGAGGGTGGCCTGCATGATTTTCTTTATACTGAAAAAATAGCAGAAGCAATGACGCATTATCATAATACGCTCAAGAATGTAAATCGTGTGGCGCATGCAGTTTGTTTTCTGGTTATTTTAAAAAGCGCGGATCTTGTGCCTGTACAGCTCGAAGAGCATGAAAAATTTGCGCTGACGTGGGGAAGTGCAGAGGAGATTGTTAAAAACTGGCAAGATCGCAATCAAGACGAAGATTATAGCCACTGGATATGGTTTATGGAAAAGTCTGTAGCAAGGGCAAGGGAATTGGGGTATGACAAAGGTTCAAAATAGCTAAGAGGTGAGGCAAAATGCCATTAAATCGGCAGGTTTGAGTGGCTATTGACATTCCTACATTTTAATACATACTATGTAAACCATTATGAATAACACGCGCAATCAACTTAATACCGGAAACAACTTCCAAAACCGAGCGGTTTTTGTTGTATCTCCGAATAATCGTATTCCTGCACTAAAAGCGGGGCGATTACGCTGTGTTATAAGCATTTAAACTCTCGCAAACCTTGAATGTCCAAAACACCGCGTATATCGCGGTGTTTTTAGTTCTTTCTCAAACCCAAACCTCAGAAACTCAGATAAACCGAAACTCATGAAAACTAAACCAAACAAAGATCCCAATCCGCTGACATATCTCATCGGTAAAAGTTGGCACTACTCAAGGGGCAATCGCAAAGCAGTTGTAGTTTACTGGCTCATGTACATCATTGTAGGTCTCCTGGATCTACTCGTTCTGCCACTCTCGGTGGCGAAGATTATGATGGTTGTTCAAGAACAGGGAATTACAGCAGAGAGCATTTCAACCCTGCTTTTACTGCTCCTTGTTTTGCTCTTGAATGACATCGCGTGTTGGGCCCTTCATGGCCCTGCACGTGTTATCGAGCGCAAGAATGCATTCCTTGTTAGATCCAATTATCGCAACTTCTTGATGCGCGGTGTGATGAACATGCCACTTGACTGGCACACTGAGCATCATTCCGGCGATACGATCGACAAGGTGAACAAAGGCACACAAGCGTTGTATGATTTTTCTGGAAATACTTTCGAGAACATTTATGCGCTCGTAAAGCTTTTCGGCAGTTATATAATGCTCGGATACTTTTTTCCAATGTCGATGACCATTGTTTTGCCTATGACCATTCTTACTGGGTGGATCATTGCAAGATTTGATCACCTGATGATGGGGCAGTATAAGCAATTGAACAAAGCTGAAAACAAAGTCACTGAATCTACCGTCGACGCAATCAGTAATATCACGACGGTAATTATTCTTCGTGTCGAGCGTATTGTTTTTGATGCGCTCATGCATAAGGTGATGGCGCCGTTTAAGCTCTACAAGAAAAATAGCAAGATCAATGAAATAAAATGGTTCCTGACGAGCTTATGCTGCATGCTCACCATTGGTATGGTTCTCGGTGCCTACTTCCTGACTCATATCGGCAGTTCAGGTGCTGCCATCACCGGTGCGGTGTATCTGCTCTGGCGTTATCTAGGAAATATGAGTGAGTTGTTTGAGCAATTCGCAACTCAGTTCAGCAATCTCGTGAAGCGCATGTCTCAAGTGATGAATTCCGAAGAGTTATCTAAGGATTTCACTGGAGAAACATTTGCGAATCATGTATTGCCTCTGGATTGGCAAAATCTGAATATTGCTGGACTTAGCTTTTCGTATGACGGCGGAAGCGATGGTCCTGCGCAGCTCGACAATGTCAGCCTAGATTTGAAGAAAGGAGAAAAAGTCGCAATCGTCGGTGAAAGCGGCAGTGGTAAAACAACTTTGCTTAAAATCATTCGCGATTTACATCATCCCCAAGCGCTTCGGCTCAGTGTGGATGGTGTTCCTGTCACTGATGGTTTTGCCGGCATCGCGCGAGCGATCGCATTGGTGCCGCAAAGTCCGGAATTGTTTGCAATAACGATTTTGGAAAACATCACACTTGGCGCGGAATACGACCTCGAAGTCGTACTGCGTTTCGTGGAGATGGCATGTTTTACCGAAGTGCTAGCCGGCTTACCAAAGGGCCTTGAATCCTCAATCAAAGAAAAGGGGGTAAACCTCAGTGGTGGTCAACAGCAACGCTTGGCCCTGGCCCGTGGCCTTCTGGCGAGTATGGATAAAGATATTGTTTTGCTCGATGAACCAACGAGTAGTTTGGACACCGCGACCGAAAATCACGTGTACCGAAATATTTTTAGGGAATTCGCTGGCAAGACAATCGTCTCGTCCATCCATAGGCTGCACTTGCTGCGCCAATTCGATCGGATCTGTGTATTCGATAAAGGTAGAATTATTGCAACAGGAACACTGGATGAACTTCTCGCGCACTGTACTATTTTTCAGGCGATGTGGGAGGAGTATTCTGTGCATCAGTCGTGATGCTGTTCCGGTTGATTGATAACTAATACAAAACGCTCTGGAGAATAGCGTATAACTCCAACCCCGCACGACAACGTGCGGGGTTTTTACATTGACTTTACTATGAATATATGATATAATGACAATCATATAGTACCTTAAATAAGGTGGTTTTGAGTTTGGTAGAAAAATCATAAGTGGGCCGATTTCATCGACTTCGCTTGTGGTTTTTCTCACCCGATTCAACCAACCCACCTAACATGAAAACCATTCTTACCACCCTCGTCTTCATCCTCTCTTTTGCCGCCGCGTCAGTCCGTGCTCAGTTTTCTGGGCCTTACTACGA
>DALYDD010000013.1:10195-14971 GCA_031973395.1 Minisyncoccota bacterium | reverse complement strand
TCCTCTCTTTTGCCGCCGCGTCAGTCCGTGCTCAGTTTTCTGGGCCTTACTACGACATCGTCGGCAACCTTGGGGTTGACGATAGACCTGTCTCTCAAGCTGTTCTCGAGCACTGGGACCCGTACACGCTGGAACTCGATGTGCCTCCTGATCAGGCGGCGCTGCTCCCGGGTTTCGATATCGGGTTCGGGATCTTGGCTAGTCTGCCTGACTACCAAATCGAACTTGATTCTGTCCGATTCACGCATTGTTCATATAGCGTGAATCATTTGGACACGGCGTCTGGTGTCGAAACGCCGGTGCTCCAACCAAATGGAGCACCGCTCACTGAAAGTATTTCAACCTTCGGCGCGGAATCTACTCAGGAAACCGGTCCGGTTTTGTTCACTACACCTGTCAATTATTTCAGTACTTTCGGTGGGACACCTAATAGTCCTACTGGTGATGAAGTCGTGGGCACAACAGTGAACAATGTCGGTGTGACCTTCGTGACGAAGCTCCGTTTCAAGTGGGGGTCAATTCCTGACCTTACACGACCGGAACTTGGAAAAGGCTATGTCGTTCACTTCGATATTCGTTTTGTACCGACCTACTTCGGCATTGAATATCCAGAGGTCAAGGTCAAAGCCAATCATCGCGACGACGTCTCGTTCGTTTATCAAGTCATCGATGTGCCCGTCCCGCAGTTCGTGGACATCACTCCGTTCGCCTGGGAAAACATGCCTGGCGGCACCGACCGTGGTGTGACACTGCGCATGTCCGGTACTCACCTCGAGTACTTCAAACTCCAGCGCTCACCTGATATGGTGACGTGGACGGATTGGCCCTTCTACGGCGAAGGCAATGACTGGGCCTGGCCTTACACTCTGCCTGCCGACGACGTTGGTTGGGGCTTCTGGCCAAATGTCTACGAGTGGACACTCTTCGATATGAACTATCCCAACGAGCGGCGCATACCGCAGCGGGAGTTCTATCGGATGGTGTGGACTGGCAAGCGCGGGACATGGCGCATTTGGAGCCCTACACAGGAGCGGCCTTGGTAAGAAAATACAAAACGTTTCCAGTGAGGAAACACAGGTATAAACATACCCGGTACCAGTAACGCATAACTGGCAAAAATCACCTGACTTTGGCGTTGTCCAAGGAGGTGGTTTTTCTTTTCATGCTATATTTGTATAAATGAAAACCCGAAAAATCCTCCAACTGTGCAGCCTTAGTTTGGCGATCATTGCAATAACTGCCGGAGCATTTTTCTTTACTTTTAAACAAACAGAGGCCATTGTGCCAGTTACGCCGCCGATTACTCAACAAGTTGTTTTGCAGATTCAGGCACCGACTGTCACGCCTGTGCTCATCCCTCCTAATACCCAAATTGTTAAGCATCTTTTTAATATAAAAAATATTCCTTCACCGAAAGCAGTAACGATTAGCAAAGACGGTCAGGAAATTTGGGTGACTTCTCTCCTCAATAAAAATCTTGGCGCCGCAGTTTTCGACATTAAGGATGGCAAAAGACTTGCTGATGTGACGCTAAACAATGGCGGAGGAGTCGAAGTCATTTTTTCTCATGATGGAAGTAAGGCATACGTGAGTCAGATGGAAACTGCGAAAGTCTATGAAATTGACGTAAAAACTAAAAAAGTGTTGCGATCGTTTAACACAAAAAGTTCTTGGACAAAGATTCTTTTTCTCAATGCCGACGGCAAGAGATTATACGCAGCAAATTGGCTAGGGAATAATGTATCAGAATTCGATCTCGAAACTGGCAAGTTGGTACGTAATATCCCAACAGTCAAAACTCCACGCGGTATCTATGTGACTTCAGACAACCTATATATGTATGTCGCAGGCTATGAATATGGCGAAATTCAGAAAATTGATTTAGCTACTGGTAAGGGTAAGGCCTTATATAAAAGCGGTGGAGCCATGCGACATATGGTTGTAGATGATGAAAAGAAGATTATGTATCTATCAGATATGGGTCGTGCTTCGATTTTGAAGTTGGATTTAACTACAGATATTATTACCAAGTTCGCGACAACAGATACACACCCAAACACTATCGCTCTTACACCTGACAAAAAAATCTTGGCTGTCTCTAATCGCGGCAAAAACTTTTCAGCAACAGATTATTATCGTCCAGGTCCTGAATGGGGTTCGGTTCAATTATTCGATACTACAGACGGCAAACTACTCGATGCGATCGTTGGTGGCAATCAGCCAACAGCTCTAGATATTTCTCCAGATGGTACAAAGCTCATTTTCTCCGATTTTCTCGACGCCAGATTGCAGGTTTGGGAATTGCCTTCTTATGAAGTCTTGAAAAGTGGTAATGGTGGTTTGGGCAATGTGTACAAGACTCAATTAAAAAAGAAAAAGTAATTTAAATCACATGTTTTACAAAGGAAACAATTCAGTATCAGATACATATTGGACCGGCGAAGACTTTGAAGCTTCGATGCACGCTGAAGATTGCAAAGACTTATTTGTTATTGTGGAAAAGATACTGGCTCGAATGCCGGACGGTCTATTGCAAGTATGTGGACCAATTTCCACTGGCGGCTTTGGAAGTGTCGAGAAGAATTTATTCCGTTTCGATGAAAAAATAAAAGAATTACAAGCTGAGGGCAGACCTGTATTTGATCAGATGTATTTAGAAGCACCCATCATGATGCTTCGAAATAAAGGCGAGAGGCAAAATTTTCATATGGAAATTCTCAACGACCTATATTTACCCATCTTTAAATCAGGTAAAATTTCCAAGGTATATTTTCTAAAAGGTTGGGAAAGTTCACAGGGTGCAACATGGGAGCATAATCTAGCCAAGGAGCTCGGTTTCGAGATCGAATATGAAAAATAGAAGATATAAACAGGTTAACCAAGAATCTTGGTACCACTTAATGTTACAATCAATACACTATGTCTCATTCCCAGTTTTTAACTGAAATAAAAAAACTAAAAGAGCAGGGAGTTATTTTAGGCGATTTAGAAACGATTGAAACCTCCGAAAAGATTATTACTGAGCATTCACGAGATGCAAGTGTTTTTGATATTCAGCCGGAGATGGTTCTCTTTTGCAAAAATATTGATGATATTCAGACTGTCTTAAGAACTGCGCATCAATATCATATTGAAGGGGTTGAGCGGCCGATCATCAGTGTGCGCGCAGGTGGTACTTGTATGAGTGGAGGCTCCCTAAATACTGGTCTTATACTCAATATGACTCGATATATGAATGAAATCGAAATCGATCCACCGACCACTGTTCCAAGTGTGGTATCGGGCGAAAACGGTGCGGATACCAGTCATCCAATCCAGGTCTATACAGCAACAGTTTCTATGGGTGCTATGTTTCGAGATATAGAAAAAGCCGCAGATCAATTTGGTCTCATGTTCGCGCCCTATACTTCTTCAAAAGATATTTGTGGTATTGGAGGTATGATTGGAAATAATGCATCGGGTGAAAAAAGTGTTCGGCTCGGTTCGACCATCGATGCTGTTTTAGGTCTTGAAGTTATTTTAGCTGATGGCACCTTGATTCGTACTGGGGTTTTGCAAAATACTGGAGAGGAATTACCAAATATGCTTCGTGCCACAGAACTCAAGAAAGAACTAGCCCAGATTCGTGTTAATGTTGGTGCGGATTTTGAAAAATCTCTAGGGCAAGTTTCAAAAGTGGCATCAGGATATCGCCTGGAAAGAATTTCTATGGATGGAGATGCAGTTGACCTGACACCTATTTTTATTGGTGCACAAGGAACATTGGGTATTGTCACACGGGCTGTTCTTAAATTGGTAGCAAAGCCAGATCATACGCGTCTTCTCGTCGTCTCGGTGGATTCTATACAAGAGTTACCTTTTATTCTGGAGACAATTATGCGGCATAATCCTGAATGTGTGGAAACTTTTGATATTAATACCTATGAACGAGCAAAAAATATTTTGAAAAAAGAGACCGATTTTTGTGCTCATTTCTTTAATCAACAGACAACCCTCGTAATACTTGCACAATTTAGTGAGGTGACAAAAGCAGCAACTGATGCTCTGGCCAATGAAGCTGAAGAAGAAATTTGCAAACACAAAGTCCGCGTTGAATGTATAAAAGATGAAGAGATTCAGGATGCGATTTGGAAAATTCGCCGAGCTAGTTTTGCGGTAATGCGAGATTTTAATCGTCCTGGTTTCCATGCTGTGCCATGTATAGAAGACATTATCGTGCCTATTCATGAATTCAATCGATTGATTCCTGGATTAACCACCGTGCTTCAAACTCACGAGCTCGAATATGGCTTCCATGGGCATATTGGTGACGGATCGCTCCGCATCATTCCAGTTTTCGATTTCTCACAAGGCCGAGAAAAAGTTGCTGAACAAATTATAAGTCTGGCTCGCGAGGTTTTTACCCTGGTGAAATTGCTCGGCGGCAATATGAGTGCTGATCACAGCGATGGTATCATCCGCACACCTTTTATACGTGAGTTTTATGGTGAAAAAGTTTTCGAGGCTTTCGTGAAAACGAAATTGCTTTTTGATCCAAATGGGATTTTAAATAGAGGAAAAAAAGTAGGCGGCACTGAGGAGATGATCAAGAAGTATTTGATCAAAGAGTAGGTTTTGTGTCCTAATAAGATAGGTGTCCAAAGCGGTCGTAAAATATAGTCATGACTGCTCATGCAACAATCATGCCATTGACTTCGGGTGCAACCATGAAGAATTTTGGCATAATATCTGCAGGCTTCGCCTCACCGGTGGAAGAAGAGTTGGCCGATATTTTGC
>DALYDD010000013.1:0-10185 GCA_031973395.1 Minisyncoccota bacterium | reverse complement strand
CGAGGATTATCTGATTCGCGACAAAGATGCCAGTTTTCTTTTGCAAATGGAAGGTGATTCTATGGTTGAGCATGGTATTTGCAATGGAGATTTAATTATTTTTGAAAGAGGGGCTGATGCCAGAATTGGTGATTTGGTAATTACATTTGATGCCGACGGACATCGAGTAACCTTTTTGCAAAAAAATGAAAGCGTACAGATTGTCGGCTTAGTCATTTCAGTTATTCGCAAATATAAATGAAGAAATATTTAGATCGCGTAATTTTACATATGGACGGAGATGCATTCTTTGCTTCAGTAGAGCAGGCGCTGAATTGGCGTCTCCGGGGCAAACCTGTCATTACAGGAGGTGAGAGGTTTATTGCGGCCTCTATGAGCTATGAGGCCAAGGCTTGTGGTGTGACGCGTGGTATGCGCATCCAGGACATTCGCAAAGTTTGCCCAGAAGCTATTGTTGTGGCTTCAGACTATGTGACATACGGTATATTTGCGCGGCGTATGTACAATATTGTGCGCAGATACACGCCTACCGTCGAAGAATATAGCATCGATGAATGTTTTGCAGATCTCACAGGTTTAGATAAAACACTTGGAATGTCTTATGAAGAAATTTCTAAAAAAATAAAATCTGAGCTTGAAAGTAAATTGGGAATTACATTTGGGGTCGGTCTGAGTTCAACAAAAGTTTTGGCAAAAGTTGCTTCCAAACATCGCAAGCCCGCTGGTTTTACCTATATTCCAAATGATCCGACAGAGAGGCGAAAATTTCTCGCCCAGTTGCCGATTGAAAAAGTGTGGGGGATTGGCACCTCGACCACTCGTAGTTTGCGCGCAAAGGGGATTGTGACTGCTCTCGATTTCGCAGGACTCTCTTCTCATCAATTATCTGCACTGTCTATCGCCAAGCCATATCGAGAGATTCATGCGGAGCTCAACGGTATTTCTGTGCTTGTGGTTAATTCCGAAAAAAGAGAAATGCCAAAGTCGGTTATGTCCTCACGTACATTCACGCCACCGTCTCACAACCTCGAAACCGTTTTTTCCCACCTCTCCAAAAACATAGAGGAGGCTTGCGAGCGTTTGCGATATGTTCATGCCGAGGCAAAGGAGTGTTCTTTTTATATAAAGAGTCAGGAGTTCAGATATTATGGCCGTGAATATAAATTCGAGACTCCGACTAATGATCCCGCAGTCGTCATCAAAGCCGCTCGCAGTTTATTTTCTCAGATTTTTAAAACCCATCTCGATTACCGCGCTACTGGGATTTCGCTCCGTGCTCTGGTCCCAGAAGGCTTGGTGCCGCACCAAAGTTTATTTGCAAACACAGCGGCTGATATTGCCGAAACAAAACTCAGACACCATTTATATGAAGCGCTCGATAAAGTGAATCGAAAATATGGGGATCATGTATTGATGTTCGGTTCGAGCCTTTCCGCCGTGAATTATTTTGGTAAAAAAAGAAAAGCGCGTGGTAAAGCAGGGAAGACCTGGGAACTGCCATTTTTGGGAAAAGTTAGAGCATGACAACTCGCCTTTTACTTCAAATACTTATCGACATTGGCCTTGTGTGCTGAATAATCCTTTGTGCAATGAATCTGGCCGTTTTTATCATGTAAATAAAATATACAATCTGTCTTCTGTGGATTATAAGCGGCATTAATTGCATCGATACTTGGATTAGAAATGGCACCTGGTGGCAAACCCTTGTTCTGATAAGTATTGTAAGGAGAATCGAGGTACTTATCTTTGCCGGTTACTTTTGGCCACCAATCTTCTTTGTCACCCTTTGCATACTGGAGGGTGGCGTCCATGTCGAGGCTCATGCCAGCAAATAATCGATTCCACATAATTCCGGAAATCAAACGCATGTCTTGTGGACCCGCTGCTTCGCGTTGAATGATTGAGCCAATACGAATTGCCGCGTCGAGGCTGATCACTTCTTTCTTTCCATTTTTGGAACTTACTTGTCGTTGGCCTTTTTTAGAAAGTTCTGCATCCGCACCTGTCTTACTGTCCAAAACTTTTTCTGAAACAGTGTCAATAAATTCCTGGTGCATCATTTCACCGACTTCTTGGCCGCTGGCATTTTTTTCTACAAAATATGATTTAGCCAAAAAATACCCATCCATATATCCACCATTCTCTGGATCTGGTGGGGCAGAGGCAATGAACCAGCGCTTGTCTTTTTCATCCCAATTCAAAATTTTGCTGTACTTGTCCACAATTTCCTCTCGACGCATACCTGGATAAATATAGACGAATCGATAGTTTGGATTGGCAAAATTCAGGTAGGTCTCGACGCGGCTGATGAAGGCCTCCTTGCTAATCGTGGCTGCCTGGATGAGCCCTATGCCCAAAGCTACAATAATGAAGACAAACAAGAGCAGGGCCATCTTGAACCAGCCATAGCTTTTTGGCCCAGATACCTTAGATTGATTTGGGCGCGGAGTGGAACTCATCTTTACCATAATATGGCTCTAATATTAGCAAAAAAAGCCGAAAACCCCAAAATTTCTGCTAAAGGACCCGATTTATGTTATAGTTATTGCTACCTGACCTGCTCGTCTTCTGAGCGCCAAAATATGGCCTCGGTTGGCTCTGTAATAAAGATGCCTCTGGCACGTCATGATTTATGTCTAAACGGACACATACCGATCTTAAAATCCGCTTCAAGGAGACCTACGATGCCCATGCTGACGCTCTATTTCGTTTTGCTTTTTATAAGCTTTCAGATAGGGAGAAGGCCAAAGACGTCGTTCAAGATACTTTTGTAAAGGTATGGGAATATATGGCCGCTGATGGGGAAATTGGCAATATGAAAGCGCTTCTCTACAAGATCGCCACAAATGCCATTATTGACAATTATCGCAAGAAAAAGGAGATGTCTCTGGATTCTCTTCTAGAAGATGGTTTTGATCCGAATGATCAAGCTCACTCCGGGAACAGTATCATCGATGAAAGCGAGGCAGATCTAGTCATCAAAGCCATTCATGGGCTTGAGGACGAGGATCGCACACTTCTTTTAATGCGTTACATAGACGGACTATCCGTAAAAGAAATAGCCCTAGCAACCGGCCAGCGTGAAAACACTGTTTCTGTTCGCATACACAGAGCTCTCAAAACACTGAAAGATGTGCTCAAGGTGGACATTCTTCAAATATGAACGAATCACATTTCGAAAATTTAATAAAAGCGTACAAAAAAGTACACATGACCCCCGAGGAAAAGCGGGAGGTATTTAAGCAGTCTATGCTCGTGATCGAAAAGATCGAGGCTGTTTCTTTGGCACACTCTGATCGTACCGATGAACTTCGATTGATGGACGAACAAGCTCTCGGTACCGAAGCTGCATTTTCATACGGAGCAATCCAAAAGAGTAAACGTACATTTATCATGAATTGGGTTTCTTATATCAAACGACGAGAGTTTTTGCCTGCAATGGTTGCGGCTTTTCTTCTTTTGTTTACTGGTGGCGCATCTTTGATGGCAGAACAAGCTTTGCCCGGTGATTCTTTGTATAGCTTCAAGCTCAATGTAAATGAATCTGTTCGAGGTTTGGCGGCTGTTTCAGATCAGGCCAATGCAGAATTTGCGGTTGATATGTCAGAGCGACGTCTTCAGGAGGCTGTACTCCTTTCTTCTCAGGGAAAATTAACAGAAGATAATAAAAAAATTCTCCAAGATCAATTCATCAAGAGCTCGGATCAGGTACGAAACCAGGTTGCCTCTATGGTGGCGAAAAATAATTTGACCGCGGCTGAAAAAATTGCCGTTAACTACGAAGGTAAATTAAAGGCACATGAATTAGTTTTGGAAAATCTTTCTATTGCGACTGGTGAAAATGTTGAAATTACATCAGAAACTGATCCGACTCTTGCCACTGTCACGACATCAGACACCCCTGTGGATCCGGCAGCTACGACGTTAGCGGTTTCTGATCCTGCACCGACGACAAAGCGTGTTATCCCGGCTCCAGAAGTAACTTCTTTACTTGTAACTGTAAAATCACAATTAGATTCAACTACCAAAAACCGTATTGATATCCAGGACAAGGTCTTTGCTACCGCGGCAACCAACCCTTCTCCTAGTAGTACTCCTCAGACCTCAAATAATCTATCTCCCCAAGCTCTTATTGAATCAAATATAAAAGAATTGAAATTCACAATTGCAGATATCCAAAATCAGCTTAAATCATATTCATATTCTGCTGCAACCGTGGAATTGGTAAACCGACGTATAAATCAGGCGAATATTACAATTGAAAAGATTCTTTCCTTGGTAAAATCAAATCAGATGATTGAAGCTTCAGCTTCTTCTCGAACCGCATTGCAAAATCTAACAGAAGTTGAAATTGTCTTGAAATTGGAAAAGAATAGTAAGCCAGGAGCAGATGGTAAGTATAATTTCAGCTCAATTTTCGAGGGTGTTGTGGTAAATGGGGACATTCCTACAACTACACCAACGACGACCCCTACGGTCACTAATTAGACTCTTTCCACTCAGAGTCGGTTTGACGCCGCAAGACTCTTTTGGTGTAGCTATTTTTCGAGCCAAAAGCACACTGTAACTCTGTTACAATTGTAGCAATGAACATATTCATCCTATTTGGAATAACTGGCGATTTGGCAAAAAAGAAAGTTATTCCAGCGCTCGTCAAACTTAATGAGGAACAGGAAACAAAAAGTGGCACCGCCGAGAGTTTTTTTATTGGTGTTGGCCGCAAACCTCTGCCACCAGAAGAGTTCGCCATGTTTAAAGCTGGAACCTATGTGAGTGGGGATTTACACAGCTCGCCTCTCTATAGAAAAATATTGGCTCAAATTAAAAAACAGATTTCGGCCTCAAAACGACTGGTCCGCTTAAATTTGGTTATGTATTCAGCTCTGCCACCCGATATGCATGTCAAAATAGCGGATTTTTTTAGAAAAGAAATAGGTACCCCGCTCTCTGTGCAGATAGAAAAGAAGACAAAAAGTCTGCTTAGGGCAAAAAAACAAGGAATTACTTTGAATATGCGTCTTGTTATTGAAAAGCCGATCGGAAGCAGCTTAAAAGATGCTGAATCTATTTTTGCAAAATTCCAAAAATTTCCACCAATATATGATTTTTATTTTGTCGATCATTATTTAGCAAAACAGCCACTTGTGTACCTGGAAAGGTTGGCTATGTCTAACCCGCGGCTCTTTTGTAAGAATCTAGGTTCACATCATTTGCGAGAATTAAAAGTTGTTCTGTATGAACAACTAGGTGTGGCAGGGCGTGGAGCGTTCTATGATTCGGTTGGCGCCTTGTTCGATGTAGGACAGAATCACTTGCTCCAGGTGATGTCTACCTGTCTCTTGCTCCGGCATAAAATCATGTGTGCAGAAGGTGATCCAAAGCAGCAAAAACTCAGAATAAATAAGGCGATTATCTTAGATAAGTTGCGACTCTGTGGTCAGCCGCAATTTGGCCAATATGCCGGATACGCCACGACGCCAAATATTGCTCCGCAATCAGCCACTGAAACTTTTTTTAATATTTCATTCAAGGCCCCAGACAAAGATGCCAGATCGATTCATGCACTAAAAGATGTGGTCTGCACCATTACTTCAGGCAAGGCTTTGCCTGTTTCGAGGTCCGGAATTGAATTATGGTACGGAAACGGCAAAAGTGACTTCATCGATTTATCAAAAGGTTCCAAAGATGCCTATCAAATGCTTTTTGAAGCAGTACTTGAAGGCGATAAGAGTCTTTTTGCAGAAAGGGAAGAGATTGTGGCTGCTTGGAAAATAGCCGAACGTGCCAAGAAGTTAAAAACAAAAACAGGACTTATTGTCTATCGAAAACCTCGTGATATACTCAAATAAATGTACATAAGTTTACTGATTCACAATATCGGATTTACCACTTCTGCAGTACTCAGTCTCTCGCTTGGGCTCTTTGTCTTGTCGCGCGGCTGGAATAGGAGAGAGTATATCTTGTATTTCATGACGACGTTGACGTTTGTCATCTATTGTATTGCTCATTTGCTTGGGGTAAATGCTGTTGATCCTGTCCAGTCTAAGTTTTTTCTATTATTGACCACAATCGTGATGTTCACGGTCTGTTTCAATGCGCATTTCGGCTTTTCTGTTTTCAAGAAATTACCGGAACAGAAATGGGGACTAACAATTGTGTACAGCCTGGCAGTTCTCTTGAGCACCTGGCTTATCTGGAAGCCGCATCTTTTTCTCCTCAATTCGGCCCCTGCTCAATTCCTGCCGAATTTTCTCGTGCCAGGGCCATATTACTGGGTATTTGCTGTCTATTTCCTTATTGCTGCAGCATACCTCTTTCTCGCTTTGGGCAAGGATTACAATAAGATGGATACAATTGACAAGAATCGCCTCAATTACTTTTTCGTTTCGTTTGGTTTTGCATATGTCATTGGCTCACTCTTTTTCCTTCCTATTTTTGGCATTCAGATCAGCTTATTGCCGACCGCCTTCATTGGCTTATATACGATCCCGCTTGCATATGGATTACTGAAATATGATTTACTGGACTTGCACGTTGTTGCTAGAAATGCGCTCCTGTATTTTATACTTGTCTCAGTCGTTGGTTTTGCAACCGCAGGCATTAATGTCTTAAATAATTTTTTGATTCAACATTTCAATGGTTTTCCATTCTGGCCCATTCCTTTTTTCTCGGGAATTGTGATTTTGGTCGTCGGTATGATTATTTGGCGGCAGATTCGTCAAGTGGATGTCTTGAAATATGAGTTTATCAATAATATAAGCCATAAATTTAGAACGCCATTAACGCATATTCGATGGTTAGCAGAAGAATTACGCGATTTGGAAAGTCTCTCAGAAAGAAATAAGGCGGTGGACCAGATTCAGTACGCTAGTTTGCGTTTATTCGAACTTACCAGTGCTGTAATTGATGTTTCGAAAGACGAAAATGATTTGTATCTGTATAGATTTACTCCAGTACATATTGATGAAATTTTGCGCGATCTATTCACCACTCACGATGATTTGATTGAAAGAAAGAAATTGAAAGTCGATATGGATATCCCGAATAATCTCCCAACGGTTCAGGCTGATAAAACCAGAATTCAGTTCGCTATCCAAATCATTTTTGAAAATGCTTTGATCTATACGCCGGAGAATGGTCTTGTTTCTGTCAAAGCGCGCCAAGTGGGCGGCGAAGTGCTTATTACATTTAAAGACGATGGAATTGGTATTTCTGTCGACGATATCTCTCGAATTTTCTCTAAATTCTACCGAGCAACCAACGCTCGGCACACGGATACTGAAGGTATGGGCATTGGTCTTTATATGGCAAAAAATATTATCGAGAAACACCGTGGTAAAATCTGGGCGCATTCAAATGGTGAAGATAAGGGTGCGGAGTTTACGATCTCTTTGCCGATTGAATAAAAGGAGTTAGGTCTGGGTTAAAAAATGGTTGCAGAAAAGCAAAAACGGCCAAGCAAATGAGCAAGGACCGTCTTGATTTAGACCTTTTTGTCGGCAGGTCAAAAGCCCGTGTGGAGCACGCCGTCTCATCGGAGTTTTGTTCTCAGGAGATCTCCTTTTCCATCGCGCGCGTACGTGACATACCAACAGTTGAGGGCGCCGAAGAGGCATATGACGAAGCCGCACCAGGTCGAAACTATGAAGTGGGTATCGGTTAGCAGTTGCGGATTCTGAATTTTGCCGATTTCGAGGCAGATGAAAACGATTATTTTATGCAGGTTGATCGGAACCATGGCGCTCATGGTTGCCCAAGTGGCGATGTAGAGCACTACGAAGCGCTTGTGGTTCTCTTTGTTATTGATCGCTTTGCACCAGCGTCTTGGATAACCATGCTGCGTGTGCATCACAACAAGGAAGCAAAAAAGAAGGAAATGGAAGGCGGCAAGGGTGTCTCCGACGAAGAGACGGTTTGTGTTCAAGACTGTGTTCATAGGATTGGCAGGTTGATGGATTAGAGGTGGTTGTAAGTGTTGGCGGGGTGACAGGCTTGTCTGCATGAAAATTGCCACAGATGGCCAAAATTGTCAATGGGTAAATATTACTTGGTTTGATATAATTATTCCATGTCATTCCTACAAAATTTTTTAATGAAGCAAATGCTCAAAAAACAGATGAAGGGTGTTCCTGAATCTGAACAGCAGAAGGTCTTCGATGCTATTGAGAAGAATCCTGATTTTTTTACAAATATTGCAAAAGAAATCCAGGACAAAATGAAGCAAGGCAAAGATCAGCAAAGCGCCTCAATTGAGGTGATGATGGCCCATCAAGATAAATTACGGGAGATTATGGGTAAATAATCCTCAGTGCACAGTCCGTGATATCATAGAATAAATGTCTCAGAGAAACTTTCTTAAGAATTTAGGTATTTTTGGGATGGTGCTTGCCTCTGCACTTTACATATCCCTAAACATAACTCTGGCTGATACGGATACTGCACAAATATTAACCCCTTCAGGATATAGATCGGTTGTTAGCCTTCAGATTGGGGATTCTGTCATAGGCTTTGATCAGGATCTTGATGTGAGCGTAGTGAATACGGTTGAAAAAATCGAAGTTATTACACCCGCATATTACAATTACTGGGAACAGGCTGAGGATGGTACTTACACAAATTATATCGAAGTGCCTTTTGTTTTTTATAGAATAAATGATCAGTACAGCCTTTTTAAGGATCAGTCAGTTGTTGCAAACGGTCGCGTCATTCATGCCCATGAGATACAGACTGGAGATTTGCTTCGGTTGGCGAACGGACAGACGGTTCTTGTCACAAGTATTGTCCAAGAATTCAATAAAAATGAATGGGTTAAATTAACAGTTTCTGGCAATCACACTTACATAGCCGATGATCTGACGCTTCACAATGCTTCCCGATACTGGGTGGGTGGTGGTAGTTCAGCAAACTGGAGTGCGACTGGTAACACTAATTGGGGATCTGTTTCAAATACCCGGGACAATGCTTCTGTGCCAGGATCTTCAGACAATGTTATTTTTGATGGTGTGGGGGTAGGTGCTTCCAATTCGACATTGTCTGGAGCAATCAGCATCGCGTCACTGGATATGACTGGATATACAAACACACTGACGCACAATTCTGGAGTTACTCTAACAATTGCCGGGAATACATTTAAGTTGTCATCAGGTATGACATATACATTGGGGAGTAATACCACTTCTGCGGTATCATTTACATCGACCACTGGAACTGCTGGAACGCCAACTGCTATTACTACTGGAGGCAAGAACTTGGGCAATATTACTCTTAATGGTGCCAATGGCTATTTTAGCTTGCAGGCCAGTGCTACAAGCACTGGCACACTCACGCTCACTGCGGGGACTTTTGATGCAAATAATTACAATTTTTCTACCGGATTATTTTCTTCCTCAAACTCAAATACGAGGGCTCTGCAAATGGGCTCTGGTACCTGGACTCTTACAAGTTCAGGAACTATTTGGAGTTCAGGCACGCTCACTAATATGACCCTTAACTCGGCTTCTTCAACTCTGGTTATCAATGATTCCACTGCGTCAACAAAGACAATGAGTACTGGAAATATTTATAGTATGCCGCTCAATAATGTAGTTTTTACTGGCACAGGAACAGGAGGACTGGTGTGGTCCTCAAGTTACAGTGCGCGTGTTTGGGATTTCACCATATCTAATACTGGAGGTGCGCCGGTCACATATCCTGCGCCAACTTGTTTTGGGTCCATGAGCGTACGCAATAACTTGACGCATATAGGTTATACAGGAACGACAACAAATAACTGTAGTTTGCTAGTCGAAGGTGTGACTACTTTTAGTGACGGAATGACATTTGCAGGTAGTGGAAGTTATACCTATGGAAGGGACTTTATCCTAAATCCAAATACAAACTTCAGCATGACAGGTAGCCTCCAATTGCTGGCAACGAGCTCTGAAACAGGTATAAGAAATATTAACTTCAATGGAAAGGTGTTTAACGGGCTTCTTCAGCTCAACAATGGCTACGGGGGAGGGTATATACTTCAGAATGATTTAGTACTATCAAGCACAGGTTCAATAGTTCTCAATAACGGCAGTTTTGATGCTAATAACTACAATGTCACGACTGGGTCATTTGTCTCTACTGCTTCTTATGCTCGTAGTGTAGATATGGGGTCGGGAACATGGACCCTAACCGGTACGGGTACCGTCTGGAACA
>DALYDD010000012.1:14369-37456 GCA_031973395.1 Minisyncoccota bacterium | reverse complement strand
TACCACCAGCAGAAACCATCTCATCACCAGAACCAGTACCACCATCTACACCAGCAGACACACAGACCGCCACAACCATTCCTGAAACACCGGTAACCCCAACATCCACACCCGCAGAATCTATTTCCAATTAGCAAAATATGCTAATCTTCTGCAATGGATGACTTTAAGGCCAAAATTAAGCAATTCCGTCCTTACTTAGAGGATTTATTTAATCGGCTTAGATTCATTGCGCTTTGCTTCATCATCTCATTCATCGCAGGGTTTTTCTTGTCGACCCCACTTATCAAATATCTCATTCTGTTTTTTGATTTCAAGAATGTCACTCTGGCAACCACGTCACCATTTCAGCTATTTGATCTGGCCATGGATATTGGATTTTTCTTCTCAGCCTTTATTTGTATACCCATCACCGTACACCAGACTTATGTATTCATTCGTAATGGTCTAAAGAAAAAAGAACGCAGAACCTTCTTCTTTACCCTCCCGCTCAGCATATTGCTCTTTGTGATCGGATTTGTATACGGATTCTTTATTTTATATTTCACATTGCAGGTCTTGGCAAATGTGAATATTGGTCTCGGTATCCAAAACCTCTGGGATATCTCTTTCTTTATGTCAAAGATCATCTACACATCAGCCCTCCTCGGACTGATCTTTCAGTTCCCTATTATCCTGTCTGTACTCATCAGATTTGGCCTACTCAAGATTGAGTCCCTTAAAAACAAACGCCGGTATGCCACTATGGCTATCGTCATCTTCACTTCTTTACTTCCCCCAACCGATGGAGTATCATTATTGATGATGGCATTGCCTCTCGTGGCTATATACGAGATAACAATCATATACAATAGAGTATTTCGTTGATTGCTTTTATAAAATAATAATTTAAATACCATGTTCGGAATAGGCACAAAAGAACTCATAATAATCGCCATAATATTTATTTTCTTGTTTGGCGCAAAGAAGATTCCAGAGCTAAGTAAGAGTCTCGTGGATGCCGTTCGTCATCTCAGAAATATTTTCAAGGATCCTGAGAACGACAAAGGTGTAGCTGATACAAAAAAGAAATAATTTCCCTTTGCATATCTCATGCACAAAAAAACACCTGCAGTGATTGTGGGTGTTTTTTGTGTCCGCGTCCGTTGGCCTGATCGCTTGTTATCTACCAGGAGAGAATTCAATTATCCATTCAATACCGTATTTGTCTCGGAACATTCCAGCGTATGTACCCCAAGGACTATCGCTCATAGGCCCTTCTATTTCCCCTCCAGCGGAAAGACCATTAAATACCCTCTCCGCTTCTTCTTTACTTTCTGTACTTACCACGATTTTACTTCGGTTTTCACGTTCATCTACTTTCCCCATAAATTCCGGGACATCATTTGCCATCAGGACACTGCCGTTACCGATAGGCAAAGCAATGTGCATAATTTTATGTTCTTCCTTTTCAGGTACAGGGAATTCGACGCTCGCCAGGTCTTTGAAACGAATAATCTTTGTAAACTCGCCACCAAAGACTGATTTGTAAAAGGTAAATGCTTCTTCGGCATTGCCGTTGAAGTTGATCCAAGGGTGTATTGTTGCCATGCAATAATCATATCAGATAGGATAAGTGGGATAAACCGCATTGCTGGCCATGGTACAATTTATCAATGAAAAGCTCAACAAAAGGTTTGTGGTCAGGTGTCATTATCGGACTGGTTATCGCCATCATTATCTACGTCACATGCGATGCCAGCTGCTCCGAATCACCAGTTTACTTTTTTGCAGGTCTCTTAGTTTTGGTCTTCGGATTCCTAGGCGCTGTCGTGGGGGAATTATTAAAACCTAAAGCGCCCAAAGCGTAACTCCGGCTGCCCTCGCCTATCTTACATGCCGCAAGATATCCAAGTCCCGGACAGTATTAAAAGTTCGACTGTAAAAATTATGAGTGTTTTCTGTAATCGTACTTTTCTGATTTTCCAATAAAGCGATTACTTCGTTTATACCCATCCAAATTACATCAAAACCTTCTTCATCTCCGACAGCGAGAGTAGGTTCTAACTTTTCACCGATTACATAAGCTGTAAAACATTCGTTTGTTCTTTTTTCTTTTGCTTCATCCCTGTACTCAATCACTGTCCCAATCTTGTGTACATCGCCGATGTCGCACCTGGCCTCTTCTAGGCATTCACGTTTCAATGCCTCTATCGGGCTTTCTTTGTCCTCGATACCTCCGCCAGGAAGAAAGAAGAAGCCGCTTCCCTTTTTTGATCTGATACAGATTGCTTTATTCTCATCAAAAATAACCCCTCTAACAGCTGGTCGCACAGAAAGATTAAACTCCCGATCCATAATTCTGTGTGGAAAAAGATCTTGATGTAAAAGGTTTAAATTAAATTCTGTCATTTATATAGAGCATAGCATAAGTTCGAAACAGTTTTAGGTAATAGAAAAACACCTTAAATAAGGGGTTTTTCCTTGTTCCGCGTCTGGGAGGATGTTCGAACCTGTTTAATTTCAACTTTTAATTAAAGTTGAGAGTCTATATATACTCGATTTTGGATTTCAGTCTCGAAGGAATCTAGCTCGTCAATGTATTTTTTTGTCTCATCAAGCTGACAGTCAAGTCCCGAAGTGTTCCACATCCCAATGCCGACAACATTCAGGGGAATATTTCGTACTGAACAAAGATTTTCGATATAGACGGCCCACGAGTGGTCATAATCATTCAATAATTTGATAGCGGCTGCATATTCCCTTGAGGCATTTTCATCCCCCTGAGCCTTTTTTAATTGAGTTTCAAGATAAGAAGTTACATCAATGTATTTTTTCTTTGCCAATTGGTAAGTTTTTATTACTTCATCATTGACACAAGCATATTCAAAATGTTCTCCATTATCGTTACACCCAGGGCTTACATCTCCTGGATTTTCAGCAAGATATATTATCCCATATTTTGGCGCTCCAGGATTAGCTTTTTTAACAGTTAACGTAACAGATTGATTTTCTGCCAAAGCGGAATAGGACGCTGAAGTAATTTCGTACTGTCTTCCGATATAAAAAGTTAAAGAGGGAATTATCGATAAAAATAAAATTACTGCGAGAAGTTTCGAATACCATGTAACTTTAGTCCATTCGATTTTCATTCTTAATAGTATATCAAACCTTTCTCACCGCCGCACAAGCTCCAAACTTGGGACGATATTCGGAATTGTATCTTGAAATAAAAAACATGTTAATATTTATAATATGGAACCCTATAAAAATATCTCTACATCTTTCAAAACAGTCACCCCATTCTCCAAATACTTGGCAATGGTTGTTATGATTATTCTACCGTTTCTTGGTGGTTATATTGGTTATAAATACGCCCCTGAAAGGACAATAGAAGCGCCAGTAAAAGAAGAAAAAGTAGCTGTTCAAGAAACTAAGACCAACGCGGCGGATATGCCCGCCATGTATACATCAAGTAAATATCGCGTCGTCCGTGTTGTTTCTAATCCTTACTACTCAGAGGATAGCAAATATGATGATCTTGTCATTGCCTCATTACGAGGAACCAATGATGATTCTTGTGGTGGATCATACTCTAATTCAGTATGTTACCTGTTTTTAGAATCAAGTTATTATGGAATTGAAACACCCAAGTTTGTTGGTACATGGAATGGAGAATTCCCAATACTTAGGCCAGACACAGTAAAATTTATATCACCTACTGTTGTTGAATTTGAGGCCGCGGGAGGAGATGCTGGATATCGTATTGAGACAAAATGGCGTTTAGATGTAACAACGGCTAGTTCTACTCTGGTGACGAAAAAGGAGACAAATGAGGAAGTGTAGGGCGTGAGTTATTGTATGAAATAAATACCCACGGCAAATAACACGGTCTTCTGCCTGATAGCTATATAAAAACCACCCCTCGTTGCCTCCCCTATCATGGACAGGTTAGAACCCTGAACTGGGCCAAGATTGAGACCGGGCTTACATTGTACCTGCGAAGTTGAGATAGACGATGATTGCAACGATTATAACAGCATAAAGTATCAGCCATCCAGGCAATTTTTTATTCAAAAATTCAGATGCAGGCTTATTCAATGCAGTAGCTAGCAAGTCTTGCTGCTTTTTATCTTTTGAGAATTTATAAGCATAATAAAGAAAACCTATATCAAGAAGCAGATTAAGCAATATTGGCAAGCTATTCGGAGCGGTGGCGCCAAAACTAAGTTGTAATATGAATTGATGAAGGGAAAATAATGTGAAAATAACTAACAAGATTCCGATCACATAAAGCATTCTCTTGGTTTTTAGCATATCAATAGAATAGCACAAAGTTCTGAACCCTATTCGGGCTACACAAAAAGACCTTGATAGACAAGGTCTTTTTGATGGCTCCCCCGGTAGGGATCGAACCTACGACCAATCGATTACATTTATCCTAAAATTACTTTAAGGGATGGACTATATCATCTTCGACTTGCGAAGCGAGGCGCTTCCTGGGCATTGGGCAATTTTGCAATTGCACCAGCACCGAGTACTCCGTTAAGGATAGTCTCTACACCTTCCGAACACCGTGTTCGGCTTGGCTCGGTATTACCCAATTGTTTTTATATACAGATTGGGCTTCACCGAATTCACCTCGTTTTTCAACCAGAATTGCTTCTGGAAGCTGCGTTACTACACAGTCGATTGCTCTACCGCTGAGCTACAGGGGAATCTATTCATTTTTAAATGAACGTTCAAATCATAGCAAAAAATGAGGCTATTGCAACCCGGGCTCGAGACACATCCTCGACATCACCCCTTGATACCTGGGACTATCCTACCCCCTCTTCATCCTCATATACCTTTGTTGCTCCACCTCGCCCAATTTCTCAATCGCATAGCGTAAAGCGGTGCGTGGCATGGTTGCCGCATGGATATTTAAAAACTTTAGTAGTCGCCCCTCATCTCGCTTCCCCGCCTCGCGGAGCATCCAGCCGACAGCTTTTTGGATTAGATCATGCCGATCGCCAAGCAATTTTGTCGCAATTGTATAAGCTGGCTCCAAGGCATCCGCGATCTGAATAGTGTCCCTTGCCTGTATGCCATAAAACGTAGAAATCATGGCAATGCGTTTCGTCCAAAGATCCGGAGATTTTGCATACCCCAAGAGCACCTTGCTCGGATTAGGGTGATATCGAAAAAGAAATGATCCTAGAATATGGTGCGCCGACACATCGACCAAATCCCAATTATTGATATATTCTACATTGCTCATATATAGATCAACAATTTCTTTATGTCGTTTTTTGAGGAGTGAAGAATCACTAACTTTGCCCGCACCCACCCTCTCGCCAGTTTTATACAATCTCTGCACTTTCAGAACCAAAATAATCAAAGCGCATAAACGATATTCATGGATATGGTTTGTGAGCAGTTTAAGAATTTCTTCAGTAGGGAGATCGATTGCCTGCCTTGCCACAATTCTATTATTTGGCACTGTTATTCCAACAAAAACATCACCTTCTCCATATTGCCCTGCGCCTGTTTTGAAAAAGGAAGAAAGTACATGAGCACGATCTGGCTCTATGTACTTCTTTAATTCCTTTTTGACTGCATCAGATGTCGTCAGTTTAGTCATCACAAAGTCATTATGCCTTGGTTTTAGAACTTTACCAATATTAATGATATTCACTCACCAAACTATCGAGTGGCAGTAATCGGTCCGTCATTATCCCCTTCTCCATGGGCCGAGACAGTGATTCGACCATGAGCATCAGCAATAATCATATAGCCTGTCTTATAGTCACTTTCATTTTCCCAGTGCGCACCACCAACGATCGGATCAACGGGCAATGCGGAGATATATGTAGGCACTACGCATGCGGCAACATCAAACATCCCATCCTCAGTACCGATTTGTGTTTCGGTATGTGGAGGAGAGGTAGGGTCTCCGTCACAAACAAGCAAACCTGCATTGTCTGCCACATTTTGTGAAAGAGCCGACAAGATAGTGGCCACATCTGCGGTTCGCTTCGTATCACGAGCAGATTTGAACTGCTTACTAGGATTTACCGCGACCAGGACAAGCGTTGCCAGAATCGCCAAGATACCGATAACAACCAAGACTTCGATCAAGGTGAATCCGGCTTTGGTTTGTTCCAGACTTGTCAGAATCTTCTTGCGACGAGTGCGGGTAGTTTTTTCTTTTTTCATCATAAGATTTCTCATAGATATAATTAATAAATGAACGATGCACATAGATGCATGTCGAATTCTCATCGACGAAAAGAGTATAGATAAAGCGACATTAATTTTTGATCAATATCGCATCAAGAATTCTTCCCTCAAATTTCATTTGGATTTTATATTTCCTTGTGACTTTCTTCATCTCTCCAAACGCGTCAGTGGTAGAACCAATAGAAGTGAGAGAAATATAAAAAACCCTAACACCTATCTCGGCGCCATTGGTTCCATTGCTACTAGTCCCACCACCAGATCCCTCCACTATCTGATCCATCGTATATGTACACAATCCATTACCATCAGCGGGCCAAATGGGATAAGAAATTCCCTGTTCAAAATCCTGCATGCCCAGATATGGATCACTCACCAGAGATCTCCCCATAATTTGGACACAGCTCAAAGCATGAAAATCTGCCAGAAATCGAGCAGCAAGCTCTTTTTCATAGATATGAATTGCAAAAAGTGATTGCGAAAAACCCACAATCGCATTGATCATGAGAAAAGAGAATATCAAGACAACAGGCAATAGCATTGCCCCACCCTATCAAAACCCACATGAAATTTTTATCAAGAAAAGATAAAAGGGATCAAAATCCACTAACGATCAAGATTTTAAACCATATCCTTTGGCAAAATAGTGATTTTGCCGATAATCCATTTCCTCTTTATATATACCCAGATAAAAGCGACAGCAATAATGGTCGCGCCAGCAATACCAATACCGGAAAACCATTTTTCAACCGACTGCCAATGCTGTCCTACCAAAGCACCCGCAGAAATTAAAACACTTGACCATAGCACTGCCCCGAAAATATTGAGTGGCATAAATCTGCGCATAGACATACGGATAGCACCAGCAACAAGTGGCACAATCGGACGAATAGGTCCTACAAATCTACCAATCAAAATGCTTTTCCCGCCATGCTTTGAGAAAAAGGCTCGCCCTCTATCTATATGTCCAATATTTAATATCTTTTTGTGCTCGCTAAAAAAACGACTACCGAACCGGCCGAGTAGATATCCAATATAATCTCCTAACGCCGCACCGATCGAAGCTGCCACAATACATGGCAATAAAGTAACCTGCGTAACAGAAACCAAAAACCCAAAGAAGACCAAAATCAAAGTACCAGGGGTAAATGTTCCGATAATCGGTGTTGATTCCAAAATAGCTGCAGCAAAAATGAGCAAATATAAATACCCACCCATTGAATCCGCAATAGGTACAATCTGCATGATGTAGTCTATGAGCCAGTCGAACATTGATCTCATTTTAGCACCGAACGCTCGCCTCTCCTATAATTGAACCCCACCACTAGCACGCCTTATCCCCACATCGTCGAGGATCAAAAATTGTCGGCGAAACCTCTTTGCCACCCAATAAATCAGCGATTCGTGACGCTCCATAAATACTTGCCAAAATCCCCACACCATTACAGCCCAGATTATACAGAAGCACCGGATTTAGCGGCTCATAACCTACCATACGAATACCGTTAGTAGTAAAACCCATGAGGCCGTGCCATGTAAATTTAAACTGAAGATTTTCCTTTGGTGTATGTCGATATGTTTTATGTAAAAAAGCATCAATCTGCGCAGACATTTGCACATCATACTGCCCATGCGGATCGTATATAGACGTATCGTGCAGATATACCTCGGGTCCGCCAATACATACCAAATTATGAATTTCATTTTTTTCCAACTCATAAGGCCGACGAGTGAGATAAAAATAAGGATCATCATAATAATCACCCTTCTTGTGCACATGATGCTTCCCTTTTTTGCTTCGTTCTCCATAATATGCCAAAGCATTTGGCTGCTGATTCAAATCCGCAACATAGCCCGCCATATATCCGATGAAGCCATGCAATTGATGATGAAAGAGAGTATCAATATCTGATCCAGCATTATTAGTAATTTTAAATTTAGAAAATCCATTTGTACAAAGAACCACCCGCTCCGCTCTCACCTGATATTCTTTGCTCTGTAGAATCGCATGGTCAGCTTCTAATATTACTTCTTTGATCGGCGCATGTTCCGCTAATACAAAGCGTCCTGAATATCCCGCGATCAAATACCCAACGAGCTCTTCGCATACCATGGCACCATTCAGGCAGCCTTTTCTCATAGACAAAGCTCCAACATATGAATCATCATCTGTTTCGAGTAAATCTAAAATATCTTTTTGTGGAATCAAATTATATAAATCCTTGTACATCACTGGAATTTCAGAAACACCCGCCGCTTCCTGTGCAATAAAAATAGGATGAATCGCCTCGCCCACTTCTCGACGAATGGCATTATTTTTGAGCTCATCAATAATACGCGTCAAACTCGCATACCCATTGTAGCCTTGGAAAGTTGAATAAGGGGTGCTGAGACTTGCTTCCGCAAATACTTGTTCGAGTAAAACCCAAGCGCCATTGACCGCCTTCTCTGCTTGCACCGCCTGTTCGATCCCGAATTCCTCTGCGATATCATGGAGCTCTCTTTCAAATTCCGCTACGAGCTGCCCGGCATTATGACCAGTCGCACCATGTGCAACTTTCCCCGCATCAATAAGCACCACTTGCTTATCAGTATTTTTGAGAAGAAAATATGCAGTCATCACGCCAGCGATCCCGGCGCCCACAATTGCGACATCAGTCTTTATATCACTATGAAGTGTATCAATCGGCCTTTTATGAATGAGCTGGTATAACCAGGGCGACATGTTGTTGTTCATGGATTTATTATACACAAAAACTAAAACAATTCCCTTCTGTAAACGCAGTTGTTTTCTGCTGAAAACACTGCTCCTGCTCACAGCCAAGCTGTTCCGCAAGGTTACAAAAGGGAATTGTTTTAGTTTTGGTATGAATAAATTTGCTCTCGTCCTGTGGAGACACTTCGATCAGGTCTTTTTATACTTTGTGAATAAATTTGAAGCTGTCTCGTCTTTACAAAATGAAAAAGCCCCCGATGCAGACTCATCTGCATAAGGGTCTTTTTCTTGGTGTAGTTATAGACTATACCCTATCTTTAAGTTTGACAATAATAATTAGTAGCCTGGATTCGTCATAACGAAGCCTCCGGGCACACCATACCCACTCTGACTATTTGTCGGAATGAAGCCGGTGCCAGTTCCACCAGTGTTTCCATAGCGCATGGCTGTATTTCCTTGGTTAAGAAGTTTTCCATCTGGACCAAAAGAATAATACGGAGTGCTTTTTGTCTGACCTAGGGTATAAGCTCCAGGACCAGTTTTTACATAAGGAGTATATGTCTGGTACGGATAATACTGGAACTGATAGCCAGCATTGTTTCCAGTTCCATTTGTATATTGGGGAGTAGATGTATACGGCTGATATGTCGGGTATGGATACTGACTTCCGTAGTACTGACAATATGAAGTACCACAATTTGTATATGCAGGAGTCACACCCGCTGCATTTCCCGTTGCCCCACTGCCAGCGGTGGTATTTCCACTCGTTGTTGTTACCGGTGAACAGATGCTGTTTACACAACTGTACTGGTAGCCTGTCTGGCCGTTTAGAGGCTGTCCATTTGCATTTAGATAGTATCCAGGCAATGGAATATAATAAGTAGTTGTAGAGTCCGCCTGAGCGGCTGTAGGGGCCGTAATAAGCGTGAAAGCAAGCATAAAGACCGCTAGAATTGTGAATTTCATGATGGGCGTTTTAAGGTTAAAGATAGCCATTTTTGACCAATTATAGGCCGCAAAAGCATGCTTTGAAATTGTATGGGTAAGCTCATATGTCATCATAGTGTCTATATTATAACACTTTTATAGAAAAAAGCAAGTATCTGACCCATATTTGCAGCACCCTCACTTTGCCGTCTATGTAGCACTTTTGCGACCCTGTCGCCACCTTCCCTACCTACACCTTCAAATAAGTAATCAAACCTTCAAAAACCTTGAATGCCTCAGATGTTTCTGCACGGCCATAATTCGCCGTTCGGATTTCTATACGTGTAGGGATTGCAGATTGAACACAAACATTTCCGCGGAGTCCGAAGCCGCCTGCATATGTTCCATATTCTTCATACATACGCAGAGCTCGGAATGTGTTTTGAAGAGATATTTCTCTTTGGTCGTGAATGATTCGATAATCGACAGGTGCACTGGCGTCGATGGCAAAAGACTTGACCGGATCGAAACAACCATCAATTACTTTATTTACATTCATATTGAATATTTTTCCTTCTGAGGTAGTGATAGTGAGAGCGAGAGCCTTGTCGGTACCACTTTCTTTTATCTGACTTCCTGCTGGCACTTGGAATGATACGCGTTTATTTATAGTCGATTCGAATGTATCTGTTGGAAGGTTTGCTGTGAGATTATTTGTTTGCGGGTTGGGTTGTGTATTTGGTTGCGAAGTTTGGTCCCCAGAGGTATTTTGCGGCGCAGGCTGATCGAGTATTACCTGAGCGCCCGGCACTTGCTGGATCGGATTAGGGTTGGTGCCCACCGTCGTATTTGACTGATAACCTGGCTGATAATTTGTACGCGGACTATCTGGATAGTTTGATGGTGAATCATCAAAGCGGGTAGCATATTCATTTACCAATTGCGCATCTCCAGCATTTCGATATAGAGAAGGATCGTTTTCTGCGTATATCTTTTGATATTGATTTTCTACAAATTTTGGGCTCGTTGGAACTAGTTTTCCTAAAAAATACGCACCATAAGCAACAGATACCAAGGCCAGAATAAAAAGTGCATAGGCCCGAAAGAAACCTTTTTGTTTGAGATGCCTACCATGCATTGAAAGATTCATTATGCTCCAATTTTATCATGAATCAATTTGAATGGTATACTTCTATACATATATGGTTGATTTCATCGATCCTACCCTCAGGTCATCTGATGCGAGCAGACAAGGCCAGAAATCTGCATCCATACGTTTTTTATTGGCCCTACTCTGTTTCCTAGGAGGACTTTTGGCCCTGTGGGTAATTTTTGTCTTTTATCATGCCCGCATTGATACTACCCCTAACAAAAGTATTGAGATTGATGATCGTATCAATAAAATACAATTTGATGGGCGGATTCCTACAATTCCGACAACTGTCGGAAGTTCCAGTAGTCGATAAAAGCGAAATTGTTGAATCCTGGGGCCAGCCTCAATAGATAATGGTTTTATATATTATACAGCAGCAAGCAAAAAGAGTCTGGCTAATCTAATTTCTGCATAAGAAAAACTATTACCCAAAGCTTGTTTGACTGGCGAGAGACGATATTCGGGATCTTTTGGATGCTTTTCTGCATATTCCACAAAAGCATCTTTGATTTTAGAGAAGCGCAGGCGCCCTCGCGGATCTTTAAATGCTTGTTGTTTTAGATAAGAAATATCGATCCCTTCACTTTCAAGCACATCTTCTTCGATTAGTTTTTCGATATGATCGAGGACGGTGTCTTGTTTGATATTTCGCTCTTTGGCGATGTCGCCCAAGCTCATCTTTTCTTTGAGAAGAGCTTTGGTTTGATGATGTGCAGCAAGTTTGAGCGGTCGACCATCAGCATCCATTACCCCACCATTTCCTGCACCTTTTTTGAGGCCTGCATTTCTTTTTATAAATTCATCTTGAATCTCTTCGATCGATTGTTCCCCAAGGCGATTTTGCAATTCGATTAATTCATCTTGGGCCTGTTTTGATTTTTTGCGTAGATCGCGATCCACCTCCATGATTTCTGGATGCATCATTAATGATCGGGCATGGAATCCAACAAGTCGCAAGCCGCTCAGGGTTTTGACACGAGACAATGCCACATATCCCATACCAGCGACAAACGTTTTTGAGAGATCAATTTCAGCGGCATCGAGGCTCATACCCTGACTCTTGTGGATAGTGATAGCCCAAGCGAGGCGCAGTGGCACCTGACTGATTTCAGCTTTGATTTTTCCTTCTTCTTCCACGACCCATGTTTCTGGTTCAGCTTTTATTCTTTTACCATTTGCAGTACTAATGATGGGATAATGATCCCCTGCAAATTCCTCGACAATGCCGAGAGTTCCATTTACATACCCTTTTTCTAAATTATTTTTGACAAACATAACTCGGGCGCCAATCTTGAGACGAAGATCTTCGGGAGCGAGGCAACTTTTTACCAATAATTGTACGAGATTTGCTTTGCCTCGAGTATTCATGAGATATGTTTCCTCATGACCGTCGAGCATCGTGAGCTCTTTGTCATTAATTCCATCCACATCGGCATTATGGGTATACAATTTTGTGGGCACGACATCGCTATCGATTTCTGCCTGAAATCGTTCTTGTAGATATCCGAGCGTACCTTCATTTACATCATCATTTCGAATATCATTGAGGACTGACAAAAAAGCATCATCATCCTGGCGATGCTGTTCTGACAAATAGCAGACTTTTAAATTCATTTCATTCCAAATTTTGGAGCGATAGGCAAAATGCGCCTGTGGCTCCCCTGCTCTGGATACTGGAGGAAGCTGAAAGAAGTCTCCACAAATAATAATTTGCATGCCACCAAAAGGTAAATCATTTCTCTTGAATGCTTTGGCGAGTTTATCAAATAAGTCAAAACGAAAATGATGGAGCATTGAGATCTCATCGATAATGAGAACTTTGGTATTTTCGTATCGCTTCCAAAGATATGTTTTTTCTTCTAAGCCTTCGATATCGTGTGCGGTCAGATGATCACGAACACCTAGACCACTCCAGGCATGTATGGTCATGCCGCCAATGTGAGTAGCGGCAATTCCGGTTGAAGCCGTGATAGCGACTTCAATATTATGCTCACGAAGATATTTGATATACGCTCGGAGGGTATGTGTTTTTCCTGCACCAGCTGCACCGGTCAAGAAAACATTATGCCCCATCTTTAGGATTTCGAGTGCGTCGACTTGTAACATTGTCTCCAAGTATAGCTGGAAGCCTAAATCTGTACTAGTTACTTAGACTATCGAGAAATGATATGGTTTTTGACAGATGCCGTTAAATCCTTTGGAGATGATGGAGTTGTGCCCGCAGGCTCATTACCCTTTCGTTCGAGGTAGTTGATAGTGACCTTGTATCCTTGGGCTGAATTAAAGATTGTCGGGGCAGTATTCTGACTCACGGATGTATCAGACCGCGCTGTTGTAGATTGAATAGTTACACCATTTCCAATTGAAATTGAGGATGTAAAGAGCAATGAATCATCTTTGACATGGAAAAGGACAACGTGATTAGAAGAAATACTTTGAGTTGATGTGTGATTCATGACGACAAGAACATCATACCCATCTGTTGTCGTAAACTTTCCGAGGATTTTTCCGAGCTGGACAGTACCTTTTACATTACTCCCTGTTGTTGTATAAGATCCCACACCACTTGAAAGTGCAATTTCCGCACTCACGCCAGGTACCCTGACCTTTGCAACATTCATAAGCGCAGTTATGTGCGCATCTGTAGGACTAGTCGCAACATTTCCCGCGAGCCCGTTTCCACCATTAGATCTCGCCGTTCCATTCGAGCCAGTAGTATTAGTATTTCCCGTAGCCCCTGTATTATTACCGCTTGTATTCCGCGTATCATTTGTATCAGTATTAGTTACTGGAGTGACCTCATCATCACCACCTTTGAAAGCGAAGACGAGAAGGATCACTACGACGATAGCCGAAATGACATACCAAACGCTTTTCAAACTTGAATTTGTATTTTTTGTTTCTGGGTTCATATATAAGTTAATTACTACTAATACCCTGATGATGCACCCGAAGCAAGTGCAACAACAGAGCGTTATTTTTTATCAATATTCAATTCCAATCTCACTTATAATAACGCCTATTTAGTTATATTCGTGACACGCATAATGCCTTTGATATTGTACTTCTGCCACATATCGGAGCTGATTTGCTCTATAGGCACAAGTAGACCTGTGACTTTAATAGCTTCACCCGTACCAAATTCATCGGCAGGATAACTAAAAGCTGAGAGATCCAAAGCATAAAAATTGCCATCATTCGTCTCAAGACCAGAAGCACATTCTAAAGTCTGTGGTCCATCGGTATTGCGATGCGGTAAACATGTGAAAGAGCCGGTTATGGTCGCCTCTGTTGGGACTGTCGCCACTTCTTCAAATACCGGACCTGGCTCCTCCAGATTATGTGTATGCACGTATACAATCGATGAGGCCAGTATGAGAATACCCAGGACACCCAGCCAGATATTAGTTTTATTGGTCATGTCTATATTATACCTTAGACCAGTGCTGCAACTGGCTCGGTTATAATTTCAGCACCAATCTCAGCCGCAACCTCTTTTTGATCTTTAATTTTGCAAGAAAATTCGGATGAGATGTGAGTTGGGTACGAGACCTCGTTTTTCTTTTCCAAAATATCTAGCGGATACCTGCCGGTAAAACATGCAGTGCAGAATTGTGATTCATCGATTCCAGTGGCCTGTATCATGCCATTATATGATAAGAAATTCAGGCTGGTTGAACCGAGATATTCATTCATATCACAGACAGATCGATTGAATGCCAGTAGTTTACTTTGATCCGGCAAATCGATTCCATAAAAATCAGGAAATCGAACCGGTGGCGAGCTGATGATAAAGTGAACCTCCTTTGCACCAGCTTCATACAGCATTTTTACAATTTGGCGAGAGGTGGTGCCGCGCACCAATGAATCGTCAATGATAATGACACGCTTTCCTTTGATGATACCTACGAGTGGCGCCAGTTTTAATTTCACGCCCTGATCGCGAATATGTTGTTCTGGTTCGATAAATGTGCGGTGAATATACCGACTCTTGATTAAACCCATTTCAAATGGAAGGCCTGCTGCTTCTGCATAACCAATGGCGCAAGGAATGGCGGTCTCAGGAACCGGGATAACAACATCAGCATCAATCTTATATTCCACCGCTAATTGCTTGCCAAAATTTTTACGAACTTCATATACCGATTTTCCAAGCAATTCACTATCCGGTCTTGCGAAATATACAAATTCAAAGATATCGAGTTTTTGCTGATTTGGAGCGAGTATTTCGCTTCGCATGCCATTTTCATCAATGATAACCATTTCGCCAGGCAAAACGTCACGGATATGTTCTGCACCAATTGGATGGAAGGCACAAGTTTCTGAGGCAAATACGAATCCTCCATTTAATTTTCCGATCGATAGCGGCCGAATACCATGCGAGTCGCGAATAGCCACCAGTTTTTCTTTACTCATTATTAAAATTGAAAAAGAGCCGGTCATCATGGGATATACGGCTCTTATCGCTTCTTCCAAACTATTTCCTTCCTTCATGCATACTCCAATTGCCTCTGTAATCAAAGTGGAATCTGATGAATCCGCAAGAGATTTATAATCATGGTGTTTTGACTCAAGAAAATCCGTCAACACTTTTGTGCTCGGCAAATTACCATTATGGACCAAAAAAATTCCACCCGATTCATTTCCTGTTGATGAAGCGAGTGGTTGCGCATGTTCTTTTCCCATTCCTGCAGAAGTCGAGTATCGATTGTGGCCTACAGCAATATGTCCCGACAAGTTTTTAATTATTTCTTCATTAAAAACTTGGGCGACGAGGCCGGTGTCTTTATGCAAAAAACTTTCTTTACCATCTGTTGTGGCGATACCGGAACTTTCTTGGCCGCGATGCTGAAGTGCGTATAGACCAAAAAACGTCAATCTGCTAACGTCCATTCCTTTACCAAAAATCCCAAAGACTGCGCACTTTTCTCCGATGATGTCGGCGACTGGTTGCATAGATTGTGTAAATATAATTGATTGGACTTCGGGGGTTGTTTTGCTACTAGTATACAACAGTTTATTTTTTGGCAACAAGAGATTGTTTACAACCTCCTTTTGTCTGTGAATAATCAAAATTGACACTGTATGCCTCATCATGCTGTAATGTCTCCGTCAGTGGTTCTCCACGACCCGCAGGTCAGCTGCGGTATTCGTTCACAACATCAACAACCATCCTACCGCCACCCATGAACTTCCCGACACCACCCTTCGTTTATCACACCTCTGGTACCGTCACGCTCAAACAGGACCCAGGACGTACGCTTGTTGATCCCTATATCGCAACAAATTTTCCTGACGAAGTCCTGCAGAGGGCTATGGAAAACCACCTGCGTTCAACCGACGGCTACACCGAAGGTACCATGACCGAAACGGATCAAAGGGCTTTCTTGGCAACCCGCGACGCATGCGGCACACAAGGTATGACCCTCTCCACGTTTGTGGATGAAACCAAAGGCTCCCGTGGCCGCTTCTATATCCTCACCGGACAAAACGGCGCCGGAAGAGCGACCGGCATCTTTGGCCGCCTGCCGAAAATCAGTTGAATCCAGACCACTCCTTAAACCCCAACCACACAACCTTCGCGCTTAATTGCGCACCCCCGCCCTTAACACCGGCGGGTTCGGTTTTTTATAATCCAGCCGCAATTTCAGATGACGGAAAGAGACGGTTTCTTTTTCCCCTCTTTTACATGCTTCAAAAACGAGACGATGATGAAGCAGATAATAACAAGCAGAAACCAAGAAGTGATTTTGTGGAAACTAACCACATGCCATTCATGCACTTGGGTCGGATACTTCCATGCCCCACCAAGCGTAGCGAGATTTTCTGCAATCCAAATAAAAAATGAGATAAGCATAAATCCTAATACCATCGGCATACGATATTCGCGCTGCCTTGGTGTGAAATATATTTTTGTTTTGAAATAAAGAGCGAAAACAGCGACGATAAGCCAGAGC
Source organism: Minisyncoccota bacterium (assembly GCA_031973395.1). Lineage (GTDB taxonomy): Bacteria > Patescibacteriota > Minisyncoccia > Phycocordibacterales > CAIZLB01 > DALYDD01. Next base: position 20,502 of record DALYDD010000012.1, on the reverse strand, counting down.
CTGAAATCTTTTATAAAATGATTGGTAAAGAAATTCAAATAAATAAAGAAGCAGAGAATAATCGTCGCGATATATGACGGATTGTAGGTAAGTCGCACTTTTAATACTTTCCAGGCTTGAGCGATATAACTCCCTACAGCCGCATACATAAATCCGCTATAGAGTGGTACATTGAAAACTTTCAAATACCCATCTTCTGGATATGACCATGAACCGATTGATGGATGTGTTTTATATATTTCGAGTACGAGGCCTATGATATGAAAAAGAAGAATTGTCTTGGCTTCGTCTTTTGTTTCTAATTTGAAAGCAATCATCACAATTTGAATCAATACCGCAGCAATGAAAAGAAAATCGTATCGAGGCAAGCCGAATAGTGGAATATACTTTGAAGCAAAAAGCAGGATGAAAAAGAGGCCAGCAAAAAGACAGGCTCGGGCCTCTTTTACGGTGAAGGCAAAGAGTTCGGATGCAAAAAACTTTAACGATTTCATAAGGGGTTTTATCTTAGCCTTATTTTTACACCAACTCAATCCCGAGAACAAACATGAGCAAAGCCATACGCATCAGCACACCATATCTAGCCTGATCAAAATATTTTGCTTTCGGCGAAGCATCAACCTCGGGATGAATTTCATCAACTCGCGGAAGTGGGTGCATGATAATCGCATTGTCTTTCATCATCTTTGCATGCTTCATGGTGAGAATATACTTTCCTTTGCACTTTTCATATGTCGCAAGATCAGTGAATCGTTCTTTTTGTACTCGCGTTTGATATAAAACATCCACACTACCGATCATCTTTTCCAAATCGGTTGTTTCTGAAAACTTTACACTATGTTTTTTCAGATATGCTTTGATATCATCACCAATTTTTAATTCTTCTGGCGAAACGAAAACAATCTTTACATTTTTGTATTTCCCGAGCATGTACGCAAGCGAGCGCACTGTTCGCCCATGCTTCAGGTCCCCCACCATAGCAATTTTTACCCCATCAATTTTCCCTCGCTCGCGGAAGATGGTGTATAAATCGAGGAGGGCCTGAGTTGGATGTTGGCCTGGTCCGTCACCTGCATTGATGACAGGAATATCTGCGACATTTCCCGCGCGCTCTGCTGACCCCTGTTCATAATGACGCATGACGATGACATCCGCATAATGATTCATTACACGGATTGAATCCTCGAGGGTCTCCCCTTTTGCAGCAGAAGAAAACTCGCGTGCATTTTCTGTAGTAAGCACGTGCCCTCCGAGACGCACCATCGCCGATTCAAAAGAAAACCGAGTTCTGGTACTCGGTTCATAAAATAAAGAAGCCATAACTTTGCCCTTGAGTGGGCTTGAATTGCCTTTTTCCAATTCTGAGGCAATTCCGAAAAGCTTGTCCGCGTCAGCGCGAGAGATTTCTTGGGAGTTGATGATGTGTCGAATGGACTTTTTTGAAGACATCTTTACTTTTATTGGTTTTTTTGTGCTTTTCTTCATACGCTTGAATATTATTTTAATAAAGAAATCTGCTCCCTAATCTCATCTCGCAGCTTTCTTGCCTCTTCGGCAGGATTTCCTGTGAAAATAATTCCTCGAGATGAATTGATAATGAGTCCCTGTTTCTTACTATTGAGCCCGTTTGCTAGTACACTCGCCAGATCTCCGCCTTGTGCACCTATGCCAGGCACCAAGAAAGTCATCTCACCTGTGATCTCCCTCAGTTTTTTCATCTCCTCTGGATATGTTGCACCGACCACAATCATGCAATTATTATTCTTATTCCAATCTTTGCTCACTTTCTCACCAATAATCTCCCAGATCTTCTTGGAATTACCCACGGCACCAATCTCCAAATCTTGCATCTCGCCTGCGCCAGGATTTGATGTTCGGCACAGAATAATTGAACATTTACTTTCTCGATCCAAAAAAGGTTTCAAAGCTTCCGAGCCAAGATATGGATGAAGTGTAATCGAATCAAAACAAAGCCAGTCAAAAACAGAGGCGACGTAGCCATTATTTGTATTTCCAATATCTGCGCGCTTTGCATCACAGATAGTAAAAATATCTGGGTAGTTTTGGACAAGATAATCCATGGTCATTTTGAGCTCTCGCACCCCTTGATCTCCTCGTGCCTCATAAAAAGCAGTATTCGGTTTATATGCGGCAGTATATTCATGCGTCTGGTCGATAATCCATTTGTTGAATTCAAATTGTGGATTCTCCATCGCCTTAAAACTCTCGGGCAATTTTGAAAATTCCGCATCTAATCCAACACAGACCAACGAGTCTATTGCTGATGCCCGAGTATTATATTTTTCGATGATGGATGACATGATTCTGGATACTTATTTTGCTGATTCGGTAGCAGCCTTTGCCTCAAGAAACTTTTTGCCATGACCGACTTTAATATTCATCGGCACATCAGCTGCACACAATGGACAGTCTTCAGCGGAATACACTTCGACAGGATACTCTGCGAGCGAAGAAAATGGAGCTCCCATCATTTCACTATTTACCGTATCTGGCTTTTTATTAACCATTACGCATACTCCAATAACATTTCCACCAGCCGCCTTCACGGTATCTGCGACTTTTTTGACAGATAAACCCGTAGTGGTTAAATCTTCGACAATCAAAACTCTTTTATCTTTTACAACGAGGTCATAATTTCGCTTGAATACCTGATTGCTCTCTGCATCTTTTTCTGTATACACCCCAAGCACCTCTTTTCCTGACATTTCAGACAGATGATATGCGGTCCATTGTGACAAGATGATTCCGCCAACCGAAGGACCTACGACAACCTCAATATTTTGATCTTTAAATCTTTCTGCAAACATTTTGCAAACTTCTGAGGTTTCGTGAGTATGCAGATATAGGGCATCTTTATTAATGTATGTGGCAAAATGGGAACCATTTGTACCAACAAAATGATCGTCAGAAATAAAAGCTCCTACTTTTCTGAGAATATTGAGGAGTTTGTCTTGTTGATCTGTCATATTTTATTTTTATTTAATTGAATCCTTTATTTCTTTTGCTAAATATCCATTCCACATCGCACCAGCAACTGACATGACGGCATCAGCTCCAGCATCAAGATATTCTTTGTAATCAGCAGCGTTCAGCACACCACCTACGCCAATCACCGAGAAATTGAGACTATGTTTTGCACGCATTTCGACTAGCGACTTAACCATTTCAAGGCCAGCCCATTTGACTGGATAGCCACTTACTCCGGCTTTTTGCCTCCCTTCTCCGGGAAAAGCTTGTGTACCATCAGGGTTTTTGACAGGAATACCCAGGGTATTGATCGCTACAATTCCATCAACCAAAGATCCAACCTTTTGCACAAATTGATCAAGTAAATCTTTGTCCGCGAAATATGCAATTTTCACCAGCAATGGAGTATCACCACGTACTTCTTTTACAGCGGCCATTATTTTTTCTGTTCCTTCTACATCAAAGCACATCAGTTTATGATTTCCCTCGTTTGGGCAACTCAAATTAATTTCGAGAATTTCTGGATTGACTTCGAGAAGCATTTGAATCCCTTTTACATGATCCTGAAGGAATGCATCAAAACCTTCTTTGCGATCTGTGCCCTGGAAAGCATTGATGAGAACTTGGCCCTTGCCTTTAAGCGCGAGTGTCTTTTTGATTTCTTCTTTCCATTCTTCAGGGGGAAGAGATGGGATCCCAAAAGAGTTTGCAACCGTGAGTTTTTCTTTGAAATCTGGAGCAGTAGTTACGCCTTTTGCCATTTCGGTTGCACCTATCGTCTCATTCTCAATTGGCAAAACATTCGGCATAGCATTGCAGGGATACTCTGTAGTGCGCACAGATTTAAATGTAATGATGTCAAAACCTTTATCCCAAGCCGCTTTTACAAATCTGTTATTCGGTAATGGCCCTGCCGCAATTCCAAATGGTGCGTATACCGGTTTTCCTAAAAAAGAAAATTGTGGTTCGCCTTCATTGGGAATGATTACACCGTCAGCAAAGTCTCCAAAAGGCCCTTCCGCGAAATTCTCATGATACGTTTTTTTTGTATCATATAGCGATTGATGGATGCTCATATTTTTGACTAAATTATTAGACCCTATTAACCCCCTTTAATTAATCGAGATAATTGTAGCATGCGAAAAAAGCCCTAGCCGTTTATCCACAGCCAGACCTTTTATTGACTTTAAGAGTTTTTGTTGTGGCCTATATGGCGAGATTGGCTTTAACCGCAGCCACAATCTCATCTGGACTTGTCGCACCTTTAATCATAAATGAGGCGCCGAGCTCTTTTGCCCGATCCCTGTCTTTTGTATCATCTGTATTACTCACCACGAGGACCTTTATATTCTTGGTCTGCTCGTCTTTTCGTAATTCAGCGAGCATATCCAAGCCATTCATGCCCGGGAGGAAAATATCCAAAACGATCAAATCAGGTTGTTTTTTCTTTGCTGCCTCCAATGCAACTTCCGCCGAAGTGAATTGGACTGCGTTAATATGTGCTTGACGCAACTGTTCCGAGATCACCCGTCCCAAAAATGCATCATCCTCCACCACAAGCACAACCTCACTACCATTGTTTTCCTCTGACATAATATTATTTGATTAGATTGATTACTGCCCACCTATTTTATACTAGATCGCCAATATTACCAAAGCGGTCCGGTCAAACCTGTATATATCTTATTTGTAGAGTCTATGGACATAGAATATAATTAATGCCGAAGTTATCAGTAATATTAATTAATTTTATGGACATGGAAATGGACGGGATGATGATGAATATGGGGCCTGAAATATGGGGAATCAGTTTCGGAGTCCTCTTTATGCTCGTCTCAGGGGTGTTTTATCTTATTTGCGCAATCGCAATTTGGAAACCACTTCGAAAGGAGAAGAACGAACTTATTGGAGCATTATTTGCTTTCTTGGTATACCAAGCAATCAGCATGTTCTTCATGGGTGTCGAAATGAAAACGATGAACATTATGTACAGTAACATTGCCGCTCTATCGATTTTCGTCGGATCTGCATACATGTTGAAATTCCCATTCAGCAGCCTATCAGCAAAAGTTCGACGAATAATCTTTTCATTGATCCTTATAGCCGCCTTGGTACTTTTCGCATGGTTCATGCAAACAACCGCACGACAACATGATTTGATGCATTTCGTGCTTTGGTATGACCTAGTCGTTAACGGTATCGTTGTAGGTGGCTCTATTCTCCTCTTTGCACTACGTACTGCAGAGAAAATGAAAAAGAAGAAAGCTGTTGTGGGCGGGGCTGGAGTACTCAGCTGTTGTATTGTTTCAAACGGAGCAATGCTCACCGGTGCAATGTTCACCAGTGCCATCTTTGCCTTCTTGGCACCACTCTTGATTTTGTTCTCAATCAAGTCGCATATAGCGAATTCAAATAGCACAGGAAACCCTACACCCACTTCGCCGTCATCGATGTAATTGCGAAAAAGTTACAGAAAATCTTCTTATATCAAAGATATATACAAAAATGCACGCGAACCGTGCATTTTTTGTATAATTGGGAGATAATAGAAGACTATACACCAAACCACTTCCCCAAAACATGAACTCGATCTTTGAAAAAACACTCTCATATATTATCGGCGGCATTGCCGGTGCCTGCATTGGGTACTGGATTATCTCTTTGCGCCTTCCTGTTTTTGCTGAGGGTGGCATGTCTGCAGCTTTGATCATTGTAACCATAGCATTCGGCACTCTTCTATCAATCGCCATTGTTGAACATAGGGCCGAGAAAACATTAAAAAAGAATACCGCTATCAAAGATGAGACTGTTGCTTTGATTACTCATGAGATGCGTACCGGGCTCACTTCTACCGGTTGGGCCATGGAAATGATTGTAAAAAAATACGGCGATAAAATATCAGCAGAAGACAAAGAGATGCTTACTGACATTATTGCTTCGATCAAAACAACAGTGATGCATTCTGTGAATTTGCTTGATGTAAGCCTTCTCGACATTGGCAAACTTTCTATTTCTCTGGAAAAAGTAGATCTCGGGGTGGTTGAAAAAATGTTCAAGGAGACCCTTGAAAAATACAAGATCGGAGCCGAACGAAAACAAATCGAATTAGTAAGCCATATATCACTGGATGCAAAACGCCAAGTGG
>DALYDD010000012.1:5131-14359 GCA_031973395.1 Minisyncoccota bacterium | reverse complement strand
ATCCTCGAAAACCTTCTCGAAAACGCTTTGCAATATACGATTAATGAGAAGAAAGTCATCACAGTTAATGTAGAGAACAAAAATCACGATATGCTCATTTCGGTTTCTGACACCGGCATCGGTATTCCGGAAAGTGAACAAGAAAAAATATTTGGCGAGTTTTATCGCGCCAGCAATGCTCGCGTCAAGCTCAGTTCTGGAAGCGGTATTGGGCTATATACCTGTGCGCAGTATGTACAGGCGCATCGTGGCACAATTCGCTTTGAATCAAAGGAAAATGTAGGTACAACTTTCTTTATCACCATTCCACTGAAAACGATTGCCGACGTGAATGAATTTCTCAATAAAATATAAAAGAAAAACCTTAGGAACGCAGTCATTTTCTGCTGAAAATGCTGCCCCTGCTCGCAACCAAGTTGCTCCGCAAGGTCCTAAGGTTTTTCTTTTATATTTTAGAATAACTTACCGCTTATCGCCGGAGTTGATTTACCTTGATCTGGTGCGATGAGAATAACTTTTCCTTCTGCATCAGGTACACCTAGCGTCAGAACCTCAGATTCAAATGGTCCAATTTTACGTGGTGGAAAGTTGACGACACCAAGGACGAATCTACCGAGCAATTCTTCTTTCGTATACAGCGATACGATTTGAACCGAGGAATTCTTGATACCAATTTCCCCACCGAAATCTATTTTGAGTTTATATGCGGGCTTTCTCGCTTCGGGAAAGTCTTGTACATCTATTACAGTCCCCACTCTTATGTCTAGTTTTTCGAAATCTTCTATTGTTGCCATGTTTTTTGTCTATTATTTAATGAGTCAGTGTTTAATTTATTAGTAAGTTAAAGGAAACAAGTTTAGATAATCAAAAGTGTAATACCCTAAAAGGGCATAGTATTAGGAGCTGGGACGATGTGAGAGTGTTGGAAACTGAAGGTTTTCATGTACATATAGTATAACCTACGCCCCCATCTCCTCAAGGAGAACCGATAGTTCCTTATGCCGCGCCACAATCGATTGATCTTTATTCATCCAAAAAACAGCAGGATTAAAAGCTTCGATAAATTCATAATCATGGCTCACGAGCAAAATAACGCTCTTTGAATTTTGACATGCCTGGAGCAAAATCTCCCACGTCACTTCATCGAGATGGTTTGTCGGCTCATCGAAAATAATAACATCGGGCTTGAGTCCGAACACAATGGCGAATCGCAAACGCATGCGCTCGCCGCCGGAAAGACCACCGATTTTTGTCATCATTTTTTCTGTATCGAATCGCATAGCGCCGAGTGCGGCACGAGCCTCTTCTTCAAGACAATTTAACTTTTCCATAATGACATGCAGCGGCCGAGCTTCAGGATCGAATTGAGCATGCTGGTCAAAATATGCGTATTTAATTCCATCGGTCCATTTCACTTCCCCATGCGTTAATTCATTTGTACCGATGAGACATTTGAGAAAAGTCGATTTTCCGGATCCATTTCGTCCAAGTAAAACGATATGCTGACCAGAACGAATCTCGAGCGACGTAGCCCGAAACATATCAGACTTAGAGTGAGGATAATGGAAAGCACCATCTTTCATGCGACACAATAATTTACCAGCATGCAGACCGTCGCCGTGCTGGCGGATTTTAATTTTCCTTTTTTCATCTTCCGGGCGACCGTCTTCTTTGTGCTTCGCTTTCAGTTCGTCGAGCTCTTCTTTCTTTTTATGATAAGCAGAAACTTCTTTTCCACGAATGGCTTTTTGGCGCAAAATAACAATAGTGTTTTCAAGCTGGCGAATACGCTTTGATTCCGCATCGAATTTGCGCTGCATACCACCAATGCGCTCCATTTTCGTTTGAATATAATCTTCGTAGCCACCTTCTGAGATATGCAATTGGCCTTGGGCGAGTTCACCAACTTTTGTCGCGAGAGCGTCGATGATCAGCCGATCATGGGAAATGAAAATGATACTGCCCTTATAATCCTGAAGCATACGAATCAAAACCATACGGCTCACAATATCGATATGGTTTTCTGGCTCATCGAGGAGGATGCAATCAGGATTTACAGAGAGTGCAACACTGAGAGCCAGTAATTTCTGCTGTCCTCCAGAAAGTGTGCCACATTCTCGAGCGTGGATTTTATCAATCGAAAGTCCAAGCTCTTTTGCAATAGTATGCACACGTTTTGTTAAAGTGAGGCCGGCATTTTTTTCTATAAAACCATCAACGGTCACTTTATTATATGACTGGTCAAATTCCTGCGGTACATAGAGCATGCGCATATGACTCGTTGTTTCGATTTTCCCAGCCGCAGGTTCGATGAGGCCGCTCAATATTTTGAGCAAAGTGGATTTACCCGTACCATTTTCTCCCAGAATACAAAATCGTTCACCAAAAGCACATCTGAAAGAAACCCCGTTCAAGAGCGGATTTTCATTATGCGAATATACGATATTTTTGAGAATAATAGTTTTTTGCATGTTTGTTTTGGCGGGATTTCTGAGGACACCAGGCGGCTTTTTCGGTAGCTATTTAGCATAGCAAATTAACGAGGTTTTTCATACTTTTTCATTTATAAAAATGCAGGTGATACATAATAATATATGCATTTAGGGTGCGAATTCAGAACAGATGGACGGATTGACATAGATACATAAGAATGGCATACTGTTGGCATTGTCCTTTGCTATGAACACACGAACAAAATCCCTAAGCATGCTGTGCATGCGTCCGCTCCGGACTCTCGGAGCATTGGTGATTCTTCTCACCAACAACGGCTGCAATCCGAACCCCGAAGACCCGTCCCGTGCAGACAACCCCAAACCTATCTCTGTCACCGCAAGTAGGGTGATTAAAGATAATCCACCCGAGGTGGTGGCCAAAGGGATTGTAACCAAACTCGGTGCGAACCGAGCGGTATGTATCTCAGTTGGTGACTCTGAAAGCTGGACAGTGAGAGTCCGGCAGGAAGACCTTGTCCTTGATAAGGCCGTCGGATATAGGTCGTACGAAGAAAATATGCCCGTAACTCACGAAATCGGAGAGGAAGTGAAGATCGGAGAGGATGTCCTGATTCTGAAAGTCTCCCAAGTTGTGGAAAAAGATGTCTTCTACGGCATAAGTTACAATGTAATTCCCAAAAAAGTAACCCGGGTTACCGCCGCCATTGCCGTCCCTCAACGTTAAATTCGCACCCCACCGCAACGAAGAATCCCGCACCAGCGCCGCAAGCGCTTGGTTGCCCGGCTCTCGGTGCGGTTTTCTTTTTATAAGTTAAAAATCTGTAACAATATTAAGAATCTCCTTCAATTTCTTCGCCAACAATAAAAGTGCAACCCTCTGGTCCGACAATGGCAGAATGTTTTGCCCGCACCGGCACATCCATTCTTTCACCAGATTTGACTGAGGTTTTCTTCCCCTCTATAACGACATCAATGTCTCCTTGAATAATGTAAAAACTAACCTTACCTTTATGTGCATGCTCAGGATAAATTGTTCCAGGCCCATCTTTCCACTCATAGATATGCTGAAAACCATCCGTGCGGAGCCTTTCTATTAGTTTTTCTTTTTCTGCTATTTCCATTTTGTTTTTTTATGCAAAAGCCACAAACAGACTATCGAGGGTTTTGCTTTATATACAGTAAAGTATCATACCCTTTTAACACTCTGTTTTCTTTTGATACACCGATAGTCTCAAGGAAACCAAATAACTCGTTTTGCACTGTTTCCCCTTCACCCTCTACGATCTTTTCTACTTCGATAAAAGATCCAAGTTCCTCTACTTCATCAAGGCAGATTTCCATATCCTGATATTTTGTTTTTGTTCGGGTTTTGACGACATGTATCGCTTGATGATATCCAAGAAGTTCTATTGCACCTTTCATTTGATCTGCATCATTAATTTCTGTTTCTCGTTCGATGCAATCAAGTTCATTTGATTGAGGCTGCTTTATATTAAAAATGATTTTCCACCCTCCCGGGTATTCGCTGCTGCTCCCCCTAGCTTTTCTTATGCGAAGGAAATTTGAGCCGGGCATAAATTTGTATAATCTCCATCGAAGTTGCAAAAAATGGTATCGTCCTGCACAACAGGTTCTGTAAAAACACAGCCGAGGTTTTCGAGCTTTTGCTTGATCTCCTGTAGATTATCAACTTTTGCTTTGACTTCGATTTCTTTTTTCATATTAGTCTAAGGTTTTTACAAGATCATTAACGAAAACTTTTATTTGATCGCGCACTGTATTTGCAAATTCCTGTGTCTGGCCTTTTGGATCGAGTACTTCCCATCGCGAAACTTTTGGATTATTTTGCAATTCATCAGGAATGGGATCGCGCTCATCAACGACGAGAATGATTTTATCAGCATCGGCGATCATTTCAGGGGTAATATTTTGGCGCACATAACCCGAAACATCAATTCCGACTTCCTGCATAGTATTTAAAATAATATCGATTCCCGGACGAAGCTCTCCAATTGGTTGTTCTGGTCCACTCAATTTGGTACCAGCAGAAGCTATGGTGTATTTGCTGGCTTTACCCGATTTTTCCAGAGCATCTTTCAAAAAGGCTTCAGCGATGACGCTTCGGCCTACGTTTCCTCGGCAGACAAATAAGATTTTCATAATGACCATAGTAGCATTTTTTGCCAGGGAATGAACACCTCTTCCAAAGCCCTATTTCATCCCGCCACCTAGCCACCCCTTGTACTTTTTAGCCATATCCTCAAAACTCTTAGCATTATCAGCAATGACTTTTTTTCCATGAACCATTTTTATTTTTGCATCAAACTTGATTGGGCCTTTGTGCATAGGTACTTTTTCCAGTTGTGCGATCCGAGTTTGTGCGAGTTTTTCAAGCTGTGCAATGGAAGCGGTAAAATTGCGTAAAAATGCATCAGCGGATAGCTTCTTACCAGTCATCATTTTTACAAATTGATTGAAGGTCTTACTAGAGCCCAATTTCCAAACAGCCTGCATTTCTTTGCCGATTTTTGGATTATCAACAATATAGTTATATTTCTTGAAAAAATACTCTCTCCATTGCTGCAAAGCAAGAGTTGCCAGCCCATATCCATGATACGAAGCGGTGCTTTCCCAGCTATAGATATGTGGCACATTGAGGGCGAGGAGCGAGTCTTCTGAACGATCGAAATATTTCTGGAAGTTTTTGCGGGCAATTTGCAAGACTTTTTCTTTTGTTAGATTTTTTGTCTCATATATTTCTTTTTCAAAATTGGAAACGAAAATGATACCGTTTAAATGTAACGGCCGCATGATATGCGTTTTATGCAATTCTCTTTGGAAAAGATCATATGGATAGATCTTTCCTTCTTTGTCTTGCGCATATCTCGTTCGCCATTCGATACTGCTGAAAACTGTGTCCAAAAACATGCTATGCACTTCCGCCCAGGAAGCAGACATCGGTGCGTATTCGGTATTGAGACAGGCTTCGCTTTGATCTTCGTTCAAAAAATGTGCAGCATGACCTCCTTCATGAAAAAGAGTCTCATACCCTTCCACACCCGAACCAACCTGACCATGTACTACTGTGCAAGTGAAATTGGCACTTCCAGGAATTCGCTTACCACCTCGATATATCACCACATCGGGCCAATGACAAAAACCATTATTACTCTTGCCCTTTCGATCCATTAAATCTAATTGCAAAGTGCCGCCACGGAAATCTATACCCATAGCAACAAAGCTTCTTCCCCATCGCATTAGAGCCTCATCGAATTGGAAATACGGATCTTCTTCTTTGGTAAAGTCTCCTGTCAGCATATATGTGAAATTCCAAGGCTTTCGAAGGCCAGGTGTTTTCTTTTCCAATTTTCGAATGTCCGTCAGAGCGTATTTTGTCTTTTGGTAAATAGTATCGAAAATACTAAAAAGTTCTTGCTTTGTCATACCATCATCTGTTCGCACCTTGAAATCATAAAAATCCGCAAAGCCTAGAGCTCGAGCATATTCATTTCGCAACTTTACAAGCTCCACATATTCCGCCAAGTTTCCAGTTGCCAACTTTTCGCGGGCTTCAAAAGCGGCGCGGCGCATTTTTTCATCATCATGCGTCATCATCATAGTAGTCATGGCGTTCTCGGTTATTTCCACGAACTTCTTTGATTTCGGATCGATGTATCCTTCTTTACGCTCTGCTCGTTTTTTATTGATATCGGATTCTAATTCATCGATTTTCTTTTTTATAGAAAGGGCTTCCGGCGGCGTCTGGAATTTTTCAAAAAAGTTCTGCCAGATTTTGAGCCGTTCTTTAGTTTTCGTATCTAATTTCCCATGAGATCTGTTGTGCCCCTGTTTCTGTTTTGGGGTTTTTGTTGTTTTTAAATATCGAGCGATTTGCGCTGCGTAGTCTGGGTTTGCCCGAAACGCATCTCGAGCTGCCAAGGCGGCATCTTTTTCTTTATTAATCGAATGATCTCCCATATATGAGATCCAGAATAGATCTTCGTATGTTTTGTGGAGCGTGAAATATGTTTCGTTTAGAAATATTAGAAATTCTTTTGGGGTTTGAGTCGGCGATAGTGTTTGAGCTGCAACATCTGTAGTACCTGCGGTATTTTTTTTCATGAGAAAAGTATAGCAGACGGATAGGTCTAAAAATAGTTCAGCCGCTCCCCGATTAAGGAAGAGCGGCTGTGCCTAATGAGGCGAACCGAGGTTGGGAGCAGGCGATCACCAGTCCCGAGTATCTTCGGCGGCAGGTGCGGAAGCAGTGCCGGTCCCGCGGGCGGGACCCTGTGGGACTTTGGGCTTGACCCCTCGATTACGGGCTGTATTGAGGAGGTGGCCGGTCAAGATCAGGGCGAGAGCTGTGATGGAATTAAACCGTTGAGAATTCATGGTCAGTGATTTTGTTGGTTTGGAACTTTCGCGGCCACAAAGACGGAATTGCCTTTGTTTCTAAGGCAAATCTTACTATTCGACAGTGAGCTTGTCAATACCTGTAAAGCGTGGCTTAGAACAAACCTGGTTGTACTTCTTCTTTCACGTATACTGGCCTCTCCCCGACCTCTAATTCTTTATCCAAGATAAGTGCAACCGGCCCGTGATCTGACCCCAAAACTTCTCTTTGCATAAAAACATCCTGTACATGTGGTGCAAGTGACTTTGTCACAAAAAAATAATCGATGCGCCAGCCCACATCATTTTCTCGGCAATTAAATGCATAGGCCCACCAGCTATAGGATTTTTTATCTGGATATTTTGCGCGAAAAGTGTCGACATATCCGAGATTGAGCAATGTATCAATTTGCTGGCGTTCGACCGGAGTGAACATCGTATTGTCGACATTTTGTTTTGGATGCGCGAGATCGAGTTCAGTGTGTGCGATATTGAAATCTCCTGTCAGAATTACAGGCTGATCTTTTATTGATTCAAATATAGGGAAAAGTTGCTTGTATACATCGAGCTTATAATCCATATTGCTTTTATCGCGCCCGCCATTTGGAATATAAAAATTGAAAAGAGTGAAATCTTTGAATGTCAGTTTGAGGCAGCGGCCTTCGTCATCGAATCTCTCGATTCCCAACTTTGTCTCAACCTTGACTGGTCTTGCTTTGGTGTAAATAGCCACACCAGAATGGCCTTTTCTTGCACCAGAATTAAAATATGCAAAATACCCGTCGATTTCTGTATGCTCTGAATCGAGTTCAGTATGTTCGGCCTTGATTTCTTGGAGACAAATAATATCCGGGTCTGTCGCTTTCAACCACTCCTTGAATGTGCTTTTGAAAACAGAGCGTATACCATTTACGTTCCAAGAGATGATTTTCATGCCTATTATTTACGCGAATTTCTCAAACTTGTATTCCCATCCCGGTTGCCATTTAAACTTTGTTGAAACAAGCTCAAGCATTGGCTTGCCGTCAATCAAGTGGTCCAAACCATACTGTGTTGCCCGATGACCAATGATCATAACTTTTTTACCATCATAATTTTTGAGCAAATCTTCGAGAAAACTTTTCATGCGTATAGTAGTATCTGCATAACTTTCGCCATTAGGAAAAGAGATGGTCAATCGGCCAGGCTTTTCCTTATCAACTATTTCACTTGAAGCCTGCGTCATATCCCCATAGTCACATTCGCGCAATCTGGCATCCTGAATGATAGAAAACTTGTCGCCAAATGCTATCTCAGCACTTTTGTATGCACGTTGTAAATCTGAGCAAAAAATTGCATCGAAATAATCGTCTTTGTATCGCATACCCATTTCACCAGATTGTTGTATGCCCAGTGGAGAAAGGGCTATATCGTTATGACCCGACGAAAGATGTGCCTCGTTATCAAATGTGGTGCCATGCGCTTCAAATATTATATGTATCATGAGGGTATATTACACCGCCTTAATCCAAGCGCAAATCACATCAGCGAGTTGTTGTTCATAACCATCATAGCCGTGATTAGCATCACCTAGAATATGTGTATGAACTTTTGGAGAATTTACCGCCGCTTTTTTTATACGCTGCATTATTTCTTCGATTGGTACAACCAAAACATCGTCCATCCTTCCCATAACAGCGAGAGTTGGAATTTTAATTTCTGAAAGAACAGGAAGCGTATTGTTTGGATCGCTAAAATTAAAGACGGCGACTTTCGAATCAGTACTACTTAAACTGATATATGTTTTTCGCAGAGAGCGGAGTATTATCCCAAAGCACCGGAAACGGTAGCATCTCATCGCCTTTTCCATCTGCACACATTTGCCGAGCCATTTCAATATCTCTCTGATAATTTTTATCAGACCGTATGAGACCTACCATATCTGATGGCGACATGAAGACCACAGAACTCAGTCGATTGTCTTTAGTCTCTGCGACATAATAAGCGACTTTCGGAGCTCCCAGACTGTGCCCAGATAGATGAATTTGTGAAAAGTTTTTTGATGCAACAAAATCAATTGCAGCTTTGATGTCCACCACGCAATCTTCGAATATTTCACGGGCATTACCAATTCGAGCGAAATTACGCTTATTGCCCTCAATCTTTGTGAGATCTTTTGCAAATTCACAACCTCGATTATTGAAAGCAAGGAATGCAATTCCTGCTTCTGTCAGTGTATGCGCCATAAAATCGAGAAAAAGATTTTCATAGAAATTTCCCGCCATGCCATGGACATGGACCAAAACTTTTTCGGCACGAGCACCGTCCTGCAGCTCGGGCTCATACAAAAGACCGACCAGTTCAATGCCATCTTCGGCCACAATTCGGTGGAGTGAGGTTT
>DALYDD010000012.1:0-5076 GCA_031973395.1 Minisyncoccota bacterium | reverse complement strand
CCCTTAATACCCGTCTGGTGGCAAGGTTTTTTTGCCTAAATAAGAGAGATTCAGAGCCTTTATCTCAGCATCAACTTTTTCTGCATATTCGGCCAATTTTTTTCTCTCCTCCTCTGTCTTTGTAGAAAGAATTTCCGCTAGCGCTGCCTCAAAGTCATTTTTATATTTTTGATTCATGTCTTTCCAAGCCACCCCTTTGAGCAAATTACCGAGTACCGCATCATATGAAAGCGCGCCTTTTTTCATGAGAAAAGCGATAGATGGATATCCCAAATACCCTTTCCAGAACGAACTATTATCATTCGACATTATTGCCTGCATATCTGGATCATACGCAATACTATAAAACTTATTTCGAGACGAAGAATATACTTTTGCTTGATTGAGATTATCTGCAGGAACTTCTACACGATCATCAGCTACAGTACCCAATGCTTCATATATTTTGGTTATCGGAGGGTGGTGCCATTTCATGTGGGAATATTATATAATAGCCGAACATAAACACCCAAACCTACCATGTCCCCACACCCAGCCCGCATCGTATCATTTGAGGAATTCGAAGCTCTACGCAATGAGCCAGGTAATAACCTTGGTACTATCGTCGCGACCTCCGGAGGCTTCGATCCGGTCCACCCTGGTCATGCATCTTGTTTTTATGAAGCCAAAAAACTCGGTGACACATTAGTTGTTATCGTCAACGGTGACACTTTTCTAAAAAACAAAAAAGGTAAACCCTTCATGGATATCAAGACGCGATGTCATCTCGTTTCATTTATGAAAGGCGTGGACTATGTTATCCCGTTTGAAATCGAAAATGATCAGACTGTTGCCGTTGCATTGCGAACTTTGAAACCACATATCTTTGCGAAAGGAGGAGACAGGGTTGATGATGCCAGTATTCCCGCCCCTGAACCAATCGTCTGCAAGGAACTCGACATCAAAATCATCTATGGCGTGGGATTAGAAAAACTCTGGAGCAGTTCGAACTTCCTTGGTGAATGGGAAGAGTTTGTAAAAAATAAACCGCAAAAAGACTAGGTCTTCTCACGATTTATTTTTTCTTAGATAAAACTTCGTCCTTACTTCGCCTCTTTGTCCTCCTGATGAATACCGATGATATTCCCTTCCGTATCTTTATAATATGCCTGCCAAGCCATACCTGGAAAAGCGAATTTCGGCATCTGGCATTCACAGCCAAACTTTTCAATCTTTGCAATTGTTTCGTCGATATTTGTAACTTGCATAGTGCAGACAAAAGCATTTGGTGCCGAACCAGGAGCAGGTTCCGCACTCGCACGTTTAATTAATCCGCCATTGATTCCTTTTTCTGTACTGTCTTTTGGAGCGGTCATGGCCATCCAATATACCGTGTCACCCATTGGATATTCTTCGAATGTCCAACCGAAAACTTCTTTATAAAATTCAATTGCTCGAGGAATATCATTTACATGAATCTCGAAATGTACGGGTCTGTTCATATTATTTTTGTTAAAAGTTTTTATTAAATTAAAATTAATATATTGCGCCTATTATGACACCTTTCGTCTAAACAGATAGCCTGAAAGTGGAATCGAGATGACGGTAATAGCAACAAACCAAATCACCGCGGCAGTTGTATGATTTCCAATCGGCGTCCCCACCATATAGCCTCGGATCGATTCAATGACATGAGTCACTGGCTGATTTTCTGCAAATATTCGCAAGACTTTTGGCATACCCTCTGTTGGTACAAAGGCGCTACTTGCGAATGTGAGTGGGAAAATAAACATGAATGTGAGCCATTGCACAGCCTCAACAGATTTTGCCAATAATCCCAAAATCGCCGAGAGCCAAGAAACCGCGAGGGTGAATAGCATAAGAACACCGAGGATCATAAACCATTCGCCAATCGATGCTGTTGGCCGGAAACCAATGAGCAATCCGACAAGGATCATAACTGTTGAGGAAATAATATTTCTAACCAGGTCCGCGAACACATGTCCAATGAGGACTGTAGCACTGGCCATCGGCAGACTCTTGAATCGATCGATAATACCCCGCTTTAAATCCATGGCCACATTGAATGCGGTAGTCGTCGCACCGAATGCGGCAGTTTGTACCAAAATTCCGGCGACAAGGAAGTTTACATATGTCGTACCACCAGTATTAATCGCTCCTCCGAACACATATCTGAATAAAAGCAAAAACATAATCGGCTGTAGAGCAAGTGACAAAAGCTGATCTAGGTTTTTGAAAATATATTTGAGACTGCGATTAATCAAAACAAAACAATCGCTGAAGATCCAATATAATTTTGAATGAGTGGTTGTATTAGGCATGTTTGTTTGCAATAATTGCTTCTGCATCTCGACCGGTTAATTTCAAAAATACATCATCCATGGTTGGCTTATGGAGAGACATACTTTCGACCTCGATAGCCGCCTGTTCTAGCTTGTCGAGAACCTGCTTTACATCCTTGATTCCAGTCTCAACTGGCAAAGTGAGACTATGCTCCTCCTCATTCTTAGAAATATCTTTTCCGCCCAAGATCTCTGATACGCGATCGAGATCTTCATTCTGAGAAAGGAAAAGTTCGAGGCGGTTTTTACCCACCCGATCCTTGAGTTCATCTGCGGTGCCTTCTGCGATTACTTTTCCATGATCAATCACTGCGATTCGATCCGCCAATTTATCTGCTTCTTCGAGATATTGTGTGGTAAGCAAAATCGTCGCACCATTCTCCATCAAATCTTCAATGATTTTCCACATTACCAAACGGCTTCGAGGATCGAGGCCTGTTGTTGGTTCATCAAGGAAGATAATAGGCGGAGTTGCCACAAGACTCGATGCGAGATCCAATCTGCGGCGCATACCACCTGAATATGTTTTGCCTGGACGATCAGCCGCATCAACGAGATCAAATTGTTTCAATAATTCTTCTGCTCTACGCTTACTATCTGCTTTGCTCAAATGATACAATCGCCCCATCATTTCCAAATTTTCACGACCTGTTAGATATTCATCAATTGCAGCATACTGACCGGTGAGTCCGATATTTTTTCGTACATCATCGGCGTCTTTGACAACATCAAAACCATTTACAAACACCTCACCACCATCAGGCTTGAGGAGGGTACTCAAGATTTTGACCGTCGTCGTTTTGCCGGCGCCATTTGGCCCGAGGAGCGCAAGCATTGTTCCTCTTTCGATAGTGAGATCAATACCCTTGAGCACATGAAGATCTTTGAAGGATTTCGTCAGGTTTTTGATGGTGATTGCTGCAGTGGGGGTTGTTTGACCAGCGGTATTTTGATTAGCAGTTTCTGTCATAGAGGACCATTGTAGCGTACTTTTATTAACTTTTCATTAATCATGATCGGTGCCGGCAAAAAATGTCAATTTTTACCAAGGACACTCTGCTGTAATTGTCTCGGGCAAAATTTCCTGGTTTCCATCTACCAATGCATGCCTATTCCAGAATTCTCTTTTTGTTGGATTGGGGTCGTTTTTTCCAAAAGGAAAGCCTGGGCAAAGCTCGCCGATGAAAACTGTGAAAATTTCATAATCTTTTTCATTCTTTTTGTGTAATTCTATTGTGATAAAGGGCGTGGGCTCGGCTTTTCTATTGCGCACGAACCTTGTGTACTTATCTCGATTAGGTCTTTTTGCATAAAAAATATCATCCGCTTCGGTTGTTGGCACCAAATCTTTTTGACCCACAATGCGACCGAGATCAGTTTGAAACCGTATTTGACCCTGCTTCACTTCATAATTTTCCAGCACCTCTTTCATCAAATTAAAAAGCTCTGGATGCGCCTTGAGATGCGTTGCGGCATGTGAAGTTTCGAGATCGACATAGACATCAAGACCGTTTTTGGTTTTGGTGACAAAGGTGAGATCTGACATGGTTTTTATATAATCAAAAAATACCATAAAACCACTTGTTTGACACTCATATCAAAAAGTATAGAGTTATCTTGGAGTCATCTCCGCCGTCCTGCCATAGCGCAGGGCATAACCCAGTTAGAACCTAAGCAAAGTGAATGCAGAAAACACAGACACACCCGCAGCGGCCCTTCCGGCTGCTTCCCCCGACACGTCCGCAGTTAACGCTGACACCACCGCAACGCCGGCTCCCGAGCCGGGGTTGCCGGCGAATCCGCTGCTGGATGTACAATTCAAGCCATTCGGACATTACCAAGAATGGCTCGAGCAGATCACGACCGCACTCAGAGCGGGCCAGTACCAGGTGGTGCTGAGCTTGCTCTACTACGGCCTCGACACTCCTATGGACTGGCGTGGGTTCGGTCAACCAGAGTACACCTACTGCGGACGTATCATAACGTACCTCAGTCTGGCGAACGGTTGGACCGATAAAGATTCGCTCAAAAGCCCCAGCGATCCTCGT
Organism: Minisyncoccota bacterium; assembly: GCA_031973395.1. GTDB lineage: Bacteria > Patescibacteriota > Minisyncoccia > Phycocordibacterales > CAIZLB01 > DALYDD01. The sequence continues at coordinate 686 of DALYDD010000012.1, read as the reverse complement.
CCCAGACACATCTTCGATCCAGATCAGACATTCTGCATCGGCTATGACCGCAAAGGCCAGAAGATCTTTAAAAGCCAACCCGAGCTTCGGGGAATGATCGCCCGGCAAGCCATCATACTTTTGTCGCCACACTACTTCAAATGTGGTGCCGACTTTAAGCGATATGAGCTCGAACGTAACAACGGTGAAACAGGTCCGGCATGGTTCAATGAGTACGTGCTGAAACCAGACATGCTCGCGGCCCTGATGGCCTTCTTTGCACCAGTAATGCCGGACCCGAAATACACATCGGAGCCCTCGAGGATTAGCAACCTCCGACTCAAGGACGATGCAAAACCGTGGGAACAAACATTGAGCGACTTCCTTGCGAATATGTGTTTGTACCTCTGGTTCAATTTGTCCGATTCGTATGTTCGCCAACGTCTCCCGGAAGAACAGAAGAGTCCGGCACTCATCCGCTGGACAGTTGAAATCCTGGCTCACATCGACAGGTTGGACATACTCGAGAGGCACTTGCTCACCCTTGATAAGACAACACTCGACACCTTGCACTCAATCGCCCTGCGCACCACATTGCGCAGCTCGCTTCACCGCGCTTTTGAAAAGGATCGCAGAGCTGAAACATTCGAAGAAGCGGCGTTTGCTGGTTCGAAAGCCGCGCTCCAATAAAACCATATTTCAAAAAT
>DALYDD010000011.1:12725-37925 GCA_031973395.1 Minisyncoccota bacterium | reverse complement strand
ATCGCATCCTGCCACACCTACCCCACCCAATTCAGTCACCGTAATCTGCGTCGATGGCCTTGGAGGCTATCCGCAAGCGACCTTCGGCGGTCTCGAGAGTTTACTCAAAGGACTTGGCTATAATGTCGTTTTGGTCTCCATTGCGGGGATCAGGACACATGAGGACCGAGTCCAGAGAGTGCTTCAGGCGTTCAAGGCTGAGACCGGAGCCGAGTCGTGGAGCACAAAGCACGTGTTCCTCGTCGGACAATCTGCAGGCGGCAGCGCCGTGCGTATTGCAGCTGAAAGGCTGGAGAGGCACGAGCAACTTGCCGGCATCGTAATGATGTCGCCCGCTATGCCGAGCTTCTATGCGTACCTGACTACAACCTTGGCACGCATTATGGCCCGGCGTTTACCCCAACTCCTACTCGGTCGTGACATCCGTCTGACCGAAAAAGAGTTCCGGGCACTGGTCGGTCCCGCACCTGGTGACACTCCGAACCAGGTCGCTCTCGAGAATCGCCCAATCGTCCCAGGCAAAGAAGCTCGGCGACTTGCCGGACTCTCTTTCCTGCTCGGCAAGGTCCATTGCCCGGTGCTACACATCTATGGCACCAAGGATCGCTGGATCAATCCACCGGCTCAGCGCAAGCTCAGCCGGAAGATGCTTCACAAAGGCATGAATGTGAACACCCAAGCCGTCATCGGCGCAGGCCATGTCACACTGCTCTCGGAGCAAGGTTCGGAAGTTGCAGGCATGATCCTGGGCTGGATCCGGGCGAAAGCTTGAAAAGAGAGGTTGGTGGGCCTAGAAACAGAATTCACCAAAGCGTCGTTCTCTCCGGGGTTCGGCGCTTTCTCTTTTCTACTCTTCAGATTGATTGTATAGATCCAAAATTTTCAATCGCATCTCATCTGCAATTTCTTCTGGCGCCATATCTTGACTCACATAAAAAGGTTCGCCGATAATTATTTTCATATCATCCCTGAACCTAAATTCATTTTCGATTCGCTTCAAAGAAACTGGCACAACTTGTACATTTGTATTTTTCGCTAAAATTGCTGCACCCCATTTAAAAGGCCCAATGCGTTCGGGGTGCACGGCAGTCGGTCTCCAAATCTTGCCTTCCGGGTACATGGCAACTGTTCCACCATCTTTGATGATTTCATAAGCTTTTTTTAAAGATTTTTCTGCCCCCTCACCTCGAGTAACTCTGAACACTCCGAAGAAAAAATAAACAAGGTCGACGATGCCAATAAACTTCAATGTCGACAGGAATGGAGAAAGAAAAACTTTTGCACCCATAAATCTAAATGGCAAGATGTGTGAAAATGGTTTTACAAATAGATCAAACATGAAGCTATCATAAATGCCTACATGATTTGAGATAAACAATACAGGACCCTTCACGTTTTCGAGATTTTCTTTGCCTTTAATATCAATTACAAAAAAGCAGCGGTAAATAACGTGGAAGATAGGAACAAAAATACTTTGGACAATAAGTGGAAAGGTATGTTGGAAAAAAAGCGAAATCTTCTTGCCCCAGGTAAATCGAATATCTCTGAATTTGGCCAAATTCAATCCCATAACCACGCTATCATCGATTTGTCTGATGGCGGCATGTTTTGTTGTTAAGTATTCGACATCGATATGACGGATAGGATTCTCTGGCGCTCTGGTAGTTGAGGAGATGAAAAAAGCCTCAGATTCTATCTCAAGAATATTTTTGTTTTCGGTTAGATCTTTGTTTTTTCCGTGCCCTACAAGATCCTTTTTTACTGCGCTTTTTGCAGTAGCGGCCATAGTGTATCGATCATCATACAATACTATTCTGATTTAAGCTAGATACCCTCAAAATAGAAGACAGGCTTGCCGCTTCGGCCATATTTTAGATTTTTAGTGCTGATCCCCCTCTTCCCACCCTCCAAATTGCAATCAAGGGTACAAATAATGCCAATACATATCCCCAATCAGAAGTCCAAAAACTGGTTATATCTGCATTCGTTAATTGAAAAATATTATACGAAGGGAGTACATGGAAACCGATTGCGATCACAAGCATGGTAAATGAGGCACCAATTAAAATCGCATTAATCAACTTATGTGCACCAAATCCAAGGCTTCCATATTGAGTAATTTTATATATGGCAAAAAATGATATTAAGAATAAGACTCCCCAGATAAAAGCATGAGAGTAAAACAAGCTTGGTCCCTCAGTTCCCAAAAAAAGCATTTTGTCTTTGATGGGCAGTGCCATATAGAGCAAGGATGCAGGATAAAAAGAAATAATTCCCGTCAAAAGCATTCTTGTACCCTTGTAATATGCCAGAAGCGCCAGGATTGCGATTGAGGCGGTAACTATGAGGTTGATAATGTTCAAATAGTCCATATGTTTTTGATTGTGACTTTTATTTTATCATACAAAAAAGAAATCCCGCCACAGTTTGCTAGACCGCTGCAGGTTTCTTTTTAGAAATAGTTTGCGTAAACCTATCTACTGATCGTAAATATAGAATCACCTCGATCACAAACCGTTGTGTTTGCGAGACATACTTCTGCGATATAAGTTCCAGCCGGAACAGTTGTCCAGTAGTTTGTTGTATTTCCTACATACCAATTATATGAAGTTCCGTATGTGCTGCGTACGAGATTATATGGTTGCTGATAATAATACGGCTGACTATATGACTGATTGTTGTATGTATTTCCAGTATAAGGACATGTACTACCGATCGGGCATGTCGAACCTTGATTTTGTGTCTGAGGATAATATCCAGATTGTGGAATGAGGTTTATATCCACACCTTGTGCTGAAAAATACTGTGCATTTGGAAGCTGCCAGCTAATAGTCTGATATGTGCCGATTGGCCACCATTGGCCACCATTAGGACTGAGTAGTCTGATATCGTTTCCTGTATTTCCACCACCTGCTCCAACTGTTATCGTCGCCGTAGCTTCACCGTATCCGATTATGCGCGCTGTCACAGTATACGTACCGTTCAGGATATTGAAGGTGTATGGTTGGTGAACAATATTCCAGACATATGAACCATATGCTGGGATACGAACTGATGTTAATGCCATCGTGCAGATCTGATTACTTGCAGAATTGTAAGAACCGATCTGATAACTTGTCTGGCAACCGCTATTGAAGTTCAATACTTTTTCATAAGCGGTATTGTTTCTTGCTGTGAGTGCAACAAGAATAGGTTCATTGTATGAATAAGAATATTTATTTGGTGTGGCAGTAAGAGTCAAACCAGAAGAATCTGTACCTCCGTCATTACTTACTACAACAGTAGCTGATACCTGTGCTTCGTATCCTTGATTATCTCGAACTTTGAATCGGACAGTGTATGTTCCAGTTGAACTGTATGAATGGGTGAAACTGGCTTGCTGACTATAATAGGTACTTTGAGCCAATAAAGGATTTACACTGTTATACCCCGGATTTGAGTATGATTCATCTCCCCACTGAACTGAATAATATAACTGACCATTTTGTGGATCGCTTGCTGTCATTGTCCAGGTCCCTGTCTCACCAATTCGTAATTGTGTAGGTGCTACAAAATTTGTAATAGTAGGAGCCTGGCCACCCTGGCCACCGCTACATGAATATAAATTATTTAGTTTATTTCTGGTCTGTAAACCAACATAACCAGTTCCAAATCGATATCCCAATGGTGTGAGAATATCGGTGCGGTATTTTTCTTGAAAACCACTCACTAGCGAAGCGGTTTCCTCGGTAAATGTTTGTTGATTTTGATAATAAGAATAGTTGAGGGTTGAACGGCTAAAGCCTTCTCGAGTGAGGATATTGTGGAGGGCTTCCACATCAGCTCCTGTACTGCCGACTTTGAGGTCAGTATTGAAGGTATAGCAATAACTCTGGGCAGATGCTGTTTTGGCATCCACAAAGAGGCCAAACATGGCCAATGGCACAAATAGGGCTAATATAAAGGCTTTTTTCATATATTTTCCTGTGGGCAAATTAAATAGGCTACTAATAAAGTAACTATACTATATTAGACGGGAATTTGAAGAATTCGTTACATTTGAGCTATTTCCGCTCGCGGAGCTGTTCAAATAGTTTTCTTTCTTCTTTACTTAATTTTTTAGGAATTTTAATCAAAATTTTAAGCATCAAATCTCCTCGTGCCACTTGCTTGCCCTGCAGATGACCATAACTGTGTGGAACTCCTTTATGTCTGATACGCAAAATCTCCCCATGTTCTATAGCTTCTGGAATTTTAACTGTAAAGCTCTCATCCAAGCTTTCAAATCTTGCTTCACCTCCGAGCACCGCATCTGGAATTGATATGTGCAGGTCGGAATATAAGTCATATCCTTGTTTTCTAAACCTTGGATCTTTCTTTACATATATTTTGATGAAGAGATCTCCACTCTCACCTCCGATGACAGCTTCGCCGGCACCGTTGACCCGCAAAGTCTCTCCGCTTTCGATTCCGGGTGGGATGCCGATATTGATTGTTGATCGCTTATTTTCAACACCTTTACCTCGACACACTTTACATTTAGTCTTTGGGATTTTTCCAGTACCGGAACATTCGTCACAGATGACCTCATGCTCTACTGTTCCTAGTATCGTCCTTTGTGCCTTTATGACATGGCCACTTCCATGGCAGGTTCCGCAATTATTCATTTCAGTTCCAGGTTCAGAGCGTGTACCCTTACAATGCTCACAAAGTGAATTCTTGGTAACGCTGATTTCTTTTTCTAAACCAAAAATAGAATCTTTGAAAGATAATTCGATATCAACTTGGATATCTGAGCCTCGGAGGGCTCCTCTTCGGCCTCGTCCTCTGCCTCCGCCACCGAACATGCCGCTAAAAATATCTCCAAGATCAAATTCAAAGCCACCTTGTCCCTGCCCACCTTGCCCACCGAATCCAAATTGAGAAAAGTCAAAGCCTTCAAAGCCACCGAAGCCTCCTGCGCCTGGGCCACCCCCGCCACCATTAAAAGCCGCGCTGCCAAATTGATCGTATTGTGCGCGTTTTTTCTCGTCACCTAAAACAGTGTAGGCTTCATTGGCTTCTTTGAATTTCGCTTCATTGCCACCTTTTTTATCTGGGTGGTGTTCGTGCGCAAGTTTGCGAAAGGCTTTTTTGACTTCGTCTTGCGAGGCATTTTTCCCAATCCCGAGAATTTTATAATAATCTTTGTTCATGTGTTTGGTTGATTGTGGGTAGAATATGTTTGGACAAAGGTACAATCCTCAACGGAAACTTCTCAGCTTCCGTTGAGTCAGTACCAATGTACTTAAGCAATACTATTTAGTTTCAGCGTCTCTAACCTTTCCTTCTGCAGTTCCTGCTTCAGGGTTTGGTTGATCGCCGGTCGGATTTGTTCCTGCTGTTTGGCCAGCATTTGCATCAGCACCAGGTTGCGCACTTGCTCCTGCAGCAGAACTTGCTTTCATAATAGCTTCACCAAATTTCATAAGTGACGCCGAAAGTTCCTCGGTAGCTTTTTTCAAAGCTTCGATGTCGGTTCCTTCTTTTACGGTCTTGATAGCAGTGATTTTGGCTTCAAGTTCAGTGACTGTGGCTACACCCGCATCATCGGTCGCAGTTACTTTATCGCGGTGTTCTTTTAGTTCTTTTTCAGCAGAATAAAGAGTGTGGTCTGCGGTATTTTTCACCTCGACTTCTTCTTTTCGCTTTTTATCTGTTGCTTCATTTGCCTCAGCATCTTTTTGCATTCGTTCGATGTCAGCGTCAGTTAGGCCTGAGCTTGCCTCGATTCGAATAGACTGCTCTTTGTTTGTAGCCTTATCTTTTGCTTTCACATTGAGGATACCGTTTGCATCCACATCGAAACTCACTTCGATTTGAGGGATTCCTCGTGGGGCTGGTGGAATGCCGTCGAGAATAAATCGGCCGAGGGTTTTATTGTCTCCCGCCATTGCACGTTCACCTTGGACAACATGAATTTCTACAGATGTCTGGCTATCGGATGCAGTAGAAAAAGGCATTGTCTTTGAAGTTGGGATAGTGGTGTTCTTTTCGATCAACTTAGTCGCAACTCCACCCATGGTTTCAATTCCAAGAGAGAGAGGAATGACATCGAGAAGAAGAATATCTTTTACGTCTCCTGCAATGATTCCACCTTGGATTGCAGCACCGAGTGCCACTACTTCATCGGGGTTAATCGATTTATTCGGTTCTTTTCCAAAGAAGGCCTTTACTTCTTCTTGGATTTTTGGCATTCGAGTCTGTCCTCCAACCAAGATAACTTCCTGGATATCACCAACTTTGAATGGTGATGCCTCGAGAGCCCGCTTTGTGATCTGCATTGCACGAGTGACGAATTCATCAGCCAGTTCCTCGAGTTTTGCGCGAGTAATTTTCATGACCAAGTGCTTTGGACCATTTTGATCTGAAGTGATGAATGGAATATTGATTTCTGTTTCCGCTGCGGTCGAGAGTTCGATCTTTGCTTTTTCCGCTGCTTCATCGAGTCGTTGCATTGCCAGAGCATCATTTCGAACATCGATACCGCTGTCCTTTTTGAATTCATCTGCAATCCAGTTTAAGACTTTATAGTCGATATCACGACCTCCGAGTCTGTGGTCTCCGTCGGTAGATTTTACTTCTACGACATCGTCACCTACTTCGAGGATAGAGATATCAAATGTACCTCCTCCGAAGTCGAAGACGGCAATTTTTTCATCTTTCTTTTTATTGAACCCGTATGCGAGTGCAGCTGCTGTTGGTTCATTGATGATTCGCTTCACATCAAGGCCCGCGATTTTGCCGGCATCTTTCGTGGCTTGTCGCTGTGCATCATTGAAGTATGCAGGAACAGTAATAATGGCATCTGTAATTTTCTCACCTAGCTTTGCTTCTGCATCATTCTTTATTTTTGTGAGGATCATAGCCGAAATTTCTTCCGGACTATAATCTTTGTCACCCATTTTAACAGCCACACCTCCGCTTGTAGTTTTTTTACTTTCAAACGGCACGGTCTTCATATCTGCTTGAACACCTGCTTCATCAAAACTATGTCCGATGAATCGCTTGATACCGTATACTGTATTTTTTGGATTTGTAACTGCTTGTCGTTTTGCCAAGAGACCGACAAGTCTTTCGTTTGTTTTTGATATCGCGATGATAGATGGTGTGGTCCGAGACCCTTCTGCATTTTCGAGGATCTTTGGATCACCAGCTTCCATGACTGCGACAGCTGAGTTTGTTGTACCGAGGTCGATACCTATGATTTTTGCCATAATTGCTTTTTACCGCCAGGAAAAAGCATCAAGATGAGCGTGCTTTTTCCCTGGGGGTTTATTAAGTTAATTAAATAATTCGATTAATAAAACTAATATCTATAAATTTTTCCCTGCGGAAAAATTTGTTAACCAATCGTAGGTGCTCTCGGCTTAGAACCAATCGAATAAATATTATGTAAAGAATCGCCGACTTCTGCATCTTCTTTCGCAAAATTTTCTAATTCAACAATAGGTAAAACAAGGTCAGCTTTGGGGGCTTCCAGAAGTGCGATGATTTGCTCAGGAGAAATTGGGGATGTCTGAACAATTTGATTTTGGCCAGAACTTCCAGAACCAAGCAGTGCCTTCTCCGTAAAATGGCCGATTTTTGCTTGTTTTGCCTCAGCAACTTTCTGAACCTTGAGAATTTTAGGAGAAATAGAACCGTCAGTTCCCTGGGCTAAAAATACGACAATAACATAAAGCGCCAATCCTATTTGGACGAGAAGAACCGAAACAGCGCCGTATTGTTTGCGTTGAATGATCATGGGTTTAAAGGCTTTTCCGACCTCTTATAACATGTATTATAGCATGCTTGTCAAGACTTTTTAAGTCCCCTTTTTCGATTAAAGCTGAAAAACTTTGACCATCGCCGGTCTGATAACTTTTCCTTGAATTGAATACCCTTTCTGTAGAATTTCTGCCAAAGTGTGGTCCTGATCCTTGTCCGTGGTTTCTACGTTACCTATCGCTTGGTGCTTTGCAGGGTCAAATGGCTCTCCTTGGGCCCCAAACTCCTCTACGCCAAGCTTTTTTAGTGTTGCCTTGAATTGGCTGTATATAAGGGCAAGGCCGCTTCCTGAGCCGTTTTCGGCATGCTTAAGAGCTGATTCAAAGCTATCGATTACCGGAAGGAGTTCCTCTACAAAACCGACATTAGCAAATTTTAGAAAATCAGATTTTGATTCATCATCCCGTTTTCGGGCATTAATGAATTCCGCTTTATCTCGTTGCCAATTATCGAGGTATTGCTGCTTCTCTGTTTTCAGCTTTTCGATCTCAGCTTTAAGTTTGGCAATTTTTACTTGTGCATCTGGTGCGGTATTCTCTCGCGTATCGGCATCTTGTTCGAATGTGACATCATCGACTTCCCCATCATGATCTACGGGTGCATCAAGGTCGATTTCGTTTTCTGCTGGCTCATCGCCGCCATTTGTAAGATTATCATCTGTCATAGTGGCTGTATTCTAATCAGGTCGAGCTGTTTATGCAAGTTCTTCCAAGGAATTAAGGCGTCGGTCATTATTTCCAGCATAATTTCTGAATTTTTCTTTGAGGTCATCGACTTTTTCCTCCACCCCATCAATTCTTTCATCCAGCCTGCCGACCTTCTCCTCCACTCTTGTCAGTCTTACTTCGACTCGATCGAGTCTCTCTGTGAGTCTCTCCTCGACTCTGTCGATCTTTTCATCAAGCCTATACTCTACCCTGTCAATTCGAGCGTCAGTTGCATCGAATCTATCATCGATTCTTTTAAATCTATCGTCTAAATACAGCATGAGTTGTCTCATGGTTAGGTCAAACTTTTCTTCAGTTAAATATATGTTTTCTGTCATACTTTGATTTTAAATAAAGTGATATGAAATTTTGATCAAAATTAGATCAAATCTTATATTGAAAACAGAAATCTGTGACTGTCAATTCTGTCTTGGTAGCGTTTGACAGCAGGATTTTAACAAATCTTGGATTAAAAATCCTGTGCATTTATCTTTACAAAATAGAAAATGAATAAAGAAAATACCAGCTTCAAAAAGTGCCATAAAATAGGGCTCTAATTGTTTAAAAAATAACACTCTGTGCAGACGTTAGTAATAAAATATAATAAAAGTGAAAAACCGCCTGGCAAATGGTGCGCAGGCGGTCTCATGATTTGACTCGTCGTGAAGCTGGTCGGCTTCACTTTTCGTAGGGGTGTGGTCGCCATCGCGCATTAATGGCGACGACGGTCCGAAATGAAGACATCGTAGAAGGCGTATAGAGCCAAAACTACGAGGGCAACAAGCGTACCTGCAACTGGGTTGATTTCTATTGACGAGATGCACGCGTAGAGCGCGCCAAGGGCACAAAGTGCCAGAACGAGGAACGGTTTTCTCATATCTGCCAAGATAGTACAACTGTTTATCTATTTAGTCAAGCCATTTCGTACTCTAAAGTTTCCCTGCTGGAGGTCAGGTCGTTCTACCAGCCGTCCTTTGTAAAAGATAAAGAAAAGCCCCTTTCGGGGCTTTTCTTTGTGTAAAACGCAGGACTTGGCTTAACGCTTAGACCACTGTGGAGCCTTTCGGGCCTTCTTCAAACCGAACTTTCTTCGTTCCTTTGCTCGCTGATCTCGAGTGAGGTATCCAGCCTTTTTCAAAGGGGCTCGGAGGGTTGGTTCAAATTTTTCCAAAGCTCGGGCAATACCGTGTCGAATCGCCTCAGCTTGAGAACTTGTACCTGAACCATTTACCATTACTGTGATATCGAATTTCTGGTCTTTTACGATTCCTTCAGCAAGGGCTTCGAGAGCCTTTGTGTGTAAGTTGGCAGTTTTGAAATAACCAACGAGATCTAGATCGTTGATCTTGATTGATTGCTTTGTGGATGGAGTGATTCGAACTCGCGCAATTGCGGTTTTTCTTCGTCCAACTCCTTCAAAATATTTTGCTTGTGCAGTCATGATGAATTATTACGTTAATTACGCGGTTATTTTAATATTAAGAAGCATCTTTGTTTTGAGCTTATTGTCTGGAAGCATGCCTTTTACCGCTCGCTTCAAAACTTCCTCGTACCCTTTTCGGTCGATCAAAGCTCCGAGTTTCTCATTTTTCTGGCCTCCAGGATAGCCTGAGTATGTCAAATAGTATTTATCAGCTTTTCTTCCTTCAGAAATATCCATCTTTGAAGCATTGATAACCTCTACCTGAACATCAGCTACTGTATTTCGCTGAAAAGTCGGCTTGTCTTTACCCATAAGAACGATAGCAATTTCAGAGGCTACGCGGCCGAGTTTTTTATTTTGAGCGTCGATTACTTGTTTTGTTGTCATGATATTTTGTAGGTGGTAAATCTTTTTCTGTTTTATGGTCTAATTCGCCTTCGGCAAATTAGACGAGCTCAATGACGGCCATTTTGCTGCCATCTGAAGGCCTTGCATCAAGCTTGATAATTCGAGTATAGCCTCCATTTCGACCTATGTATTTTGGAGCGATTTTATCTACAAGCATTGGTACGATTGGGTTGTTTCCGAGCTTTGAGTTCAAAGTTCTTCGTGCCGCAACTGTCTTTTCTCTTGCGATAGTGATCAATTCTTCAGCGAAAGGGCGTACTTCCTTGGCTTTGGCATCAGTTGTGATGATTCGTCCATTGAGAAAGAGTTCTCGAGCCAAAGAGCGCAAAAGAGCTCGTCTTTGCGTTGTGCCTCTATGGAATTTTCGGTTTGCGTTGTGGTGTCTCATGGCAGTGGTTTTAGGATTTCTTTGGGTTTCTTATACTACTACGCCTTAAGCGATAGTCCAAGTGTTTCTAAAATCGACTTAATTTCATCTACGCCCTTTGCACCAAGACCATCGATTTCGAGGATATCTTCTTCCTTCTTTCGAATAAGACCTCCTACTGTTCGGATATTGGCATTTACAAGGGCATTTGCTGTTCGCTGTGACATATCAAGCGATTCGATTCGAGTCTTGAGGACGTCATCGAGCGCGTCTTTGTCAGCATGATTTTCTGTTGCACCATCCATACCGATATCATTTCGCGTAGGAATCATTTCTTCCTCCTTGAAACCAATAATCGCTTTCAATTGAGTGATCATGATTTCGATAGATTTTTCGAGAGCATCCTTTGGAGAAATGGTTCCATCGGTCTGAACCATGAGCTTCAGTTTATTGAAGTCTGTTCGGTCACCAACTCGCATTTGTTCTACATCGTAGTTTGCCTGCAAAATTGGAGAAAAAGTTGCATCAAGGCTAATTGCGCCAATTTCAACTCGATCTTTGTGGATGAGTTCTTTTGGAACAAAGCCGATCCCCTTTTCAATAGTGATTTCCATTTCTACCTCTGTAGAAGCGCTCGTGATAGTGAAGAGATGCTGGTCTGGATTTGTAACTGTGACCTGACCAGGGAGTTTGATATCTTTTGCTGTAACGGCCTGAGAACCTTTGATTTTCAAAGTGGCAGTCTGACTTTCATCACCAGAGACGATGAATCGAACTTTTTTGAGATTAAGAAGGATATTGAGAACGTCTTCTTTAACACCTTCGATAGTTGTAAACTCATGACCGACTCCCTCGATTTTGACATGAGTGATTGCGGCACCAGGGAGTGAAGAGAGGATGATTCGTCGGAGAGAGTTTCCAAGTGTATGTCCGTATCCAGGGTATAGACCGTCGATTTCAAAATGCCCAAGAGTTTCGGTCTCTTTAATGATTTTTGGTTTTGATGGCAAAAGAATTGATGTTTCAGACATGGTGAATATATTAAATAATTATCGTTTATAAAATTCCAAAACGGCACCTAAATCAAACAGCAAGTCCTGTCCTTCCAGAGTTGGCAGTCGCAGAAGTGAGCCTGTCTTCTTTTCTGTATTCCAAGTAACCCAAGTCGGTACATTTGCATCCTTCATTTTTTCGTCCACGGTGTCAAAAATTTTGTTTGCTGCGCTTCCGGCTCGAATACCAAGCTGGTCTCCGGGTTTAACCATAAATGAAGGAATAGTTACTTTTCGGCCATTTACAGTGATGTGACCGTGAGATACGACCTGTCGTGCGAATCGTCGTGTTGGAACAAGTCCAAGTCTCCAAACCATATTGTCTAAGCGTGTTTCTAGTCTTTCAAAAAGTTTCAATGCTGGCTGATGAGTCTTGCTTTCGATAACTTCTTTGACGTAGCGGCTAAACTGCTTTTCAGAAATACCATAGCTAAATCGAACCTTCTGCTTTTCGAGTAGTTGCTTTGCAAATTCGCTCTTTGGGCCACCTCGGCGCTTTTCTTTGCCTTCACCCAGACTTGCCTTGAACTTGGCAGTTTGTGTTTTTTCGAAGATTGGGGCACCTAGTCTTCGCGCAATTTTATATTTTGGACCTAGTTTCATAGTTTTATTTTTAGAGTTTGGATGATTTTATCTTTTTCTAATCTTTGATAAAAATTCCTTTCGGAATTTTTATACTCTTCGAGGCTTTTTAGGCTTTGGACCATTGTGAGGTACGCCCGTGACGTCTTTGATAGAAGTGAGGCCAAATCCTTTTGTAATAAAAGAACGAGCGACTGATTCACGACCTGAACCAACGCCCTTGATAACTACTGAAATTTCTTTTACTCCCATAGCTGCTGCTTTTTCAGCGAGAACCTCGCCTACTTTTGCAGCTGCGTACGGAGTACCTTTCTTTGCGCCTTTAAAGCCAAGAGAACCAGTAGATGACCATGCAACGACATTACCCTTGCCATCTGTAAGGACAGCTTTGGTGTTGTTGTATGTAGATTGGATATTCAAAATGGCTGAGTCCAATCGCTTTTTATTGGCAGCGCCAGATGATTTTTTTGCACCCGCTTCGGTGTCTGCTGATGTTGCTATTCGTTTCTTTCCCATAAAATAATTGATTGAGTGTGATTAAAAATAAGTGGACTATTACTTCTTAGTCTCTTTCTTTCGACCAGAACCCATAGTTTTCTTAACACCCTTCAAAGTTCGGGCATTTGTCTTTGTTCGCTGGCCTCGAGCCGGTAGTCTTCGTGCATGACGAGAACCACGGTAGCTTTTGATATCCTTCAATCGCTTGATATTACCTCCGATTTCTCGCTTGAGGTCAGCTTCAAGTTTTAAAGATTCGACAATTGTTTTAATTTTGTTTTCTTCTGCAGCTGTCAATTCTGATGTTTTTTTACCAAAATCAATGCCTGCTTCAGTAAGGATGGCTTTAGAACGACTTCGTCCGACACCAAAAAGGGCGGTCAAAGCCATGTCTAGCCTTCGATCTGGGATATTAATACCTAGTATACGCATTAGGGTTTAGGGTTTGATTAACCTTGTCGTTGTTTGTGGCGAGGGTTAGCCTTACAAATAACGTACAATACGCCTCCTCTTCGGACGGCTTTGCAGTGTGAGCATTTTTTATTCACTGAGGCTCTAACTCGCATAACAACAAGGTTTCTTAATACTTAATAATGGGAGCTATAGCTTACTATAGGTTGATGTGGCTGTCAAAGGGGTCCGGGCTGGTAAGGTTTGCATGTTAATTGTCATAGCGGAGACGGAGGGGTTCGAACCCTTGTAACCCTTTCTGCGTTGAATCGACCAATTAGTCTTGTGTACTGGTTTACAGTTGATCGTATAACCCATCCTTGAAAACGATAATTCAAGATTTTCCGCCCTGCGATCCGCCTATTTATTTAAACTATAGAAATATTTTTTTGCTCTACTCTCACTTACCATATATTCAGACTTTGCATCGTCTTTATTTATTACCGCAAAATATCTTGATTTGCATTTACCCAAAAATGCTTACAGCTAGAATCAAAACAGCAAGGCCGAAAAGCAATCCGTATTTATGCCAGACGTTGATATGAGGAGTATTGTGCGGAAACATTGCCCTGACCTCTGGATATGTTAGAACCCGGTCCTCTGAACGCTTGTCCTCGAGCAAATGCCAAGTTGCTTTGGAAACTTTAATCGGAAACCAAAAAAAATGAAAATAAGTCCATGTTGCAGACAGTTGTCTGCCATCAGACAGTGCCCAGCTTCTTGAATTTCGTCCCCAACCAAAGAAAATCATATTTTTAAAAAATTAAAATGGCTTGATAAATCGTTCTATGTATTACCCCCGTCTTACAATCTTCCCCTTTCCTCCATATGGATCAATTTCTACAGTAACTCGATCCCCGATCAAGACGCGGATTCGGTTATAGACCATTTTTCCCGCGAGGTACGTAAGCATCTCTTTCTTCTCCCCTTCTGGGCTATCATATCGGACCTTAAACATTGCGTTTGGCAATGACTCAACAACGACTCCGTTGACGGTTGGTTTTTGAGCTTTTGGTTGGTGTTCTTGTGGCATTTGTTTTATGAGCTAAAGGATAGCAGATTTAAGCCTTATTGCCAACGCGATTTTCAATGTCAATCTGAGCATTCTTGAAATAGACCATGTCTTTTGTGACGACTTTCACCTTCATTGTTTTCTCTCCGAGCAAATATGCTTTTGCCAGACGATGGATTCCGTCGAGTATTACCCATCTCTCTTTATTCCAAATAATGACAATAGGAAAACTCAAATCTGCCCGGTCAATCTTCTTTTTATGTTCCGAACTATCAGATCTCCCCTCTACAGCGGCCCAAGGGGTGAGGTTCCAATCATCGGTGCCATCCTTTTCCCAGACAGGAAAATCGAAACACCAAATAAGCTCTGAGAGATCTTTTTGTTCTACGGGTAGTGGTAAATCTCGCAATTTTAATGTATCGACGTAAATATCAAAACCTACATCTTCTAGAATTTTTGGGCGGCGCATTGTTGCCATCTGCTGCGCTGGTTCTTCGCTCATGGACTATTGGATAATGAGATTTAATTTACCAGCGTTCTTTGGTAAGGTGTGCTTCCAGAATGGTTTGATAGAAATCTCCACAGAACTTTGTGGCATCGACGCGATAATTGCGCTGTTTGCCACCTCGGCGCTTTTGCCCAAAATGACACTTTTCAAAGTTTCAGGTGTAAAAGAATAACCAGTTTTAATATCCCCACGTACGGAAACCGAGAATGTTCCATTTAATAATGCTGCGTCAGATGTCTGATTGATCGAAATACTTGCCCTTAGATCGTCTTCTTCCAAGAGAACCATTTTCTTTTCGGCAAAAATTTGATTTAAGCCATCTTTGAGATCTGTTTTAGATAAACCAATTGCTTTAAAAGTGGTGCGCACTTGGATATCCGTCTTTGTCCCGTTGGCCTTAATTGTACCTAGAGTATATGTAGTTTTAATACTATCGGGCAAAATAAATTTATCTGGATTTGCCAAGCCGAATTCCTTTAGGGCCACTTCTTGTGCCTCATTTTTTACAGCCTCTGCTGCATTCTTCACCTCTTGTGAACTAGTATTTGGTGCAGTGCCGGTTTCGCCGCCGGTAAAATTAGAGGCAGTCTTTGCATATATGTTTACATACTTTTGCGTACCCGCAATTAATCCTGGGAGCTTGAGGTCGAGTCCTCCACGCGCATTATATTCACTTCCTGGTTTGGCTGCCTCAACTTTTGCCTCGATTGAGCCCGGAGTGTTACCTTTCTTTCCTGGTACTTTCACATCGGATAGTAAATGATATACAGAGCCGTTAGCGGTCTGGAATCTTGTTGTCGCAATGAGCTCATATGGCTCGGTGCTGTAATTATTGTAAATGATGACATTGCCCGTTGCTTTTCTTTCGACAGAAACCATTGCAAGATTATTGATAGAGACAGTTTTCTCGCTATTTTTTGTAAAAGCTTCATATGCGACCGGTATTGGCAAAGTTGTAGGTTCTAGATTTACGGACTGAGGGGGTGCGGTAACAATCACAGTGGCAGTCGCGAAGACTGTGCTCCACAAAGCAAAGGCGGCGACCAAAACAAGGAGGATAAATATGTATACACCGGTATGTCTGCTACTTCTATGTTTTTTATTTGTAGGAAAAGAATCAAATGTATGATTTTCTGGCATCGGCTTCATGTCATGCATTCGCTTTCGCACAGCTTTCTCGGTCTTTTGTGTGTGGATCTTTCTAATCTTTTTAGGCTGATCGTGGATGGTGACATCAATATGTTCAACTTTTGAAGCATGCTCGAGTGGTACCTCGAGTCGCATCTCTTCTTCGGTTAGGTCTGCTACAGGTTCTACATCTCTCTTGATGTCCACTTGATGATAAATCGAATCCCTTTCCTCTGAACGAACCTTTGTCGCCCCTTCACCTCGGTGACGTTTACCGTTACTGGCATTTTGAGAATCTGAATTTTTTCTTGTAGAAAGAGGAATATCTCGGATAGAACGCTTTTGTGCCGGAGGCACTGGTTTTACAGAAGGAATTTCCTTGCCATTTTCTTCGTGATTATAAAGTGGTTTAGTCATAAAATAATGTGGATAGATCTATGTATATCTATAACTATATCATTGCGTTTAATTTTGTTAAGAAACCCGGCTCTACCTTTACGTTTGCTTTATCTATTTCGAGGAAATTATTTAAAGTACTTCGATCTAGGATTTCGACGGTCAATTTCTTTTCTGACATTGTCACGTCCAAATAATCATCCTCTAGCAAGTGATCCTTGAGCGCTTGTGAGACTACGGTCGCTGAGGAGAGAAAAACATTTGCAGGGAAGCGACCTGTTGATAAAGCTCGAATAGAGAATTCCTTGATTCCTGCGCGCCATGCTTCTAAGGTTTTAGTTATAGCGGTAGATATTCGGGTATCTAAATCTGATTCTAGTTTCTTCTCTAAAAATAATTCCATAACATTAAGCGCTACCTCGAATGTCACAGAGCAAGCTTCTGAAATTTCCTTCAAAATAGCATTGAGGCCAATCGGCACGGTCCCGAGCTCTCTAATATGTTGGTTTCGAATGATTTGAATATGGGTCAGGATTTCATTCACGCGAATAATCGCGAAATCCGTCTGTAAGTTCATAAGCTTTGCCTCCTCGATAGCCGCAGCGAGTAAGATAGTTGGTTCGCTGTTGATGATCACTTCATCGACGTGGTGAAAACAAGAGTCCAAAACCTCCTCGATCAGATTTTTGACTGATGTTTTTGTATAACTTACGTATCCAGTCAAAGTAAGCGATGTGGCGAGTTTGCCAACCGGGTTACTGATGGCATATCCATTCAGTGTGGCCCCCAAGATATTGCTTTCCAAGATGGAAACAATCTCTTTGTCATTACCAGAAATCGCTTTTATTTCCGAATCAAAAGCCTTATCCAAGATTACCTGAGTAACCTTAAATTCTTTGGCCTCCTCGAAATGACTTGTTACGGTTTTGCCCTCAAACCAAGGTGCCGATAATGAGACGGCAATTTTGCTGATATCCCTCACGGTAATTCCCGCTTTCTGCAGATCTTCAAAACGGGTCTCTTTTATAATAGATCGCAGTAATACTTTAAGACGATCTTCCAAATATTCAGATGTGATTTCCTTGTGTTCAGGATTAAAACTTTTTGTTCGATATGTTTTGATGGTTGGCTTCACACTGTCTGGATCTTGTTTGCGTGCGTATTCTCTGACCACGATTGCGGTAGAAACCGATGTGTCAGAAATTGCCACAGTCAATGAGACGAGTTTTTTCATTCACTAAATTATAGCATTTTAAAATTGGTAAAGAGATTTTTAATCCACAATTTGACCAACTGCCAACAATTATTCCAAAACCGCTTTAATTCTTCTTATACCTTGTGCGACAGCTTCTTCTTTTTGTATTTTAAATTTACCTAATTCGCTGGTATTTTTCACATGAGGGCCACCACAAAATTCTTTTGAAAAAGCTGCTTCGAGGGAGTCCCCGATGTAATATACAGTAACCGAATCACCATACTTATCTCCAAAGAAATGCAAGGCGCCTGTTTTTTCTGCCTCTTCTTTCGGTAGAGTCACGACTTCGACTGGCAGCGCGGCAGCGATTTTGTCGTTTACAATATCCTCCACGCGCTTCTTTTCTTCATCCGTCATTTTTGCACTATGGGTAAAGTCGAATCGCAATCGTTCGGCAGTAATATTGCTTCCTTTTTGCTGAACATGATTTCCGAGAACTTCTCGCAGGGCCTGATGAAGCAAATGCGTCGCAGTATGATATTTGACCGATACTTCAGACGTATCACCCAAGCCACCCTTGAATTTTTGATCTGCTCCAGCGCGAGAAAGTTCCTGGTGTTTTTTTATCAAAGCCAGAACAGCCTCTCTATCCACTGTGATTCCCTTTTCACCCAAAATTTCCTCAGTCAGTTCAATCGGAAAGCCGTATGATTGGTAGAGATTAAATACTGCCTCAACATCAAAATTTGTGATTTTCTCCAGTTCTTTCATTCCACGGTTAAGTGTGTTTCTGAATTTAGCCTCCTCTTTATTAATCTCAACCTTAATTGTTTCTCTGCGAGTCGCTAGTTCTGGGTACACGTCTTTATAAATTGGAAAAACCGCATCAGTAATATGGAAAAGTGAGCCCTCTTTCATTCCCAATTTATCTGCATGGCGTACTGCTCTTCGAAGAAGGCGTCGAAGGATGTACCCTTGCTCTGTATTTGAAGGAATAACTCCATCCCCAATCATAAATACTGAAGTACGAATATGATCAGCTACAATCCTTTGTGATTTAAAAGTTTTGTCCGAAATACCTTCTTCGTGATCAGGTTTACTTTGTTCAAAAGATAGTTCGCGGATTTTCTCCATAATTGGAGAAAAAAGATCTGTATCAAAAATATTTGTTTTTCCCTGAATTGCCATCACGATTCGCTCAAGCCCTGAACCTGTATCAACATTTTTATTCGGCAGCTTCCCTACAACTTTTCCATCCTTCTTGATGTATTCCATGAATACATCATTCCAAATCTCAACAACTTTCTGTTCGTCATCAGCTTTCAAGTATTCTTCTTTTGTTAAATCACCTAGGCCCTTTTCGGTGATATCGTAAAACATCTCGGTATCAGGTCCGCAAGGTCCATTTGGTCCAGCCTCCCACCAGTTTGGTTCTTTTTTTCCATTCCAACCTAGATAATAAATACGATTTTCTGGAACATATTTTTTCCAAATATTAAAACTCTCTTCATCCTTAGGCGCATCATCATTTCCAGCAAAAACTGTTATATACAGACGATTTGGATCAAGACCAAAACCTTCTTCTTTATTTGTGAGCAATTCATAGCTCCACTTGATCGCTTCTTCTTTAAAATAATCTCCAAGTGACCAATTACCCAACATTTCAAAAAAAGTATCATGCGTATTGTCTCCCACCTCTTCGATATCTTGCGTCCTGACACATTTCTGAGAGTTTGCGAGTCGTGTCCCTTTTGGATGCTTCTCCCCCATCAAATATGGGACAAGAGGCTGCATACCAGCGGTATTAAAAAGCACTGATGGGTCATTTTCGGGTACCAGTGGTGCACTTGGAATAATTGCGTGATTTCGGGGCGCTGCCTCAAAAAAGGCTAGAAACCTTCGTCTGATCTCTTGGGATTTCATCGTAGAGACGATTTTAGCACAAATTTAGGATTATTTAAATAAAAAAACAGGCACGATCCGATCTGGACCATGCCTGTTGCTCAAGGAATCGAACCTTGATAACGGTTGCGGCCGAGTGGAAAGTACCACTATTTGTGTTCGTCAGAGTTTCGGGAAGGCAACTTTCCGACGTTGACGCGCTGACGAAAGCGCGGCTTGAAGGAATGCCATGTGTTCGACACCTTCGGTGAGCGTCGGGTAGAAATGCTCGTCAAAGTGGAAGCTGACAGGATTTGCGACCGGATTTTCCTGCCAACTGCGCACGTGCGCGGCAAAGTTCCGATGGATATTGCCGAGCGCATCATGGAAGCCTTCGGCATGTCCACCTGGTAGCAGAATTCTGCTCTTCAGACCATGCGGCAACACACCAAGAATACGATCGTCGTCAGCAATCGCGCCGCGATAGTAGTTGATTTCACCGGTATCCTTCAGGTGAAGAGTCAGTCTTTCAGATGCCTCCTGATGCCAGATCAATGTGCCCTTCGTGCCGTTGACCTCGAGGCGGAGGTCGTTCTTGTGGCCGATAGCAATCTGGGTTGCAGCGATCTGAGCAGTTGCACCATTTTCGAGGGTGCAGTGAGCAAAGAAGTCATCGTCAAGCTGGCGATTCGGAACCCAAATTTTTGCTCGGGCAAAATCAACTGAGCTGAACCCGAGACCGGTAACGTAGCGAGCTTGTGCAAAAGCATGGGTGCCGATGTCCCCACCGCATCCGCTCTTGCCGGCCAGTTTTGGATTGGTGCGCCAGCCGGCTTGTTGTTGTGGGTTGTCACCTTGCTCGATTGGCTCATCAAGCCAACCCTGCCAATAATTCGAGATGACCTTGCGAACGTCGCCGAGAAGTCCAAGCTTGCGGACAATGTGGGCTGAGAGCCAAGTAGTCCAGTGTCCGAGGTATGTGTGAGCCACGGCCACGGGAACATTGTGTTTCTTTGCCAAAGCTTTGAGAGACAGCGCCTGTCTGAGAGTCATCGTGACTGGCTTCTCCAGAACGACTGGGATGCCGGCACGGATGAATGCCGACGCCTGCGCATAGTGGGCATGATTTGGCGTGACGATGATCGCCATGTCAGGCTTTTTCTCCGGATCCTTCCGCACTGCGGCTAGCAATTCACCGATGGTGCCATAGCCGGCAATCGGGTATGGCCAATTCTCCGCCGCTGCTCGGCCGCGACCTGGATCGCTGCTCAAGACCCCTGAGCCGATATGCACTTGTCCACTCTGGTGAACCGCTTTTTCATGGGCGTGTGCAAAGAATGCTCCGCCGGCGCCTCCTACAAGGGTGGCGCTAAGTAGACGATTTGATCTCATGGTGTTGCTGTATGGTTTGTTGTTCTGGGTTTGCAGTTAGTTACTCGATGGATTCAGTTTTTGTTATTGAAGAGGTAATTAGTCCTCCTCAGACGAAATCCGTTTGCAATGATACCCTCCATTAATAGGGTGTCAATTCTCATTTTACTTAAACAATTTCTGAACCTCCTTGATCTGTTCTGACATTTCCTTCAATCCTTTTTCAAAGAAGTCGGGTTTTGTGACATCAATACCAATGTCCTTAAAAATATCATCTGGCTTTTTTGAACCTCCGGCACTGAGGAAATATTCGATCTTCTCGAGAAATGCAGGGTTCTTTTTATATTCTGCGTATAATGCATTGGCAATTAATTGACCATAGGCATAGGCGTATACATAAAAGAAAGATCTGAAGTGCGGTACCATAACAAAGAAATACCCGTCATCTGGCAGGAATTCAACAGCATTACCGTATAATTCTTTTCGATGCTTGAGTGAGAGATTGGCGATTTCAGCAGCAGACATTGTGCCTTTTTCTTTTATCCCATTATGCAAATCTAGTTCAAATTTGAAAAAAGATATCTGGGCGTAAATAGAGTTCGAGGCATCTTCTAGTTTTTCCATCAGCATATATTTTTTCTCAGAATCTGGCATCTTCTCATACACATAGTCAAAGAAGACATTCTCGAAAAAAGTACTAGCTACTTCGGCGATAGAGATGGTGAAATCCTCGTAAATTGGAATTTGTTTTTTTGAGGCCTCAAAATGGATGGCGTGACCCATTTCATGCGCAATGGTAAACATACTGTTGATGTCACTCGTATGGTTGAGCAGAATATGTGTAGGAACACCGACGCCGCCTGAGCAGAAAGCACCATTTCTTTTGCCGCTTCTTGGATAGATATCAAGCCGCCCTTCCCTCACAAATTTCATGAATAGATCTGCGAATTCTGGCTTAATTTTCCGGAAAGCATCATTTACATATGAAATACCCTCTTCAATCGTATATTTCTTTTTTGATTTAGAAATCTTCGCTCGAATATCAGCTGTTTTCAATCTTGGCAAACCCAGAGCTTTGGCCCGGATCTTCATAAGTTTATGCACATCCGGAAAATATTTGGATACAGCTTCTACAAGTGCTTCCACGCTTTTCACTGAATTCTGATAACCTAGAACAGTTGCTTCGTAAGGCTTTGTAAGCCCGCGGAGCTCATCTGTTACGCGTTTGTTAGTGATAATGGCATTCAGCTCTGCCTCCGCCAGAAAACTGACTTCTTTATATTTGGCAATAATATTCTCGTGCAATGCACGTCGTTCTTTGATCGGTAGATCAGCCTTGATAACCTGGGCTTCCGTAATGGGAATAAGCTTGCCTTTATGTTTTACCATTTGACTTGTGAGCAATTTCTTTTGGGCGCTTACCCACATCTCATGCGCGGGGGTATATTTGAGGCTCAGGATTTTTTCTTCGGCCTCTGAAAGATTATATTTCGCGATTTCAAAAATAGAAGCAAGAAATGTTTTATAGGTAGCAAGTTTTGGATCTTTTAAAAATTTGACTTGATTTTCCTTACTAATTTTACCTAGTTTTAGATTAAAAAAGAGAATTTGATTCGATGCTTTTGTCAGCTGATCGATCAATTTGGTAAAAATTGCTTTGACCTTATTGTTCTGTGTATCAACTTCAAGCAAGAGGTGCAAATACCAAATAGGTTTCCATGTTCCCGTATCACCCATCAAGGTATTCCAATCATCAAGCGCGGTTTTCAGTTTTGCAGCACTGGTCATGAATCCTTGTGTGGCTTTTTCACTGCTATATTTTTTGGCAAAAGAAATATAAGCAGACTCGATTTGCTTGACGTCAGCAAGTATTTTCTTATCTAAATAGCCAGAATATATTGAGGAAAAATCCCATGTACTCTTGATTTTAATACCAGGTTCTGTTTTTTTCATTTGCCTACTATAGCATTAATAAACGAACGTGTTATGGGTCCAAAGTGTCCATCAGAAGGCTTAATCCCTGATGAGGCCTGGAATTTAATGAGTGCCGCCCTCGTTGCGGGCCCAAAGTAATCACCCTCTTTACCGATAGAGCCGACACCTGTTTTTGCTATCGGGAATCCGTTACTGTTAAGGAAAATCTGCAGCCTCTTCACATCATCGTGACGCATTTTGAGATATAGATTTTTATTGAAGGGTGCCGGTGAAGCACTTTGAACACATGGCTTACCCGTTATGGTATTGAATTTTTCTCCTGGACTACATACTCTGATCGCTCTTTCCGGAATTACAGGTGACGTGGGCGAAGTAGCTCCGCTAGGTTCAGCGAATCCGCTACTCACAACCGGACTTCCTCCTGCAATTCCAGGAGGGACTGAAACAACTATTGTTCTTTGGATCGAAAGGGTTTGTGGCGCCTGATATGTTACTGTCTGGCCATTTACCACGAGGGTGGTGCCCAAATCAAACGGATTATAGGTTAAAACATATGTACCTGCACCTCCACTCAAATTATTTGCAGGGATAAAAGTGGTGAGTGCCCCATCCTTTACATCCATCAAAGTTACGCCTTGCTCGATATATGAATCAGTAGTCAGCAATGAAACAACTGCTGGGCCAATCAATGAAATCGAATAAGGGGGATTATCGACAACTGTATATGCAGAAGATGGTAATGTGTCCTGTCCTCCACAAGCTCCGCCACTAGTGGGTGATGCGGGAACATTGCTCGGATCAAGGGCGGTCCCTGAAACACCGTCCCTGCCGTCTAGACCACATACACCGGGTCTCGTTGTAATAGGCCCGACGATAGTTGAATCAACTACAGAAAAAGTTCCGCTCTCTAATACAGATGACCCAAAAACTCCTGCATTCTGTCCAGCGCCTGCAATTGCCACGAGGCTTGTCATATCAGCATTCCCGCCATTGCCTCCGTTTCCACCATTACCCGTATTTCCCGAACTAGTTGTTATTGTGCCTACAATCCTCGAATTAGTAATATTGACATGCCGTCCACGTCCTGAATTTCCACCTTGGCCTCCCATACCACCGCTTCCACCATTACCATTTGGTACTCCTCCATTGCCTCCATTGCCCGCGTCTCCGCCACGACCACCATTTCCGCCTCCGGTATGTATATCACCCCCAACTGTAACACTCGATAGGGTGAGTATTCCTCCAGAAGAGCCTGCCTCACCAAGCCCGCCATTCGCACCGTTGCCGCCGTCCCCTGCCGTATCGTTATCGAAACCATCTGCACCTGGGTTGCCTGCCACGCCAACCGCCCCGCTTCCATCTGTAGAGGCAGTTCCACCAACACCCCCAAGACCAGACCCCCCATTGTTTATCGCGTTATTTCCATTACCACCATTTCCACCGTTGGTTCCGGGCCTACCATCGGCACCCCGAGAAGTGATGTTGCCGGTTACGGTACCATTCGAAACTGTAAATATATATCCGCCCTTATGACTTCCTCCGAAAACACCATTTCCATTAATATTTCCGGTAACCGTAGATCCTGCAAGATTAATAACGATATTGTCTCCCGCAACAATGATGCAGTCTCCTCCGGTGCCAATATTTTGAGTGAGGTTATATGTTTCTGAATTAGTTGAAAGAGTCCCGCAAGCAGAAAAACTTGTCGCAGCTTCCGCAGCAGTAGGAACAAGACAAATCGCAAAGAAAGCTGTAATAATTGCTCCGAAAAAATAAAGAATGTTTGATTTCATGATGATGTGTGTTTTATTTTTTTCCAATATGTCTCTCATATGCTTTTCTGGCCTCCAATCGATACTCACAATGCTCGCAAGTTGGTGAAGCTTTTGGAATGGCGTCACTGTCTAAGCATTTCTTGGCTCGCACCAATACCTCGTCAATCCAAGAGCTGTCTCCCGTATAAGGGATGACTTTTACATCAAATTCGAGTTTGCCATCGAAAGCTTCACGGTCCTTTTTTCCATTAACATAGACGAAATATCCAGTATCGCTCACCTTGAAATCATTGTGCCGAACCAACCATTGGTAAATCTCCATCTGGCGGCGATACTGGTTGTGCCAGCGGGTATCCTCAAGTTCAATATTACCATCTTTGCTTGTTGCTTTGTAGTCCACAACGGAAAGTGTGCCGTCGGCATTCTTCCAAATATCATCTACAGCGCCAAACACTAAAAAGTTGGTCTCAGGGTGTAGATATTGCACACCGACAAAGTTTTCCCTCCAGCTTTCCATGTTCGGATGGTCAAAAGGTACCGCGTCAATGTGGTATTGATCCATGATTGGATGAGCCTTACCATCCCGTCTGTGGATATCGAATTCTTTTTTTAGAAGATGATAGCCGACCAGAAAAGCTATAGCGACCATGGCTACAAAAGTAGATATTTTGATATCCCACAGGAAGTCGAGAATTACATAACCCTCGTTGTAATGCAGAAGACG
>DALYDD010000011.1:0-12715 GCA_031973395.1 Minisyncoccota bacterium | reverse complement strand
CTGCGACGTTTAATGTGAAAGCTGGCATAGAAGGCTTTGCAATTCCGAGTCTACGGTCAAGATAAAAACAAAGTGGACATTCCAAAAACATATCGATTTTTGTACGGCTTAGTTTAAATGGTTCACTTTTTTTGCCTGTGCCAATATTTTTATCGCTATAAATGCCCCATGTTTTGACGATTGCGCTTTTCGAACCATTATTGGACCAAGTTTTTTTCATATAGATATATTTTAATTAGTGGCCACGGCCAGGCCAATTGACCTATCCTTGCGGAATCGTCTTCATAATTTCATCGACCTCATTAAATAATTCCTGAATTTTCCGTTCTGTAAAACCGATTTCTCGAAGGATTTCTCTTTTACTATATACACCGCGTGCCAAAACAATGTCTTTGTCCATGAGGATGCGCTTGTCGCTTTCACTGATTGTAGTCAAACAAGTGATGGGGTGCAATTGTGTGGCTTCGATAAGTTGTTGCAAATTATTTTTTTCTGGATAATCCCAACTTAACATATTCAATCCTTGGCATTTAGCATACGTAATCGCTGTGTCAGTAAATCGAGTATTGGTGATGAGCCAACCTTCTGAGAGTTTTCGGTTGATGCCGCCGTAATCAAAAACAGTATTACCCAGATCTTCGAATCTAGCTTTTACGTACAGAGCGACCTTGGTATCGGTCTTTGATGCGGCATCAGAATGGTACTTAACCTCACACATAACCAGCTTGTCTTTGTTCCAGGCCACCACATCAACTTCATGCGGTACACAACCACCCAGCACGATTTGGCCGGTAATAGCCTCATATCCCCATTTGGCTCTGAACAGCTCTGCTATGTATTCCTCAAAGGGAAAACCCGTGGGCCCAAATTGCAAAAGAGACCGGCGAAGTGAGTAGCGAGCGGCGGCAACTCGAGAGGCATGTTTTAGAATGCTATAAGCTTGATGATAAATCTCTCCAGCAGTACACAAAATTTCTTCATGTGGTTTTCCAGTAGTGCGAGCGTTGCGCTTTGCGTTCTCTTCGCGCATCTGTTCAATTACTTGTCGAACGATCTTGTCGCCCTGATGTGGCTCTGCGCCAGATTTTACTAGAGAATCATATAATTTACCCTGATCAAAAGCTTCTTTGGTACCATCTTCTTTTCGGACGTACAGAGGATAAGTTGCCGAGCTTTTACTTGTCATATTAATTAATTATACCACCACCTAGGCATATTTCGCCATCATATAGTACGCAACTTTGACCCGGAGCGAGTCCTTGTTGAGCTTCCTTGAAAGAAACCTTCAAATGTAATTCATGTGCACTGAATGTGTCTGGTCCAGTAGCTGGTCCAACTTGCACTTGCTGTAGTTTTTGCCTATGTCGAATACGTGCTTTTAGATATTTAACGGATGTGTTTTCCTTGGAGATGAGATTTACACTACCCAGGATGGCCTCTTTCGCGTTTTCTACCTTGATGAGTTCAGCTTGAGTGCCGACGGTCAATATATTTCCCGGAATGTCTTTTTTAATTATAAAATGCGCCTCCATATCTGGAGTTTGATTAAAAAGTTCGAATCCGTGTCGCTCTCCAATAGTGTATAAAAATGCGCCATTATGTCGGCCAATTTCCTTTCCTCTCAGATCGACCACTTTCCCTTCTTTTTTCTTTATATACTGTCCGAGGAATTCCTTCATATCCAATTTACCTATAAAACAAACCCCCTGACTATCTTTTTTGTCATATACAGGAAGGCCAACATATTCAGCTATCATTCGAACCTCTTCTTTCATCAAAATACCGACAGGAAAGAGGGTTCTAGCGACCCGTTCACCCTTCATTGCCCAAAGGAAATATGTCTGATCCTTGGCCTCATCTCTCGCCGTCAAAAGTTCCGCGCTAAAAGAGTCGTGATAAATCGATCCGACTGTCCGACTTCTGGCGTAATGGCCTGTTGCTACAAAATCTGCTCCGTTGGTCATCGCAGCTTCATAGAAGGCCCCGAATTTCACATATTTATTACACATGATATCGGGATTCGGCGTCCTCCCTGATGCATATTCTGTAATCATATAATCCGCCACGTATTTCTTGTATTCTTTCTCGAGATTAATTGTTTGAAAAGGAATACCTAGCATTGCCGCCACGCGCATGGCATCACGACGATCATCTTTCCATGTGCAAACCATATCTTTGGGTTGCCAGACTTTTATGAAAACTCCCCGCACATCAAAGCCGGCTCTTTGCAAAAGATAAGCCGAAACAGAGGAATCCACACCTCCTGACATACCAACAAAAACCACCGGACGCTTACCCTGTGTTTTGTCGTATTCAAGCATTTGCAGGCTGTGAAGCGGCAAGCTTGAGATCGCACGGTCAATTAATTGCTCTATTTTGGCCATAATGTATGCGAAGTACGGCCTCATAAAACCATAAAAATGGCGGTTTTTCAAGATCCTGCACTAATCCAAGTATTTTGCCTTCAATTGCAGATGCTCCTTATATGTCTTGCTGAAATGCGTTTTTCCTTCTTTATCAGATAAAAAGAAAAGATATTCGTTTGGCTCCGGTCGCAATGCCGCTTTTATAGACTCAAGCCCAGGATTGGAGATCGGTGTTGGTGGCAAGCCTACATGCTTATAAGAATTGTACAGATCCTCACTTTGCAAATCGTCCAGTGTCAGTTCTGCAGAAGTCTTGCCAGTAATATATGTGAGCGTGCTATCGGCCTGAAGTGCCATTCCAATCTTCATTCTTCTCCAAAATAAATCGGAGACCATGGCTTTGTCGGCATTTGTCCTCACCTCCTTTTCCAGAATCGAAGCCATGATGATGATGTCTCGCGCAGTTTTGCCTGTGGCCAAGGTTGTCGAGGAAAACTCGTCTTTGAGCTTTGCAGTTCTTTTATCAAAATTATTCTCAAGCATCTGGATCACGGCACTCGAGGTTGCATAAGGGTAAAAGAAATATGTATCAGGAAAAAGGAAACCCTCTTTGCCCTCAGCAGCAGTCATGAAATCAGTTTGTTTAATATTGGGCATTTTTTCCTCCAGTATTCGAGCCATATTAAAACTAGTATAACCTTCTGGGAAAGTTATTTTCGTAGGAGTATACCCGTACTCGGCATCGGCCAGACGATTTATAACCTTAAATACATGCTGTGGCTTTGAAAAAACATAGATTCCTTGCTTGATAGATTTCCCAAGACTCAGTTTCTCAACGATGGTTAGGAAGACTTTGGGTGAACGAATAATATTTTTTTCTTTAAGTTCGACCGCAAGCTGTGAAATACTTTTGCCGGGTGTCATATAGATGACAGCCGATCCATCTTTGCCTAGTCTAGGCTCGTCAATTTGTACAGCAGAAGTTGCGCTAAAAAAGAAATACCAGAATAAAACCGCTGTCAAAACACAGAGAATGATTAATCCAAGCAGTATCCAAAATAATTTCTTAAAGAAAGTGATTAGAGGCATCTTTTTGGATGAGAAATATATAAGTATTAAATTGGGAGATTTGTCGGTGGCTCAGCCTTCTTTCCTGTGATGCGAGCGAGGTTTGGTGTACGAGCAACCTGGCCTGGAAAATGATAAATACTAGCCAATTCTTCAGTTGTCATGACGAAGCTATTGTCTTCCTTGATACCAAAAGGGATATACTCTTTGATAAAGAAAGCGCGATATTTATAAAAGTAGAATAATTCCCTTCTTTGCTTTGCTTCTTTGGTCTTGAAAATATCTTGCCAAGGGTAGTCAAAGCCTGGTTTTTCAGTCGCCTTCAATAAGTTTAGTGTCGGTACACTGAAAGCCCCGAAAATTCCCTGGATTGCACCCTCCGTACCTTTGCGATATGCATTGTTTGTGGCGATATACACGGCTCGCATACCACAATCAAAAGGTAGTTTCGAAAGGTTGTGTTCAATAGCTTTCACGGACTCTTTTTCATGTTCGGTCATATTAATTGCGCCAGGTGCAACGGGTTTGTTCGGATCTATTTTAATATCTCGCTTCGTTCGCTTGATCAAATCTTCGTTCGCCGCATGTTTCCAATCCACTTTTTCAAACCAGGTTCCAGGTTTACGTTTTTTGCCATGTGAACGTATGCAGATCTGTAGCCAAACCTGCTCACCTTTTTGCAATGAACCGAAAAATTCTATCATCGGTGTTATCGGATCAATTTTACCCTCTTCTTTCTCTGCACCTGCGCCGGTCATACCGAAAGCTGTGTATGTCTTGATCGGCAAATGAGCAGGTGATGCCTTGCGAAATTCACAACCCCAGAATTTATAGTTGGCAGTATCGTACGGAATCTTTGTTGTGTAATCATTCTTTGTCACATCGTCGATTTCAATATCTGGGTATTGTGAATATAGTTGAGTTTCGATCATGTCTTTGAACTTCGACCTTGTCCATATAAAAAAGCGAACCTGACCGTCAATTGAGACAATTTCTAGTGAAAACCATGCACGGGTTGATCCATCGATCCAGCGATCAATGAAGGTACCCTCTCCTCCGGGTTGGAACAAGGAAGTGATGACAAATTCCATCGACAGGGGGGGTTTAACCACACCTTTTGGCAAATGCATTTCCAAAAGTGTATACGATTGCGCGGCAAAAAACTTAGCCCTCACGAATCGTATCCATGTCCACCAAAAAGCGAAAGCGAGCGCAATCGGTGCAACGACCACAAAGACAAAAAACAAAACTTTGAACGATACTGCAATAGTTGATGCAAAAGCTTCTTGGGCGAGAGTTTCCATATAATTGAGGCTGCATATATTCTACCGCATTAAAAACAATATTCAAAAGAAAAACCCTGCTTTGCTATTTCTGAGCTGGGCAAGGTTTTTCTCTCGTGCTTATCTTATTTGCTTGTCTCGGCGAGGTGATATCTTCCCTCCTTATCCTTTTTGAAATGTTTACTGCTCTGAAGATTGACGAGTATAGTGTTTTCTTTTACGTATCGCTCCTTGAGTACCTTCTGGATGATCTCTTCTTTTGTGAGAGCACCACTCTTTTCCAAAACGGCTCTGATGACGTCTTTTACTACACCATTGATATAACCCCATTCTGCAAGCGCGTAGAGTCCACGGCCAACCAGTACGAATCGCTTGTCTTTGATGAGTTCATTATGTGTAGTTGCGACATGGGCTTTCTTTTTGAAAAGAGTTTCAATCTGCTTAGCAATATCACGGAAGTGAATTGGAGAACCATGCTTTCGCATAGCGAGGAATGCATAGTCTCGAATACCCTTTGTAGAGATATTTGGAGAAGCGGTTTTGCCCCATTCACCAAGTGGATTCTTGGCAATATGTTTTGAAATATTCAACCAACGTCGAGCAACCTCTTCGTTTCGATATTTTTCGTTTACATCCTGCAAATGTTCAAGGAAATTATTGATCATTTCTGATTCTGGAATCAAATCATTGTCATCAATTGATTTATAGAGCTTGCGAAGTGCGTCATGAATCTTTTTTGAAAGACCTGCATCGATATGCCATCGGTGCTTGAATTCATCATCTTCTTTTTCCTTTTTGAATTCTTCTCCAAGAGTAAGGAGGAAGTGAATATGATTCCGAGTGAGAGCATCCTTCGACAAAGTCTGCAAAAGGTCATCTTCTCCAACCATACCCCCTAGATCATGAATAGCTGCAGAGAGTTCTGTAAACACAGCTTTTTCTTGTTTGAAGGCGGGTGATTTTCGGACATTTTGAATAGCCGCATGTTCGATCTGTCGAACACGTTCACGTGTAATATTGTACTGTTCTCCAATCCCCTCGAGGGTCATTTTTTCACCTTCTTTGTCAAGGCCGTATCGCTTAGAGAGTACAATACGCGCTCTTTCGGGCAATGCCCCCAAGAGCTTTTTAGTTATATTTTTAGGCTTAAATGTGAGCGGCGTGTGTGGCATTGGGTTTAATACTTTATTTGTAGCATGTTTTTGACAAAAGGTCAACTAGTAGGGCTTATATGTAACTTTCTGTGATTATAAGGCCTTAAATAGTAGGTTGATGATCTTTCCTGGGACGAAAATGACTCGATCGGGCAACTTATCCCCAACCCGGCTCTTAATTTCGGGCAAATCGAGAGCTGTTTTTTTGATAAAAACCTCATCTCTCGCCTGTTCTGCGCCTGTCCGGAAACTGCCTCTCACTTTACCATTGATTTGAACAGCAATATTAACTTCTTCATCATGAATTAAAGCCGGATCAAATTTAGGCCAAGATGAAAGATAGATGCTTTTGGTGCCAAATTTCATGATCGACCACAATTCATCAGTGACATGTGGAGCAAAAGGGGCCAACAATAAAAGCAAAGTCTGATATGTCTCCCTCTTCACTTTTTCTTCTTTTTCTAAAGCGTTAAGCAGAATCATCATCGATGATACAGCCGTATTCAGTGAAAAAGCGTTGATGTCCTCGGTTACCTTCTTAATTGTTTTGTGAAGAGTGGTTGTCACCTCTTTTTTGTCAGTAAATGACTTGTCACTTGTCACTCTTGAGCTCAATCTCCATACACGTTCAATAAACCGGCGTGAACCGATCATATTGTCTGTACTCCAGGCAATTCCAGATTCAAAAGGACCCATAAACATCTCGTAGACTCGCAATGTATCAGCACCGTAAAGCTTGACGATATCATCTGGGTTCACGACGTTTCCAAATCGCTTACTCATCTTTCGGCCATCAGGACCTGCGATGAGTCCTACATTTTTAAGCTTGGTAAAAGGTTCCTGGCTAGCGACGACACCAATATCATATAAGAATTTATGCCAGAACCGTGCATATATAAGGTGTCGTGTAGCGTGCTCTGCGCCCCCAACATAGAAATCTACTGGTGACCAATACTTTTCTCTCTTTGGATCAACTAATTGCTTCTTGTTTTTTGGATCCATGTATCGAAGATAGTACCAAGACGAACCAGCCCATTGCGGCATGGTATTAGTTTCTCTTTTTGCCGGTGACTTACATGTAGGACATTTCACATTTACCCACTTATCAATGGCCGCCAAAGGCGACTCGCCTGTTCCTGTTGGTTCATAGGATTTCACATTTGGTAGTTTGAGCGGTAATTCTTTTTCTGGTACTGGAACAACCCCACATTTCGGACAATGAATGAGAGGAATCGGTTCACCCCAATATCGCTGACGAGAGAAGACCCAATCACGAAGCCTATAATTGACCTGTCGCTTTGCCAAACCGCTTGATACCAAATATTCAATGATGTCTTTTCTGACCTCATACCATTTTCTGCCTTTAAATTGGCTCGGTTCCTCGAGGATACCATCTGGTTCTCGATAAAAAACTTCGAGGCTTTTAACTTTCCTTTTTAATTCTGGATCATTTGCAGGATACAAGACTGTTTTGAGTGGAATATTATATTTTTTAGCAAATGCAAAGTCGCGTTCATCATGGGCGGAACAACCTACGATTCCTGTTCCATAATCAGAAACGGCAAAAGAAGCAATCCAAAGCGGTAGTTCACGCTGTCCAACAGGATAATGAATCGTGCGACCCGTAAAAATCCCATCCATCGTGTCTTTGTACTCCAAACCATTTTTGTTTTTCTTGTCTACAATCTTTTTGGCAAAAGCGAGGATTTCTTTTTCATTTTTTATACCCTTAACGATTTGCGGAAGAAGTGGATGGTCTGCAGCAATTACCGCGAACGTTTGTGCAAAGCATGTCTGCGGGATCGAGTCATATAACTCGACCGGCAAATTAATATCTTTGATGGTGCAAAGCAAATTGACACCCTCACTACGGCCGATCCAGTTTTTCTGCTGCTCTTTGATAGCTTCAGGCCAATCAAGGAGTGGTTTCGGCCAGCCTTTTTCCGGATCTTTGAGCCGCTCGAGCCAAATAGGCATTTCTGAGTTAACCATTTTTCCTACGACGAAATCTTCAGGAGAAATCCAAAGCGGTTCATTTGCGTCATCTTCACCTTCGGCGATAGGTACACGCTTATCACTTTTTAATTCAAAATATATAGCTGTAGCATAAGCGATGCGGTTTTCACCCTTATGTTTTGTATAGTATGACGCCTTGGTAAGGCCGCCCAAAGTACGCTTGTATTCAATGTCGACATATCCGGTCTCTTCTTTAACCTCGCGTATAGCTGTCTCCAGAGCTGTTTCCCCTTCTTCGATTCCGCCAATAATTGTGGTATCCCAATTATGTTTTTTATTTCGAATAATCAAATATCTGTTTGTCTTTGGGTCAAAGACAATGGCATGCGCAACGTGCCGTTCAACAAGAGGTGCCCCAGGTCGATGCGGGTTAACTTTATCCACTAATTCTGACATGTCATAGTCGACAGCATCCAAATCCTTGAGCAAACGATCCGCATAATCTGTGATTTTGATAATCCATTGTCGGATAGGCTTCTTTTCGATTGTAGAGCCACAGCGCTCACATTTACCATTCTCCAAGTCTTCATTTGCCAGGCCTGTTTTGCAAGAAGGGCACCAGTTGATC
This sequence comes from Minisyncoccota bacterium, assembly GCA_031973395.1. Lineage (GTDB taxonomy): Bacteria > Patescibacteriota > Minisyncoccia > Phycocordibacterales > CAIZLB01 > DALYDD01. The sequence goes on along the minus strand of DALYDD010000011.1, from coordinate 4,260 downwards.
GGCTCGTGACTTTCATACGTCAAACCTTTTTTGTGCATTTGCAAAAAAGCCCACTGTGTCCATTTATAGTATTCAGGATCAGTTGTATTTACTTCGCGTGACCAATCATAGTTGAAACCAAGGATTGAAAGCTGCTCTTTGTATCGCTGAACATTCTTTTTTACAGCAATACTGGGATGAATTTTATTTTTAAGGGCAAATTCCTCTGCGGGCAAACCAAAAGCGTCCCAGCCCATTGGATGTAGGACATTGTGCCCTGTCATTTTTTTGAAACGAGAATAGATATCTGTGGCGATATAACCCTTTGGATGACCTACGTGGAGGCCAGTACCCGATGGGTACGGAAACATATCGAGGACATATGATTTTGGTTTTTTATCGGCCTTATCTGGTGTCTTATAAATGCCGCTTTTTTGCCAAGCTTTCTGCCACTTTTTCTCTATCTTGCCATGGTCGTATACTTCCGGAGCTTGCATCGCACCTGCCTTCACGGGCTTATTTTTGGCCTTCCTGGGGCTAATTTTTGGCTTCCGGACAGGCTTCTTGGCCTTCTTCACAATGCGCTTAATGGTCTTTTTAACTACAGCTTTTTTGGGCCGATTCTTCTTTTTCATAAAGATTTTGGGTTTTTTTCAATAATAACTAAAGTTAGGACAAATACAACTGAGGTACTGCGAGGTCGATAGATTACGGAAAATTATCGCAGTACGAGAACCAGTCTCAGCTTGCTACACAGGGAGATAGATGCGAATAGGTTTTGAGTACTTGATATTTTCATATGGAAAGGATTATACCATAGCCTGAGGAGTTTTTGCCTCGGGATCTAGAGCGGGGGCTGCTTTTTTATATCTTAAATCCCAACCGATGATATCTTTCGGATGAACACCTAATTGTTTGAGATATCTAAATAGCGGCAAATAAGCTCCGTTTAAATAAGCATCATCTAGGTATTTTTCAATTTCACCGGCCACCTTATTGGGATTTTTGGCATTTACCCTTGCTGTACTCTCAACAAACTGAACAAAATCAGCAAAGTATTGAGCATACAACGCAGAGGCATAGTTCTTTACACCTATCCAATTCGCATCTGGGGATCCAATTTCCACATCGTACGGCACAAGCTTTAGTCGGGCCGGCAACCCTTCTTCCTTCTGTTTTTTTTCTAGCTCGACCATAATCTTGGGAGTAACCTTCTTTATTCCATCAATAAAATAAGGGAAAAGGTCGTGATATTCAGCAATGAATTCATTGGTAAATCTTTCAGTCATCGCCTCGTTTAGAGAGCTCACGGCATATCCAAGATCTTCAGGAACACCGAACTCATTTTTCTCTGACGAAATACCTGCCGCAAGACCCACACGTCTTCGTCTCAGCGCCACGCTCGCTGTCAGACCACTTGCGTTTGTATAGTAGGCATAATGAGCTGTATCCGACATATAACCGAAAACATGAGTCAACTCATGTACTATTGTATGCATTAATTCGAGGGGGTCTTCAAAAAGTGTATGAACTGCAAATATTTTTTGCTTTATAGGTAGCATGAGCGCAGGACAAAACCTGGTGCCATTGTCTGAATCGCCCAGTAGTTGGGTATCCTCATCTTTCCCTTGAGAGATATCAACAAAGCAAACTTGTTCCTGACCAAATCGTTTAAAAGTCTTTAATCCTTTTGAAGCCAAGAACCGAGGAAATAAGTCACACACATCATCGATGAACTTACTAACATTTTCTGGAGTTTTAACTTTCCCCAATGCTTCAACTTTGGCAAGTCGCTTATTTTCCACAACCGCATGAAGCTTTGGTACAAGTCCGGTGTCTGAGGTGACAATATTGTTTAAAGGCGAAGCTGCTTGCTCCAAATCCCGAGGACTTGGCAGAGCACTTATTTTTTCTATTCTTTTTCTGAGTAGTCCTGGATAATCAGTTTTAATACCAGGATACAGACCTTGAGTATGACTCAAGATTTCATGAAGTTTTTCTTCCTGACTCACAGGTTCTTTGACTGCTTCAAACTTTTCTTCCGGTGGAGTTTCTGGTGCGGAAACAAAATCTTGCCTAAAGGCTTCACTCATAATTTATATTTTAAATTCTATCACATCCCCATCTTTCACCACATATTCTTTGCCCTCGGTCCGTACCAAACCTTTTTCACGGGCACTGCCGTATGAACCTGCTTCAATCAAGTCTTTCCAAAAAATAATTTCAGCTCGAATAAACTTTTCTTTGAAATCTGTATGAATGGCCATCCCGGCTACGGGAGCAGTTGATCCACGTGCTATTGTCCAAGCACGAGTTTCGATTTCACCAGTTGTAAAATATGTTTCTAAGTCCAAAAGCTTATACCCTGCTTTAATCAAACTATTGATTCCGTCGTCTTTTGCACCGAGTTCGGTTCGGAACATTTCCTTTTCGTCTCCCGCCAAATCCTTGAGCTCATGTTCGACTCCGGCATCGACGACTACATACTGATCCCCTTCTTTTTTAAAATATTCAAGTAATGCAGTGAAGCGAGGATCTATCGAGCCATCTGCTAGTGGTTCATCAATGTTTTTTCCTCCAGCTTTCTTATTCAAAACATAGAGGATTGGCTTGAATGTGAGAAGATTCAAGGTTTTGACCGCCGCCAATTCATCCTCAGTCAATTCTATGAGAGCTTTGCGTGCCAATCTGCCCGCTTCAAGCACAGAATTAATCTTTGTCAAAGCATTTTTTTCTGCGACGGCCGTTTTATCACCTCGCTTTGCATCTCTTTCAATATTTCCGAGACGCTTTGTCACCGTTTGCATATCTGCAAGGATGAGTTCGAAGTTGATTACTTCGATATCGCTCACCGGATCAACTTTTCCATCAACATGGATAATGTTTTGATCTTCAAAAATACGTACGACTTCTGCGATGGCGTCTGTTTCGCGGATATTGGTCAGGAACTGGTTTCCGAGACCTTCGCCCTCCGAAGCACCCTTTACAAGACCTGCAATATCCACGAATTCGATTGCGGCCGGGATAGTTTTCTTAGTTTGAGAAAAATCTGCAAGTTTATATAGCCGGTCGTCCGGTACTTCTACAATTCCAACAGAGGGATCTATAGTACAAAAAGGATAGTTCTGTGCGGGTACAGACTTTTTGGTTAAAGCGTTAAATAGAGTCGATTTGCCAACATTTGGGAGGCCGACGATGCCGATTGCGAGTTTCATACTTAGATACTAGCGTGTTTTTAAAGTTTTTGCGAGGTCGTTTATCTTGGCCATGGTTTTAGGCCCCATTACGCCATACCCTGGATCTTTGGGTGATTTAACAATATTATATTTTAGTTGAAACTTTCCGACAGCCGCCTTTGTCGCCGGGCCATACAAAGTAGTCTCGTTTCCTCTTGAGCCCGGTCCTTGTCTTGCAACATCAAAACCTTGGCCGTTTAAAAACTGTTGAAGTGATTTCACATTGCTTCCGTTCATGTTTGGTTGCATAACTCGGACAAAAAGTGGGGTAATCGACGGAATGACGTTCCGTACCAATGGATTGATGGTTGGCTGCAGTTGTGGAGACACTCCACGTATCGAATATCCACCAGGGTTGATCGATGGCAAGACCGCTGATACCGAAGTTACCGTAGGGCTCGGCACCAAGAGCCCGGCATTATTTCCAGAATTTACAATATTCAACCCCTCTGTAACCAAAGGTGCGGCATTAACATTCTTAATACCCTGAATATCCAAGTATTCAAGATTTCGAGTTCCTTGGGGATCGATGTTCCATTGGGTACCAGTGGCGTTGATGGACACATAGATTTGATTAGCGGCTTCAGCCACCATAGCCAAATCAGTATACCCATCACTATCAAGATCCCCCGCACTTGTCATCTGTGGGCTTGTGCCGCCAAGAGGCATCACAACCGAACCCCCAGAAAACGTGCCACTGCCACTGTTCGTATATATTTTTGCCCCTACCGCTGATCCACTGCTTGATGTGACTACTGCATCTTTATCGCCATCTCCATCGATGTCGACAGCAAGCACGTCTTCATTAGTGAATTGGTTGGAATATCCAACCTCGCCCGCAAATGTGCCATTACCGTTATTTATAAAGACGGAAAAAGAGCTTTGGGTCGCAAGAAGAACATCGGCAAAGGTATCGCCATTTACGTCTGCAACTGCCACGCCTCTGTTGTATCCTGCACCGTTCGCATTAGCTGCATAGTCAACTTTAGTTGCGAATGTTCCATTTCCGTTATTCATAAGGATAGAAAGATAACCCGCACCATCG
>DALYDD010000010.1:23871-40264 GCA_031973395.1 Minisyncoccota bacterium | reverse complement strand
AATTTACCCCAAATCCTCGGGGTCTTGTTGTTGCCGTCGTCCTCGAATCTGTGGCGTGCGAGAGCTTCAAGAGAGCCGCTCCGCGGTTTATGGAGCAGAGCTTCAGTGTGTTCGCCATTGCTGGCGACGAAGACACCCTCAGCTTCACCCATGACATCGTAGATGCGGTTGGACAAGTCCGCGGACTTAGAAGTCTCGTGTGCCTGGACTGTGCGAACCGAACCCGGTGCCTCACCGGGGACGTATTTGCGATTGCGGCTGTCGAAGCCGCGGCCGGTGATGATAGAGAACTGGATTGCGTGTTTGCCATCGCTGGACTTGCCGACGCCGACGACGCGGCCAGGGTATTCGTGTTCGGCGAGGAATTGACGGAATTGCAGTTCGGCTCTGAGTGTACGTAGTGATGTGGGTGTTTGCATGTCTGGATGTTTGGTGGGATGTGGAGAACAAGCAAGCAAGGCCTGCAAGAGGAAGGAAGTCGAAGACCTAACCTGCAACCAGGTTACGCTTTTACTTTTATTTGTAAAGGCTGGTATAATTAATTCATTCAAATTTATGAACAAAGAAAAAAAGCTTTGGTTTAAACGAAAAACATATGGCTGGGGTTGGACACCTTCGACCTGGCAGGGCTGGGCTGTAACGGCGATGTATCTTTTCTTCGTCCTTATTTTTATCCTGACCATTGACGAGCATTCAAGTATGCGAGATGTATGGCTCACGTTTATTATCCCAATGGTGATCATTACTTTACTTTTTATAGAAATCGCATATTACAAAGGCGAGACACCAAAATGGCAGTGGGGCAAAAAAAAGGATAAATAAAAACCTCTTCGTGCTGTCCTCGGTTTCGACACGTGCTACTTAATCGACCTGCGGAGGCACTTCAGAGGTTTTTATTTATCCTTTGTAATGTTCGAGCTCTGAAATATCCTCGATCTCATCAAATTCATCATTGATTGCATTTTCATCGGTGATGCGCAATTTACGTGTAGCAGAATTTTTTTTATCATATTCTTCAACGGAGATATCCTCGACATTATCATTCGTTGATGAATCGTCTGTATTTTCTCCATCGTCTTCCTCCTCAATGTCACCATCTTCTTCTATGGTCAACTTCTCTCCTTTTTTCTTTCGAGATGCATATTCGACGAGTTGGTCTGCGAGCAATCTAGCAACGCGTGCGTCAATGACCGGAACGAGAAATTCTTTAGTTTTTTTTGTCTCAGTATGAGAAAGGCTTTTATCTGCTGCAGTCACGATATCTAATTCAGAAACACCCAGGAGTCGGAAATGGTATGGTCGAGCGATATGCACATTGCTGATCTGGTGATAGGGGATAGTTGTCTCTCGGATAAAGAAGAGTCCGCGATGTAGATGAAACGCATTATCATCGAGAATAAATCGATAATGCTGATAATGCATAAGCGCATTCATATAGGCAAAAATCATCACAGCGATGCTGATCATCAAAAGCCATGAAGCCATCATCGGAGTATTAATATACCAATTTGAATGGTCCATGAAAAAGACATCCATGAGGTTTCGTGCCGGACCAAAATATATCAGCCAGCCGAGAGCGAGAATTGCCAAAGCAATGATATTCAAAAGCCAACCATGTTTTATATATAAAAAGAGCATGGTCTTCCAGCCCCTCTTATGTTTTTTATGATGCTCGAACATTGGCTATATTGTACAACATTTTTATTTTTTAGATTTATAAAATCGGAAAGCACCCCTTTCCATTTCGCTCAAGAATCTGCAATGACAAAAAACACGAACCCCGCAGCAACCTTTCGGTCGCTGCGGGGCGTTGGGGTTCACACTGCTTTGCGTTTTCGGGATCAGGCGGCGACCAGGCCGAGATTGGCGAGGGTCTTCTTTGCGAGACGGATCGAAGCTTCGGTATCGAGGTCGGCAGGGAATTGTCCGCCGATCGCTGAGACGGTCTCACGGAACACTGGACCGAAGCCCTCGAAGCAGATCCGGCCTTTGTAGTTGGCCTGGATCAGAGCCGCGGCGATTTTTTGCCAACCAACGCGATCTTCGTCATGACCAGGGGTGTGGCGGAGTGAGCCGGATGCGTGGAAATGGCCGAGGAGTTCGGCATTGTCCACGAGGAGTTGCGGATCGTCACCCCAAGCGTCGAAGTGGAACGAGTCCACGTGCGCGCCGACCATCATTGCAGTCGTCCGAATGGCGATGAGGGCATCGAAGAAGCGCTGGTGACCCTGAAGGGCGAAGTTCTCTGGCGGGCGCAGACATTCCAAGTCTGCCTTCAGTCTCGCTCTCTCAACGATTTGACCGGCACGTCTGCCAAATTCGAAGACCTTGCCCCAGGTAATGTCGGTGCGCGGATAGCGCTTTGCTAGGTTCCAGGCCCAAGGACCGTCAATGCTCGGGGTCCTGCCGGTGGCTTCACCGATGTGGTTACCCAGGCGACAGGCATCAGAGATTCGATCGAGGGCTGACTGACCTTTGCCTTCCAAAGGATCAGGATCGCCCTCGCCGTGGAAGATGCACAAGGTGGTAATGGGTAGTTGGGCGGCCAGTGAGGCATTGGCAACCTCTTCGGGCGTCGCTTTGAGAAGTCCTGGATGGCAGATGAGTTCGAAGCTATCGGCACCCCAGGCCTTCGCATTGGTCAGGATAGTTGTCAGATTTTCTGGGGTAATGACGGCGTCAAAGAGTCCGGAGTGGACCTCGAATGGCCGCGGGGTGAATGTGGCTGGTGTTGCAGGTGATGTCATGGTTTGCTGGTGGTTGGTGTTTCGGTTTGTGCAGTTATGCGTATGGGAAAAAACAAGCAAGGCCGCGAAGCCTCACAAGAGGCTGAAAGCGGTAAAGCTGACCTGCAAATAGACTACGCTATTTTGTCCGATTGTAAAGTTTTTGTTTTTTTATCTAAATTTGATGAAAATTTCATCTGGATTTACATATACTCGTCGGATGTTTGCAGTATTTGATTATGATAAATGGAATGAAAGGTTGAAGGAGCTTAACTCTAGAAGCTCAAGTGAGCTCTATTTTACCGAAGGAGAAGTCTGGTGGTGTGTTGTTGGCTTAAATGTGGGATATGAAGAAAATGGCAAAGGCGAAGAGTTTAAACGTCCAATACTCATTTTACGAAAAATCAGTAGATTTATGTTTTGGGGCCTCCCTCTGTCTACAAGTGAAAAAGAGGGCTTGTTTTACTTTCCGATAGTATTGAAAAGTGGCATCAAAAATGTTTGTCTACTATCACAAATTCGTTCTTTTGACCGTAGTGGGCTTATGCAGAGGATAGAACGTATTGATAGGGACACCTTCGATCAGATAAGAAAAGCCGCCAGGGATTTATTCTAGCGACTCTTCTTCATTGATAAGGTCTTTCTTTCAAAAGACCGAGCCCGAAGGCCATTGTGCCTGCAGTATATATGTGTAAAAAAATCTTGCAACTTCCCGCAGATTTATTTCAATGTTGCAGTTTTCTTTTTCGTCGCTTCATCACCAGTACTCCAAATATAGTTGAAAATTTCACGCACGGCCCCAGTGATCATCCTATTTTTGATGATAATACCAAGAGGGTATTTTTCATCAAACATTATAATACCGATTTTACCGTCATAAGTACTGATTTCTATATTTAAATTTTTGAATACATTCACAAAGCACATTTCTCGCAATAAACCTTCAGCTGTTGGAACATAGGATCGATTTGCTTTACTATCTGGAACAATGCTTCTTACCCTGATCCCTCTGCGGACACGCTCAGGAAAATATTCGGTTTCAAACCATTCGCCCATGGTTGCATACCCTTTTTCATAATCTGTAATCGCGTAAATCAATTTCTCTTTATTACTATAAAGTGTATCGGCAAGCATATTTTTTATGCCCTCTACTCCTTCAAAATATTTTACATCCGCATAGAGTGAAGCGATCTCATCTTTTTTTACTGAAGAGAATTTATGAATATCTAACTGTGCGGTATGTTTAAGCTCGTCAATCTTCTTATCGGTCCATGCCTCAAATTGGTCCAAAGGAATCGCCTCATAGTAAGAAACTTTGTTTTTCTCGACACAAGTAACCAAACCCTTATGTGATAGGGAATCGATAGGGTGGTATAGGGCGGTGCGGTTCAAGAGAGTGTCTTTGGAGATCTGATTGACTGTGCTTTGCCCGAGCTTAAACAGCGATTCAAGGATGCGCCGCTCTTTATCATTAAGTAAATCCATGTCTCTAGACTAGCCATTTCGGAGGTTGTTGTCAAATGGTGTCGACAGTTTTACAGAAGTCTTGGGATACCTACAATTGTGTCATTAAAGGGATTTTGATCAGAAAGATCAAATAAACATCAAATGATTATGAAAAAAACACTTGGATGGATTGTCGGAATTGTAGTGGTTGCGGCCATTATTGTAGGCACAATGAATGCGAGAGACTCTAAAGATGGGGTAAACACTGCGGCAAAAGGGCCAATCAAAATCGGAGTAATCGAGCCGCTTACAGGTGGTGCGGCTGCATACGGTGAGGTGGGTAAAAATGGTTTCGATATGGCAGTCGAAGAAATTAATGCTAAAGGCGGTATCAATGGCCAGAAGGTTGAGGTGGTTTACGAAGACTCGAAATGTAATGGAAAAGACGCGCTAACCGCAGCACAAAAATTGATCAGTATTGATAAAGTCCAATATCTCGTAGGTGCGATGTGTTCAAGCGAAGTCTTGGGCGTTCTTCCGCTCACCGAGATACAGCCAATGATTTTCTTTGGTGAAGGATCGAGTGCCGATATTACTGGTAAGGGTAAATATTTCTTCCGTACCTGGCCTAGTGATGCATTGAGCAGCAAGGCTCTCGCGGACTTCGTTACTCCAACATATAAAAAGATTGCAATCATCACAGAAAAAACAGATTATGCGGTCGCTCTTGAAAAATCTTTTAGTGAACATGTAAAAAAGAATGGTGCAGAAATCATTGCCTCTGAAACATTCGTCAGCGATGTAAAAGATTTTCGCCAAATGCTGAGTAAAATCAAGGCTACTAATCCAGACGCACTCTTTATCAATCCTCAAGCCGGACAAAACGGCGCCATCATTGCAAAGCAGGCGCGAGGTCTTGGCATTAATGCGCAATTCATCACGTTCTTTTTCACTGGAGATGAATATGTAAAATCTGGCCCTGCGGTGAATGGCACAATTATCCTCGACGTACCATCTCTCGATACTAATCGTCCGATCTCTGTGCAGTATTTCGACAAATATAAAACGAAATACAATTCTGCAAACTATCCTTTCGTTGGTGCGCAAATGTATGACTATGCATATCTCTTGAAGCAAGCAATTGAAAAGAATGGTCATGATGCAGACAAGATCGCAACATATCTGCGTGGACTTGATCAATATAAAGGTGTGATCGGCGATTTCTCATTCGATCAGAATGGTGACGTAGAAAACATAGGCTTCAGCTTCAAGAAGGTGGAGGATGGTACGCTTGTGGATGTGAAATAACTAATCCTTTCCAGCATTCCAACAAACTTCGAAAATCATAGACATGAGGCCGTGGATGGTCGCGTCTTCGATGATTACTCCTGAGTAATGTTGAGTATCGAGATTGATAATCGAGACCCGCTTCTCGCCATAAATAGTGATTTCAGCCTTGAAAGGGAAAAGATTTGCTGGGGTATATCTGATCTTTGGCACAATCTCTGGACGAAAGCCTGCATATCGTCTTTTCAAAAATCCATGATTCACTGGCGTATCTGCAAAGATTCCACGAGTGGTAATATGTTTTTTCTGTTTTGTTTTGCGATAACGGTCGAAGAATTGTGTTGGTAGAATATTCTCGAGCTGCATCGCATTGGCCCAGGCCTTCATCTCATAAGGTTTGTCCACGGTGATATGGTCTTCGTATACAGAGAGTATGCCTTCAATGCCCTCGAAATAAAATACTTTAGGCTTGCCAGCCGAGAGTTGATAGATTCCTTCGAGATCTGGGATAGCTGATTCGGCTTTTTCCAGTTCTTCTTCCGCAATAGCTACTTTATTCTTCAGGTATTTTAAAAGTTTGGCTGGTTTCTCTGGTTGATAGTATTGCTTATTCTTTCGCTTGATTTCATTTACAAGACCCTTCACCGAGAGGGAAAGGAGGATGTCATAGACCGTGGTGCGATTGATCCCGGTATATTCGGCGACACTCGAAGGAAAGCCGCCTCCTAATTCAAATAAGGCGGTGTATACAGTGGCTTCTTTTTCGCCCAGGCCACTGCTCGTGAGTTGCCTAAGGAGTCTGGTGTTTTTTATTTTCATAAAAGGGTAAATAGTGTGGAAACTGTCCCACATTTACATATACTATACAAAAGTAGACCTAATATCAAGGCTTTTGAGAAGTCGTATAGAAGACGATGTCCCACAGAACATCGACTATTGGCTATACTCCTCACGTAATCTATGGGTGTTATCAGCATACGTTAAGAGACAATTAAAAATTAATTTATTTTTATGAATCATTCATCCAAAAAAACTATCTGGGGTTGGATCGTGGCGATCATTATCGTCGTGATTGCGATCATTGGGTTTGCGAAAGATAGTCCTGGTTCGAATCCGAACAATGGCCAGAAACAAGAGGTGGTTATTGGTGTCAGCCTGCCCCTTACAGGCGATTTATCTTTTCTTGGTGAGACATATAAAAAAGGTATTGATTTAGCAATGAGTGAAATTGCTTCTACGAGTAGTCAATTAAAAAACAATTATCGAGTGGTATATCAGGACGATGCATTCATTCCTGGTCGTGGTGCGACCTCGGTTAGAAAATTAATTGATACAGATCATGCATCGGCCATTTTCACTTTTGGTTCTCCTGTGGGAAATGCCGTCGGTCCTATTGCAGAAGAGGCTCGTATCCCACATTTGAATAGCATCGCCTCAGATCCTAAGGTCGCTGTGGGGGATTGGAATTTCGTGCATTGGACGCCTCCGTATAAGGAAACCGAAGTATTTGTAGGGGAGTTAAAGAAAAGAAATATCTCTAAGATTATTTTGTTGGAACAGAATCAGCCAGGGGTCAAGGCCGTGGCTGAAAGTCTGCGAAAAGATTTAGCGGGAAGTGGAATCGAAATTGTAGCCCAAGACCGTTTTGAGGGTACGACCAAAGACTTCCGCACCATTATCTCCAAAATTAAGCCGATGAAAAGTGATTTGGTGGTACTCGAAGCAACTTCTCCAGCTCTTGAAGTGCTCGCAAGACAGCTTCGTGAGCAGGGAATCAATACCCCTTGGACTTCGATTGAGACATTTGAATTCACTGATGATCCGGCTTTATTCGAAGGTGCTTGGTATGTGAATGCGGCAGATCAAAATGATGAATTTGTGAATAAATATGTTGCGCGTTATGGTGAATATCCAAAACTTGGCGCGGGTAATGGCTATGATTCAGTGAAGATTGTGGTTGAGGCTGCTGAAAAGTTTGGTACAAAACCAGAACAAATTCGCCAGGGAATTGCAGGACTCAAGAATTGGAATGGTGCCATGGGCAGTAATCTCTATGTCGATACCGATGGAATTGTGGTATCCAATGCGGTAGTACGAATGATTAAAGACGGAAAGCCGGTGACAGTGAAATAGTATTTACTTCACTGGCACAATCTCACCCTTCTCAACCCAAAACATTTGATTCAAAGTTTTTGAGCTTCCTTTTTCATCGAAATTGATATGGGCAGAAGCACCTTTGAAATCGAGTGCGTATAGGTTATCGCGAAGCTGGTCGCCACGAGCACTCGGAGCACCATCCTTTGATCCCATTTGGGCAGCTTTATACATAGCCATGACTCCATCGTAACCCCATGCTCCAATGACGATTTTGCGTGCATCTGTGCCAAATTCTTTTTTGTATCCTGCAAGATATGCATTGGTTTCAGGGGAAGTTGGATCGGCGACTTGAGAGGTGTACACGCCATTGAATAATTCTGGATCGTTGCGAGTCACTTCTGCGTCGAGAACATCTGAGGTAACAAAGATTCCTTTGAACCCTGCTTCACGCAATTGTTTTGTGATTTGATTCACTCCATCGCTTGGGTAGTACACAAGATCCGGTTTATCTTTCATGAGCTTTGAGATAAAACTACGGTAGTCTTTTGTTCCCGGTGCTGGGAATTCCTTGCTTGTGATAGTGCCGCCAAGTGCTTTGAATTTTGCTTCGAATGCATCAGATACACTCACACCCCATTCCTGATTGAATGAAAGAATTGCCGCTTTGCGAGCGCCTTTATTATAAAAATATTCTGCAGGCACTTCGCCAGAAGCTGGAGTCCAAGGGCCAATAGCAAAGACATAATCACCCATATCTTCAATAGTCGGATTAGAATCCCAGAGTGTGATTTCTGGAATTTTCGCATCCCTGAGTGTTTGCCATGAAGCTGCTATTTCATTGTAAGAAGAAATGAGCGAAGCATCGATATGATTCACTTCGACCAATTTCTTGATACCGAATAATGCTTTCTTTGGATCTGCTGCAGTGTCTTCTATAAATAATTCTACAGAACCAGGTCGTTCTGCATTTAATTGCTTCGCTGCGAGTTCTGCGCCACGTTTGAATTCTTCTCCAAATGCCGCAAAGTCTCCGGTGAGGGGGAGGGAGACACCGATCCGGAATGGGGTATTAGATCCGACCGATGCTTTGTCTGTAGTCTGCTTATCGGCTGTTTTACCAAAAATAACCACTAGAATAATAATGATGACGAGGATAATTCCCCAGAGCGTTTTTTTCATAATACGTGTATGTTAACAGAGCCTTGTTTCCAGTCAAATAGGCGTACATTCTTGAAATTGCTTCAACTAATTCTTCCTCTCCGCAACTCTCGAATGTATAACTGAGATAATAAGCACCAAGATAGTCATCCCTACAATCAAGAGCTCTGAAATATGCATAACGGTTTTGAGCAACATACATGTTGCCAGAATTCCAATAGACCAGAATGCGCCATGTTCGAGGTACTGTAGTTGTTTGAGAACCTTTTTATCTACTATAAAAATAGTAAAGCTTCGTACAAAGAATGCGCCAATGGCCAGACCGAGCAAGATAAGGATGATGTCTTGTGTGATTGCAAATGCACCAATGACGCCATCGAGACTGAATGACATATCGAGGACTTCGAGATAGAGGAAGCTGACAAGGCCTGCGGTGGCAACTTGTTTTAGTGCGCCGTTATTTGCGCCTGTAGCAATGTTGTTATTCGTCGCGGCACTAGATTCAATCTCAGAATTCTCTTCTTTTGGCTTAATTAAATATGTGAGGCCATCAATTAAAAGGTACAAGATAATGCCCCAAATACTACTTACCAAGTATTCTATCTTCGCCTCACCTACGAGCATTACAGAAAAACTGACGATGACTATAAGCATGATGAGGGATTGCACAGATTCGATAACACCAAGCTTTTGCATGTATTTCTCGATCCAATGAATCCAGTGATGCTCTTTATTTCCATTAAAAAAGAATTTAAGAAAAACCATGCCGAGGAAGGCTGAACCGAAGCCGCTTACATAGATATGAATATTTTCAATGAGGTGCGCATATGTTTTGGTATCGAAAAATGCAGCATGAAAAACTGCCACAGGATTCATGCCAGAGGTGATGGCAACGATAATGATAGGAATAACAAGTCTTGCGCCGAATACCGCGATCAAAATTCCCCAGAACAAAAATCTACGGCGCCAGATCGCGTTCATATTGGTGAGCACTGATGCATTCACGACGGCATTGTCGAATGACAAGCTGATCTCGAGTATCCCGAGTGTCGCTCCAATCAAAACTGCTTTCCATCCACCAACCAGAAAGCAGGCGATTAGGGCGATGATGGTGAAAAGGCTACTGTAAAGGAAATAGTGGAGATAGGTTTTCATGCGGATATGATAGCACGGGCATGATTAGAGTATAATTAAGTATATGAAAATCATCGACGTATACGAGAAATACAATATCCCACAAAACCTCCAAAGTCATATGCTCCAAGTTGCTGCCGTCGGCTCAATTGTCGCGGGTTGGATGCAGGAACGAGAAGATCTGGAAATTGATATTGATATCGTCATTGCCGAACTTCTGCTCCACGATATGGGAAATATTCTTAAATTTGATTTCAGTAAACATGTCACTTTTTCTGAAGAGGAAATCGATCGGCTCAAAAAAGTTCAAAAAGAATTTGTTGAAAAATATGGTACTGACGAACATGCTGCCACTCAGACAATCGCAAAAGAATTGAATGTCGATGAAAAAGTTTTGGATATTATGGAGCATACTGGCAGCTCGACATTACATCTCATTGTGGAAGGGTCGGATTGGTATTACAAAATTTGCCAGTATGCAGATCTCCGCGTTGCGCCATACGGTATTGTTTCAGTGCGTGAACGCTTTGAGGACGTGTATAAAAGATACGAAGGCCGCGACCATGTCCTTGCGGATGTAGAGAAAACAAAACGGAAGGAGCAGTATGCATACTTACTCCAAGCGCAGGTCCAGGAGCGAGTCAATGAATCACTTGCGACCATCGATCAAGTAATGGTCGATAGGGTGGTGGAGAGTTTGAAAGGGTGGGAGGTTTAATTTACCTTCTCAAGGTGCAAAGGAATATTGAAATCGCCAGGTGAAATTTGTGTTGCTTTGCCCACAACTCCTACATATTCAGGGTTTGATCGTAGACATTTTTGAACCTCGTCTTTCTGGCCTTGGCACTTGCTCATAAAATTCACGACATCATATCCGTATGCTCCAGCAAAATTTGGTTGAGTGCCATATTTGGCCTGATATTTTGCTTTGAATTCTTCGGCATTTCCAGGGGTAGAGAAGTTATATGCATTAGAATAAAATTCTGAACCGGCGACGAGTTCACGTGTACCGAAATCTGCAAATACATTTGACGCTTCGATCAATGGAATATTTAGCGACAGATCCTTTGATTTTTTCACAATCCCCGTTGCTTCTCCTGGTGTTACAGGGACAAAAAACAAAGCCTCAGCGCCAGAACTTTTTACTTTCAATAATAGGGTTGAGAAATCGGTTTCATTTGGCGTAAATGAATCCCTGAAAACAATCTCTTTTCCATGATCCAGACTGAGTTTCTCAATCTTCTCCATTACGGATTTACCGAGCTCGTCATTTCGATGGACGACGGCAATCTTCTTTACATTCGCGGTTGGGGATGACGGATCTGTAAATGAAGGTTCGGCGAAGTTTTGGGCATTGCTATAGTATCGAGTCGTATAATCATTCACAATTGTATTTGCTGCGGTAAGAGTCGCGAGTAATGGCACCTTTTCATCAAGTGCGGTCTTGGCTAATGGGACACTTACTGTCGATAGGACAGAGAGCATGAGATCTACCCTCTTTTCTTTCAATACATGGAATGCTGATATACCATCTGCGGCTTTTCCCAGGCTATCTTCATAGAGCACTTTAATTTCGGGGTGATTCTCTAAAGCAAGATCCATTCCCTTTTTTACATTTTCACCCCAAATAGCGGCAGGGCCAGAGAGGGGGAGTATGGCACCCACTGTCAGTTGCCCTGAATTTTCTTCATTAAAAAAAGATAGAGAAAGAATAGTAACTACGATCAATACAATAAGCGCAATTGGGAATATTTTTTTATTCATAAGATAAGAATGAGAGGTTCGCATAAGGCAAACCATACATTACCCTGTTAATAATTTATTGACGTGAATAAGTATATGTACTATGTTTAAGATGTAAATATGCCCAAGAAAATTGGACAACAGCAAAATAAGGCTAATATCTTAGCCAAGATAGGTCTCAATGATATGGAGCAAAAGATGTATCTCCACGGTATTACGCTTCCTCCGCTACCGGTGAGTGCTCTGGCCAAACATATCGGCACCACGAGGTCGAATGCATATAATGTCATCCAATCTTTGCAAGAGAAGGGGCTTTGTTGGAATCTCGGGGGAGAGTATGGAAGAAAGATTAAGTTTGCCGAGCCAGAGAAGTTGATCTCTTTATATAATGATGCGCTTTTGGGTCTAAAAAACCTCGAAGATGACTTGAAAGTTTTAAGCAAGGATTTAAAGAAAAGTAGATATTCAGGTCCTGTAGTCCAGCCTCGTGTGCAATATTTCGAAGGGAATGAAGGGGTAAAGAAATTATATTCAGATAGCTTAACAGCAAAAGATAAACAAATTCGCACAGCTGTATACCAGGGAATATACGAAAGATTTGGTGAGGAATATGTTGCTAATTATATTAAGGAGAGGTATCGACGTGGTATGAAAAATAAGATTCTCTATGCTCACCCTCTATCGGTATTCAATAAAAACTATGAAGCGGATCCAACGGGTAATCGCGAGGTACGCATTCCTCCTAAATCTATTAATTTTGATTCGATGATTATTATTTATGATTCACGAGTAGCCATTATCACTATGGCTCATGAAATATTTGGAACTTTGATTGAGAGCGTTGATTATAGCAATACGATGAAAGGTTGGTTTGATACGATTTGGAATATTAGCAAGGATAAATAATTTATAAAAAAGAAAATCCCCACGCCAGGGTCCGGCGACTGGCGCGGAGAAATTCCTGAAGTGGGGACTGGTGGTGTGCCGCATGAAGCGGAGCTAGGTGGTGGCGAGGTGCTCGTTTTTGAGAAGCTCCTCAGTGGCGTCCTCCCAGGTGACATCATTGTCTTTGGAAGAAAGGACGACCTCGAAGGTACATCCTTCGCTGGACAGGCAGGCAACGCAATGCCAGTAACCTGGAGGAATGATGAGCTGGGGCTCTTCATCATTCAGACCGACTTCGTAGGGCCCTTCGTCGTCAGGGCCCTGGAGGAATACGATGAGGCTGCCGCGTTGAAGCGTGTACATCTTTTCATTTCCAGAGTGGACATGTCCCGGCACGGCTTTTTTGTACCCCACCGTGACCTTGCGGACATTGATCTTGGTGGTAGCCGGACGCCCATCTTCAGTCTTGTCGTACAGGACCTCGATGGTGCCGTCGTTGGTGTCGGGCTTGAAGAATTCGAATTTGATGCCCTTTGCGACTGTATCGAGCAAGGGGAGGATTTGGAAGGGTTTTTGTGGCATATGGAGAGTGCGGTTGTGCTGTGTGGGCGGGTTATGTGTTTGTGAGGAAGTGCAAGCGAAACAGGGCAATGACTTCCGAGATATGTTTACAAGAAATCGCTATTGCTGTCAATTCTCTTTAATTCTCTTCGTTTTTGTTGACCTTCTGTAAACCCAGACCACCATCGATATCAATCACTTGCCCCGTCATGGCATCATTTTCCAAAAGGGCGACAGTTATATGTGCCACCTCATCGCTTGAAATATATCGATTGATCATGGTGTGCGATGCACGGTCTTTTAATACTTCTTCCTCGACACCTTCCCATGCAGGCGTCATGGTATATCCAGGTGCGACAGCATTTACCAAAACATGCGGATCTGTTTTCGCAAGTGTTGTTGTTAGATGATTAAGCGCGGCTTTTGCTGTTGAATAAGAAAAATATCCCGTATTGCCGCCGGTTAAATTTCCATAATATGAAGTGACATTGATAATTTTGCGTAGGGGGGCGCCGGTATTTTGTTTAAGAAAATGTTGCGAGACATACAGCGCCGAAAAGAAAATATTATCGAACTGCGCTTTCCAACTTTCATTATCAAAAAAATCTCCAGGCTGCGCATCGCCTGCATTATTTACAACCATATCAATTGCGCCGGCAGTCTCTGCGATCTCTTTAAACATATATCCAATCTGTCTAGGGTCTGTGAGGTCCGCTTGAAAAATATGTCCCTTAGAAAGCATATTCACTTTTGCCAAAGTTTCATTTGCGCCAGCTTCATTTTTCCGAAAATTGATAAGGACTTTTGCGCCCTTGGATGCGCAAGCGATTGCAATAGCTTGGCCAATGCCGCTCGATGCACCTGTGACGAGGATGGTTTTGTCTCGGAGATTCATGGTGATTGGATTTTAGCATAGATGCACACCCAGTTTAAGGCCGGGACAGTTCAGCTCGTGATATCATTTATACAAATGACCACTTATCATCCCGCTCTCGAGCCTTTTATTCGCTTTCTAGATATCCCCTCGGCGTTATGGCCATCGAACCGACACTGCTCCACTTGCTCCGGGGTACGTGACCCTGGCGAACCCCTCGATTCACAGTTCACAAAGAAAACATGATAACTTCTCGCACTTGATCATGTGAGACGCGCGACCTTCGAAAGGGGGTCGGGCGTTTTCTTTTTTTATCTAAAAATATACAAACAAAAAACTACCCCGCTCCTTGAAGAGTGGGGTAGTTTTTTGTTTGTTAAAACCGAGTGAGGTTTACGCTCGCTGTACGTTCACAGCGTTCGGGCCTTTTTCGCTTTCTTCAACTTCGTAAGATACGACGTCGCCGGCTTTAAGTTCATTGAACTGTACGCCTACGCAACCAGTTGAGTGAAAGAAAATATCTTTTCCTCCGTTTTCTGGTGTGATGAAACCGAAACCTCGATCTTTGATTTCTCGAATTGTTCCTTTCATGGGAATTGTTTTTTTAGTTATCGCAAATAATTACAAATAGGAGTTCGCTAAATTCGACGTTTTCGAACCTGCTTTTTGTAAGTAAAGGATAACATGCGGGTTGTGGGTTGTCAATGTAATGATATGCACCCCGTTAGAAATGGTTTATACTCCTATCAATGAAAATCTTATTTATCTGCAAAGGAAATATGTTTCGAAGTCAGATGGCTGCGGCTTTATACAATAAATTAACTGGCTCACAGGATGCTTTCTCAGTTGGCACATATACTGGCGCACCAGAGGAACCAGAGGGGCTTGTCTTGGGGGATTTGCCAAAGCGGAATTTGCTCAGCGAACATTTTTTCAAAGTGATGGAGGATAATGGTATGTATATCCGTGAACATCGAACTACAAAATTACTACCTGAGATGCTGGACCAATATGATGTCGTGGTGAATATGGCGCAGGAAGGTTATATTCCTGATTTTTTGAAAAAATGTTCGAAGGTGGTTTGGTGGACAGTCGCGGATACTAAATATATAACCGAGGATGTGGCCAAAGAAACTTTTGAGCAGGTAAATAAATTGGTGCGCGAATTGATTGCGAGTTTGGATATTTCTTTATCCTAATAAATCCGCTAGCAAATAAAAGATGGGCACGGCCACAAGAACACAAAGAACGGTGCTAAGTAGCCGGTATTTCCACAGGCGGCCAATTATCGCTCCGACAATACCGCATACCCCAACAAAAAAAGCATGAATAATAGGGAAGCCTAGGAGCATTCCGTTTTCACCTGCCCCCGGACTGCTGAAGACGATAATAAGTGAGACAGCAACCAAAATCACGCCGATCCATAATCCGATTTTCCCTCCTTTTCCCGCGGTGTTGGTATTCGGTACTTTTGCTTGATTTGTAACTATTGTTGAGCTTGTTGAAAGATTTGGTTCCATGAAATAAGTATAGCAATTATTTCCTCATCTTCTTGCTGGTTTGCTCTTCTGTAATCGTATCTACCAGATGATCGAAGTTATCAAGGTTATGCCCAATATCTCGGAGCTGGTGTCGCAATGCATCAGACGCTTCATCGTGTTTGTATGAAATACGATGTGCAAGTTTCGCCCAAATATCCTGAACCATAGTATGAATCTGTACTTCGCAAGGAACGCTGATTTTCTTTTTATCCAAAAAAGTATCGACTGCTAAAACCAAATGTAAAGCACGATAGCCCTTGGGAGTTGGTTGCTTTGTATAATCTTTTGTCTCATGTTTATGATGCGCTTTAATGCCGAGTGCATGCACTTTTGATCCGAGCAAATATTTTTTAAGATTATTAACCCACTTCTTGGTAGGGCAGATGATGCGTACTCCAGCGATATCGCAAAGCTCATCGAACCGAGGCCAGTTCAGATGAGAGGGTGGCAAGAATTTGCGAATGATCGACGGAGTTTCTTTGACCCTTGATTCTACTTTTACTAAATCTCTAAGCGGACTTTTCTCTGATTCTTGTTCAAAAAAGATTTCACATGCATGAAGAACCTGGCGGATGGCCTGTGCGCAACGCTTCTGCCATCTCTGTAGTTCGATGAGGTTTGCGGGCTCTATGACCAAATGGTCCGCCCAATCTACTTCGAATCGCATGCCGAGTTGAGAGGCGACGGCCACAAGTGCGCGCTTATAATCTCCATTTGCTACGATGAGGCGTTCTGATAATGAATCGATGAGGAATTCGAGATTAGTAATTGAAGCCCATTGAGGTACGGGTGCTTTTTCAAATATCATCAGAATGAGATACCGACAGGTGATACTGATTCGAAGTGTGAGCATGAAATATCTTCCCGTTGGTGTGGGATTCTGAATAAAACTTTTGACATTTTGGCCCGTTAATTCCTGAGCAACGAAATCAAGTTGGCTT
>DALYDD010000010.1:0-23861 GCA_031973395.1 Minisyncoccota bacterium | reverse complement strand
CCTTGGATAAGTGAAGGCCTGAAATATCCTTCGGTTTTGCCATGAGGAGACCAAGTAGAAATGGTATCTGCGCCAGTAATGTTCTGTAGAATCTCAGCGATATCATGGATCTCGAGCACTTTTTTATGTGTAAAGAGAGCGCAAATATTAATCGCCTCACCAATGGTTCCTGGAATTTCAAAACCGGTTACCTGCGGCTCAGAAGAATTACGAAGAACAACTTCTGCTTCGGCAATTTTTTCTTCAAAATATTTTCGCATTTCATCTCCGATTTTTACTTTGCTCAAAAGAGGGAGGTAGACTTCTTTGGCGCGATTAACACCCTTCAGCAAAGTTTTCCTCGGGGTAACTTTTGGCCAGCTCAAGTTATGCATACTGTCGCAGGCACGGATATATACAGCGGCAGGACCAGCAGCCAATGTTCGGTTTACAATCTCCTCATTTCTTTTCAGAAAATTTACATGGCTCGGATTGGGAAGCTTGGTCATTGCTTCGACGAGGCGGGCAACTCTCTCGCCGCCTATAGCCTTGATCTGTTCGCGGGTAATTCGAGTGTCTTCGATGAGATCGTGTGCGAGTGCTGCTGTAATCAAAGTATCCAAATCTTCTTTTAAATATTTTTTGACGCAGTCGAAATGCTTGATGATGAGCGCGGCGACACCAACAGGGTGAACGATGTAGGGAATTTTTTGATCTTTATTTACAGACTCTCTAAATTGCCCGGCATGACCTTGGAAGGCGAGCTTGAGCATCTGGTTGGCTGTGTTTGAAAGCGGCTTGCCGAGCTCCTTTTGCAATACTGTCTTGAGGGAATCAATCGAATAACGATTTTGGGCCATTTGTTAAAATGCTACGCCTAATGCGGGGTTTTGTCTATTTTCTATTAGCGGTCTATCTATGCAGTTTTAAATGTTTTTGTCTCGTAATCCAGGTAAATATTATCAACTTCTCTATCTCGCATTTTTGCATTGATGAATACCTGGTCGAGCTCCTTGTCGTATCGAAATGAAAGGTTCATAAGTTCTGCCTTTTTATAACCTTCTCCGTTATGAATATCGAAATTAAAAATACCTTGCATGATGGGTGTCAGGAATTCATAATGACTTACGCTAATTACGCGTACCTGTTTCTCTCCTTTATATTTTTTTGCAATAGAAGAAGCCCATTTTATAAACCTAAAAGCGTTGGCTTCCACAGCTTTACTCTCTTCTTCATAATTATGCTTGCCTCTGGTCGCTCGTAGTGTAGGGGAGACTTTTTGTTTAAGTATCGGTATACCCCTTTCTTTGAGTGTTGCTTCGATGATATCTTCAGAACCCTGAGCTCTCCAGTTAGGCGAGCTCCAGAGGATAACCTCTTCTTTGTCAGGGTTAATTTCATTCGCGAGTTGCTCTGCGGTTGCTTTGACTTGCTCTACTCCGAGTTCTGTAAGGTCTGATTCTCGTACCGATAGGTCTTCGCCTCGGTCTTTCTTCCCGTCCTCGACATAATCAGTTTCTCCATGTCTTAGAAAGTTTATCGATATTTTTTCGCTCATAGTATATAGTATTATAATATGAATACATTCATCGTTGTCGAGGGTATTTCAGGTGTGGGGAAAACGACTGTTGCTCAGGAGTTGGCCAAAAAACTGAATGCGATATATATCAAAACACCAATTACGCCACTAGATAAGATGAGGGCTGAAATTGATACCGAGTATTGTAGCGAGGCCAAGGCTTTGTATTACCTTGCTGGAATTGCTGAATTGTCTAAGCGAATTACGAAGCTTTTGGAAACCACTTCGGTTGTTGTCGACAAATATATTTATTCGAGTTTGGTATACCCAAAGATCAATGGGGTGCATTTTGAAATTCCTACATGGGCTAATATACGAAATCCAGATTATGGTTTTTTGGTTACTGTAAATGAAGCGACAAGGTTAGAGAGATTGGTTAAGCGAGGTTCGGATCTCGGTGTAAATAAGCACATTGATCCTGAAAAAGTACGAAGTATGATGGGGGTGTATCGGAGCTTGAATCTTGTTGAAGTTACAAATGACGGACTGATAGAAGAAACTGTAAACGCCATCATTGGGCATATCGAAGGACAGAAATAGGATAGGGTTTTAGATAAGCGATTTCAAGATTTTCTGAATAAATATTTCTTTATTTTTTTCTAAGTAGAGAATAGTTTTTGTTGTTTCTGTGTAGAGTTTATCTAGTCTGTCATTTCCTTTATTAAATTTTTCATTCTCGAACCAATATGAGAAAAATAGTTTTGTAATGTATACCATGATGCCATTCTGAAGATCTTTTTTACTTACTTTTCTTTCAGACTGATAGCCTTTTAAAAAATGACGTACTCGAGCGAAGTTTCTATTCTCAAAGGAATTATTGAAACAGATAAGCATGATTGCTCGGCCAAGCTCACCTGATATAGAAGCAACTTTTTGTTTTTCAAAATCGAATAGGCTTATAACCTCAGATTTTGCATTAAAGAAGACGTTCCCATAGTGGAAGTCTCCGTGCACCAATGCACAATCATTAATGTGTGGCTCATTATATACACAGTTCTCGTTTTCAATATAAGTCAGTTTTGCATCAATAATTTTTAAATACCGTTTTGTCTGGGTTGTTTTTGGCAGACTTAAGATTTTTGATTTAAGCTCGTTAATCTTTGCAAAAGACTTTTCTTTATTCCAGTCGTCTTTGAAAATATTTTCAGTAGAATAAGATTTTTTGTTTTTCAGGGAATATACGTGTAGTCCTCCAAGCAATTTGCCCAATGCAAAAACTTGCTTATAGCTGAGTTTTTTTTCTGGGATCATCTTTTCTTTGATAAAAGGGTAGAGTGTATAGCAACCTCCGTTTTCTTTTACATGTTTTGCGCCCGTATTAGTAGGAATGGGGAGAAGAATGGGGAATTTACCTTTAGCAAAAAAAGATTCAATAAATTCTATTTTTTCGATTTCAGCAGCAATCTCGTCGCGGTTTCGCTTTAGGAAAAATCTGCCCTGATTCGTAGTGATGAAATGATTTTCAGAGAATACACCAATTTTTACTTCCTCGATTCTCTTAATTTTGCCAATAGTATAGTTTTTTTCTAAAAAAGTGTATGTTTGGGCGCTCATAAGTAGATCTTAGCAAATAAGCTATGAAAAGAAAAACCTATGTATCGGGCCATGGAACAAAGGAGTTTTATCCACTGCGTGGTTATGAATTCTTTAAAGAGTATTTTGAGCAACCCTTTTTTGATCGAGAGCTCCTGCATATCGTAGTATTTCTTGATATGAGTTTCAGAAAGCATGATTCCGTCAGAAACACCTTGCCAGAAAAACCTTCGTATAAAATATGTGTTTGATAATTTATTTATATCAATACTTGTGATCACAACTGCTTTCGGTTCAATATATGTATTTTCTAGAGGAATTCTCATTACCATATCAGAATCTTCGTTCGATAATAGGGTTCCTTTTTTCCGCCCCAATTTTTCATTAAACATTCCGAATTTTTCAAAAGCTTCTTTTTTGAAAGCCATGCTTGCTCCGGCTATATAAAACGGGGGGGCGATCTTTGTTAATGTATCCGGGAAGCTCGGGGGTGATAGAAAACGATAGTAAAAAGGATCTGAGAATCTACCAATCTCAGAGATTTCTTTGACCGCCACTTTTCCTCCTACGCATAGGCAGTCCGTATTGTCTTTCAGGACGCTGAGCAAAGCGTGAAAATAGCCTTTTTCAATTTCTATATCGTCATCAAGGAAAAAGATATGTGGACTTTGAGCATTCTTGATTCCAATATTTCTAGCAACACTCAAATCTGGACGGTCTTCATTAATGAGTATTATTTTTCCGGCCCCTATTTCACCTGAGAATTCTGAAAGCTCTTTTTCATCGAGCTGGATTTTGCCGTTATTAACAATGATTATCTCAAAATCCATTTCTCGAAGTTCTAAAAGACAGCTCGTGAGAATGGCTTGCAGATTCTCAAGTCTTCTTTGAGAAAAAACAGTTGCGATGATAATTGATAATTCTTTTTGCATACTACGAATTCATTAGTGGCTCCATTCGCTGATATAGCTCATCCTCTGGACAGTTTGTCGTATCGATTGTCACGACTTTGGTTTGAGGGATTAATGGCGTGTATATTCCTGAAGCATAATAATCATACATGTGAGTAAGGAATTCTTCGTCGGTCCAGATATCGAGGGTGTCTTCTTGCATTAATTTTTGCCTCCTGCGGATACTTTCCTGGGCAGAAATGAGGAAAATAATTATTACGTCCGGCATTATAATTTTATCTAAGTTATTTTCTATAAACGTAGAAAAGAAATGGTAATCATCAGCACTGCCTTTTTTGCTTTTTGCATATGCGAAGGCGAGGGTAGATAAGAACGATCTGTCCAAAATAACTTTTTCGGCAATGTGGACTTTATCTAATTCTTGCTTTTTATTCAGTTCTTCTTTTGCGTATTTTTCAATCTGGCTTTCAGAAATGGTATTTCCTGTTTCTATGGGTACATACGTTTCAGAGAAAAAAGTATATCCTACATGATTCTTTTTACATTCTTCTATATATGTCGTTTTGCCAGCACATGGCATACCGTCAAAAGCGATAATGTGTTTTGACATAATTTAGTTGATGATAACATACTTACCTTTTGGGGTATTTGGTACATTTTTGAATCTTTTTTTTCGGATAATTTCCTTAATCCATGCAGGGTCATCGAATATTAATGTATTGATTATTTTTATCGCTTTCGATTTATCAGTCTGCTTTTTCTGAAGCACGGTATCGTATACCTGCGAAACTTGATTGGCGATTACTTGCCAAGATAGATTGTCTCTCACGAACAGTCTTCCGTTTTCTGAGAGGTTGGTTAGGCGGACCTTGTCTGCTCGCAGATGAGCAATGATGCCTGGATATTTTTTAAGATCATCTTCGATTATAAGCAAGTCTTTTCTTGCAAAACCCCGCGCTCCTTCATGGGTAGTTATGACGGGAACGCCCGCATTCATGTATGTAGGAATTTTAATTCTGATTCCTGCACCCGACAAAACAGGAGCAAGGGCCACAAGGCTCTTGTTAAAACTTTTAGACAGATCTTTTTGCTTTCCCAAGAAATTAAAGTTTTCATCCTGCAATAATTTTTTATTGGTATCTGAGATGTCCCCAATGATATTAAATGTATATTTCACAAGTCTTAATTTTCTATAGATATACTTCTTGATTTCTTTTACCGATTTTAAGTTTACACCGAAGAATAGATTGCCCAAGAAAATAATTTTCTTAGAATTTGCGCTAAAGCAGTTTTTTGGGAATTCATCGATGTTTACTCCATTAGGAATGATTGATATGTTTTTTTTGCTGACGCGATAGTTTTTTGCTAAAAATCTATCTTCATTGCTAAGGGCGATCATTCTGTCAAAATATTTTCCGAAGGTATTTTCGAGAAATTGCACCTGGGATAATTCTTTTTTGGGTGTACCTAAAGTCCGGGCAAATTCGAAGGCATCAAAATGAGCCTCAAAAACGATGGGAATGTTGAGGGTGTAGGACAAAGGGATGCCAAGTTCGATGGCAAATTCTAAATCAGCAAACTGTATAAGATTGATGTTCTCTTTAACCAAAATTTCACTGAGTAATGATATATCTTTATATGCTTCGTGATTGATTACGTATGTTTTGAACTTCTCACTTTTAATGAGTTTGAGATCTGACCAGCCTCTATCGCAGTGAAGTACGATGACATTTGTGTCTGTGTACAGTTCCAAGGCACGAGAGAGATAGTGGAATCTATTTGATGCTCCACTATATGAAGGAATAAACTCGCTGTTGACGAAAATCGCCACATTTTTATTTTTCCCAGATGTCATTTTTGGTGTTGAAAAGTCTACTATAGATTTGACTCATGGGCAATTTATATATGCTATCCTTAGAGGCACTCAATATAAGACAGGCGATTATGAAAATTATTTCTCTGAATACCTGGGGAGGAAGGGCTGGCGAAAAAAGGTTATTAGATTTTTTAAAAAACGCAGGACAGACTACGGACGTTTTGTGCTTGCAGGAGATTTGGTCGGTAGAAGATGAGAATACTATGCTCCGCTTCGCCGAGGGTCTAGAAATTATTCATAAGGATATTATGTTTGGAGGAGTGAAAAAGATTTCATCCGCTTTAGAGAATTTTAATTATTATTTCAGGCCTCATTACAAAGATGACTATGGCTTGCTGACTCTCGTCAAAAAGGAGATTAAGGTGAAAGATGAAGGTGAGTTATTCGTGCATAAGCACAAAGGATATGTGTCTGATAGTCATTTCGGTCATCATGCGAGAAATATTCAATTTGTTCGCTTAGAATTTTCCGGTAAAGAAATTCTCGTGGTGAATTTCCATGGATTATGGAATGGAAAAGGGAAGGAGGACTCTGAGGATAGGTTGAATCAATCGAAGATGATTTTGAATTTTCTAAAAGAGGCAAAAGCACTAAATATTATTCTCTGTGGAGACTTCAATCTTTTGCCAGATACAAAAAGTTTAAAAATGTTTGAAGAATTTGGGCTACATAATCTTGTGATAAAAAATGGCATTACTTCCACAAGAAGTCACTATTATGATAAGCCTGAAAAGCACGCGAACTATATTTTTGTGAGTGATTCGATTCGTGTAAAAAAGTTTGAGGTTTTAAGTGAAGTGGTCTCAGACCATTTGGCGCTCGCTCTAGAAATAGAGGATAACTAGTATATATCGATATAAATATATTGTAAGATGATATCGTGTTTGTGGCCTTGTGTAAATCTGTAAAGAAAAAAACATCTGCAATTTGTGCAGATGTTTTTTTCTTTACATCTTTTTTACAAAGATTCCACTTTTCCATCTCTAATTACCTTTGCTGTATGTTCTCCAATCGGATCACCGTTCTCACCAATGGTTATACCACCTGCGAAACCTGGATAATTTTTGAGCGTGCGAACCCAGGCCGCAATTTTCTCGGGATCGTCACCGTATTTTTTCAAACCATCTCGCAAGATGAAGAAGAGATCGTACTGAGCCTGTGTACGTGATTCATAGATGACATCTTTGCCATAGCGTTGCTTATATTCGTTTTTGAACTGGATATATTCTGGAGTGTTTGGACCTGGCTTATGCTCGGCGATAATCATGCCTTCGAGCATTTCTTTATGTTTTATAACCACTTCGCTACCACCAGAAAAGATATCACCACCCATCAGTGGAATATTCCAATTTGATTTTTCGAACTCAGTTACCAACCGATCTCCGGAAGCGGGTGAGCCAGGGATAAGAAGCAGTGCGTCGGGGTTTTCGGCTTTCATTTTTGCCATAATACTTCGAAAATCTGTTGTACCGGCTACAAACCCTTCTGTGATGAGTACACCTTTGTCCGATGTGTATTTGCCCGCGAACGCATTTTTGATTGATGTGGGATAATCAATCATTTCATGAATAATGGCAACCTTTTTATATCCTTTTGATATTGCATAATCGGCGAGCGTAATGCCTTGGCTCGTATCGCTTGGAATTGTACGTGCGAACATTGGACTTATGCCTGTGAGAGTTGGGCTTGTGGCAATACCAGAAAAGAGGAAGACTTTGTTCTCCGTCGCGATAGGAACCGTTGGAACAACTGCTCCGCTACATGTTGAGATGACAATAGTTTTGACTTTATCAATTGTGATCAACTTCTGTACCGCACCGACGGCCTTAGCAGGGGAGCAGGAATCATCTTCGTATATGAGTGAGATTTTGCGTCCGTTCACACCGCCTTCACTATTGATTTTTTCTACGGCCATATCTGATACGTTTTTAAAGATTTCACCCAAGGCGGCAGCATCACCTGTAATTGGCATAGAGACACCAATTTTGATAGGGGAGTTGTCAGTAGGTTTTTGACCGAGGACCAAAATCGCAATGGCGATGATAACCAAAACAATTATGATTTTATAGATTTTTTTCATGATAATAATTGCAAAATATGCCCATTAATTTGATAACGGGGAATACTTTACAATCACTGTCATGTGTTGTACACTAAGTATGCACAATATGGGAATGGTTTGTATAGAAGCTATATTTACAGCCTTATAAATCTCCTATCTTATTGTCATAAATCATGACACAAACATCAAATTCTAAACTAATTGGCAATTTAACCGAGCTTGGACTCTCTCCGGAGTCCTCTCAGATCTATACGTATTTGCTCGAAGTTGGCCTAGATAAGACAAAAAACACCGCATACGAAATATCGCGTAATTTGAAGATTCCTCGAAGTACGGTGTATTTGAGTATCGACAGACTGACAGCAAAGCGGCTAGTTGATTCGTATAAAATAAATAATGTTTTGCACTTTATTGCAGAGCATCCGAATCGCATTCAAAACGACCTCGATGAAAAGCAAAATCTTTTTCAGGGAATATTGCCGCTACTGGAAGATTTACGAAAAGGAGAAAATACGCAGTATTCGGTTCGGACCTATACAGGGAAGGAGGGAGTTAAACGAGTATACGAAGAAATTTTTGACCGAGGTGAAATCAAAGCTTTCAAAAATATCTACTGTATATGTAATACGACGCTGAGTAAGATTTTGCCCAATGGATATCCGGAAAAGCTCGA
Organism: Minisyncoccota bacterium; assembly: GCA_031973395.1. GTDB lineage: Bacteria > Patescibacteriota > Minisyncoccia > Phycocordibacterales > CAIZLB01 > DALYDD01. The sequence continues at coordinate 15,248 of DALYDD010000010.1, read as the reverse complement.
TAAGATAAAGAAGAAATATAATATTCATACCAAGATGATTACGGTGGCCTCAGATGAAAAAGATCTCGATGGGGTATACAAAAGTGACAGCAATCGAGAGTCTCGCCTCATGCCGTCAAAGTTCAATTTCGATGGATCGCTCTATGTATTCCGAGATAAGGTTGCGCTGTTTTCTCTCACTGACAATGAAACGTATTCTGTCATCATCGAATCAAAAACATTAGCACACATGATCAAGAATTTCTTTATGTGCACCTGGGAATTGCTTGATGGAAGGGAGATATAGATCGGTTTGATATACTTTCACCTATGAAAGAAATTATTGGCATCATTGCTGTTATTCTAACTTTTCTCGCATATATCCCATACTACCGAGATATTTTTAAAGGAAAAACCCGTCCGCATATTTATAGCTGGGCATTATGGGGATTGCTAACGGTTTTACTCGTGGCCTTGCAGATCAAAGGAGGCGCTGGTCCTGCTACTTGGGTTACTGCAGCAGCAGGACTCTTATGTATTGGAGTAGTATTTTTAAGTCTCAAAAATGGTAAAAGAGATATAACAAAACTCGATACTGCCGTAGCCATACTTTCCCTTGCGGCGATATTCTTTTGGTTGATTGTTGATCAGCCAATCGCTTCGATTGTATTAGTTATTGTCGCTGATATGTTGGCGTTTATTCCAACAGTCCGTAAGTCGTACAATCATCCGTATTCAGAGACATTGTCTTTATATGTCACAAATGCGCTTCGATTTGGATTGGCGCTATTGGCAGTGGAACAATATACTTTTCTCTCCGTATCTTGGATTGCTGCGTGGATAGTGGGGAATGTTTTGCTTTCGGTATTGCTTATAGTGAGGAGGGCACAAGTAAAGCTAAAAGGAGTGCCTCTGTAATTAATTTATGTATGAGTTTATCGATTTTATATTTAGACCATTCCAGAATCAACGATAAGGGTCTTTTTGCCAAGCAAAATATTTTGCCGGAGGAAATGATTGTAGAAGTAGAAGGTGATCGGATGTCTCCAAAAGAGATTGAAGCAGATGGTTTGTTTGCAAAAAAATCTGCTAATGCATATCGCTTTAGCAAAGATCTGTACATCAGTCCAACTGGACATATTTCTGAGTTTATTAATCATTCTTGTTCTCCAAATGCCTATATTTCGAAATCAGATGACCGGTTGTATGTAATTGCCGGCATATTAATTCCTGCCGGCTCTGAGATTTTGATAGATTATTCTACGATCATGGCAGCAGATGATGAGTGGACCATGGAATGCAAATGTGGTTGTGAGAATTGCAGGGGGATGATAAAGAAGTTTATTGATTTGCCGAAAAATATTCAAGAGGAATATATGGAAAAGGGCTGGGTGCCTGATTATATTTTGGAGATTTGATTGTTGAGAGAGTGGGTGTTTTATCGAACCACTTGAAAACCTATCTAAAAGAGTTTTGGTTTTACGATGAAGGCGGTAAAAATTTGCAAGACACCCTTGAAAATGCTTGATGTGTTGATCTTGAGAGAGGTACGAGATGGGTATTAAGTATCTTTTGTAAATTGGATGGAATATAATTATTCTATATGAAAAATAAAAATAAAGGATTCCTCGTTCCTGTCCTTGTCATTATAATAGCTATATTTGGAATAGGGTGGTGGATGTCGGCTAACAAAGATACTCCTTCGGATATGGAAGCAACAGCATCGCCTGATGTACTCATAGATACAAAAACAAACGCCGACCTGCCTCAAACGGTGGGATACAATATACAGACACAGGTGGCTCCTGCTATAGAGCCTGTTATAAAGTGGTCATTTCCTGTATTGACCACTAGTCCCGAGACCCACTCGACATACGGTATTGTGGTAATGATTAATGGCAAGCAGTACGACTTAAATCATGAAGACTCTTGGGCGGGGACCGAGATACCTAAATCGAAACTTCTTGCAAATCAACTTTCTGCAGCACGGTTTAGTAATGGAGACATTGCCACAGAGTTTGCGGTTGTTAAAGATGGATCTGGATATTTGGTGACCAAGGCTACATATAATTATCAGAGAGATGGGATTAATATTGATGCTGCTGGTTGGAGACAAAAAACAACTACACATTTGCGCATTAAGTAGACTTACCAGTTGTGATAACAAAAACCCTGTCAGAACAGGGTTTTTGTTATTGTGGAGATGGCGGGCTTTGGTCACGAATATTTTCTCGCCGTCGCTCGAAAATTTCGCGACCCCGGCTCGTCTGTTTTTTCTGCTGAAAAAACACGACTCCGCCTTTCGATTCTCCCCGCAGGCCAAGCAGTTGGCCTGCTCCTTTACTCGCACAGTCAAAAGAAAATATCCAATCTTGAGGATTGGATATTTTCTTTTGATGTGGAGATGGGGAGAATCGAACTCCCGTGCAATTGAATAAGACATACGAATCTACACTGCATAGGCTGTTCATTGTTTTAGAGCATGTACCTAAAGAACAGGCAACACAGTACATGTCGATCTTCTATGGTTTCGGAGGACGAGCGAAGAGCATCGCCAACCTATTCTGCAAATATAGCGCTCGGTCCGTCCCTACAGAAAGAGGACGAATGAGCGTCGCTTGGCGAGCGTTAGGCTCGAGCTGTCGCGAATGTAAAGTCATTCACCGCAAAATACGGTGAAGCTTTAGCTTGTGCTTTAGCACGTAGGTTTTCAAGAAGTTTAACGAGATTTTTGAATACTCGGCAGTGCACGTATGTCAATGTTCAACTGTCGATGCCTGGCATCCCCAGTACCGTATATGACGGTTAGGGAGAGTATAGGTTACGAGAAGGGAATTATCAAGAACTTAAGGCCTACAGAGTCTTTACCTTCAGTAACTGAAACTTCGGATCATTGATTAGCCCCATGAATGCATAATCAGGTGTAATGATATGCGGCATCTCTTTAATCAAATTAAAATGAAAAAGAGTATCGGTGATAAAACTGGTGCAGAGAAGTTTGTGGATGTAATCAAATTCTTGCTCAGTATTTTTCGCTTTTCGTATACCAAAATGATATGAATCGTCATTGGCGATTTGTGCCAGTGTCACAGAGACTTCATGTAAAGTACTTGTTGCAATTATCGCCCTTGGCCGCAAAACAAAAACGGTTTCAGATTTTTCAAAAGATTCTCCCGCCCAATCAGTATCCTCAATAGGGGACATGGTGATTTCATCTGCGACATTGTCTCTATTTCCTACAGCCTCGATAATCTGACCATTGCCCGCATAATATGCCATATGGGTGAAATGTGTCGGAAATATTTTATTAGGTAAATAAGTCTGACGATTCATCTGCCTACGGATGAGGATATCTCCTTCGTTTAAATCTGCGATTGATGAGATGTTTGATGTCGGATGAATATGTGTCGTACTCAAGTTGTCGACCTCGCCATGGCTCAACTCCAAATATCCCGAGCTTTTAAAGATATTTTGTATATCTGCATATATATTAATACAAAAATAAATCAGATATATTAATACGATGAAACATGTAGAAAGGAGAACGAGTCGGTTTCGGGGCTTTTTTGCAGAGAAATGAATATTGTGGTCCATGCTCGCATTAACCTATTAAAAGAGAGGTTGCTATCGCATATACAAGCAAAAAGAAAATAAAATGCTTCTTTGGATTTGGACTGATTCGGGAATAAATCAGGGCAACTAAAAAAGCGGGTACGATAGGAAAGAGCGAGAGTACAAACATAAGCTCACAGAATTTTCCGCTGCATGTCATAGAATAAATTCCGGTGATGATGAGTGGGCTGAGGAGTGAGAGGGAAGTTAGATAATAGGGCTTGCGATAAAACTTAACTTTCGGTACAGACGAGGAGGCTTGTCTCACATTCAAAATAATTTCTCGGATTATCCAAAGTGTGCCCAAGAGGGCAATTGGCATAGCAAAAGGAATGACTGATCTCTCCGAACTTTCAAAGAACATAAAGATAGTCCCTCCGATAAAGAGCGAAACGAGTACGTCCAAGAAGAAAGTGCTCTCTGCTTTCGTGGCCAATGGTCCCGGGGTTGTAGTACTTGGCGCTCCATCGTTCTCCGCGAGCCGACCTCCTGTGCGTATATATCTGATTGCCTTGGAAAGACAGATACATGACCCCAGGCCAACCAAAACGAGGAGTGCTGGCAATAGCATAAATTGCAATAAGATTGAAGACTCTAATGGGGAGTCTTTCACAAACAACCACATCCTTATTAAACTAAAGAGAAAGTAGGTGGCCATCACCCCATTGATATACATACTCGCTTCAAGCCACTTGGTTTTTTCTTTAGTAAAAGAAACGAGTGCTTTAATTGATAATCCAATTACCAGTAGTGCGATCAGTAGATATCCTAACAAAGCGATTGAATTGCCCGAGAATATGTATCCAAGGTTTGGCCAGAGTGTGCGTACGGCTTCGAGAATAATAAGGACTAGCACGAGCCCAAGGCTGATCTTGGCTGCCATTTTTGGATTTCTCATATGGTAATTATTTTAGCATATCCCGTACCTACCTCTTTCCTTTCATTTCTCGACTAATCTCTCGATTCGTCTCACGCTTCGAAATCGTCTGTCTTTTATCATGCTTCTTTTTGCCTTTTACGATAGCAATTTCGATTTTAATTTTTGATTTATTTTTATATAAAGAAAGAGGGACGGCTGTGCGGCCTGTGCCACGGCCCACTTCGCTAAGCTTTTTGATTTCTTTTTTGTGTAAAAGGATTTTGCGATTGCGACGCTCATCATAATCATCGGGGGTATTATTGACCTGAAAAGGATTGATGAGGGCACCGAGAAGAAAAGCCTCGCCGCCGCGTACTATAATATATGAGCCTTCCAGGTTGCCGAGCCCGGCTCGGACCGCTTTAACTTCATGGCCAAAAAGCTCGATACCAGCTTCTAGCGTCTCGAGTATTTCAAAATTAAATGTGGCCTTTTTGTTAGAGATTAATGCCATAAACGTTAAATATAGGGCCTATTACCAGGCTGTACTCTATGCTAACATAGCTTTATGAAATCAAAAGTAAAATCTTTCTTCAAAAAACTACTCGGTCTCGAGATGACCAGACATCAGATTTCCCTTATCCCAGAAGGTGAGGGGCATAATACCGGGGTCAGATTGGCCCGTGTACCTTTTTTCGTTTTACATGTGGTTGCCTATGCCGTTATCTATTTTGCTTTGCAGCTCCTGCAGTCTATTTCTGTCGCAAAAACAGGTTATCAGTTTGAGCTCGGACAGATGGCAATGGTTGTTTTGTTCTTACTCTTTGCCATTTTACTGTTTCCGGTCCATGTACGTCGTGCGCATGATATCGGCTGGTCAATGAAATATGTCTTTTATTGGAGTGTATTACCAGCACTCCTCAAATTAGTTTGCATGCTTATTCCGTTTTTCACATTATTCAATCCAAATTTGATTACTGGATTATTTGCCATCATGCCGTATATTGGCCTGGCATTCTGGCTTCTCACACAGGTGCAGATGGCGTTCATGGTATTACTCTTTTTCGCACCAGGGACGGGTATTCACAATCGATATGGACATGTTGTGGCGCGAGCATTTACCCTAGAAAACTTGTACGGTTTCAGACTCATTAAAGGAAAAAAATAATACAGAATATGACACAGAAAAAACAATCCAATATGAAGGAGACACATAATGAAGAAAATCGACCGCAGTCGGTGGGGGAAAATGGCGGAAATAATTCCGGCGGTAATGGTGCGGGTGGAAATAATGACGGCAATGGTGGTGGTCATAGCAATCCCAAAAAAGATGATAAAAATAAAAAAGAAAAGCAGATGAAGAAAGCTGCTCGATCTATCCTCCTCAATAACTTGGCTGGAATCATCGTGGTCTTTGCGGTTCTGTTTGGTCTCTATAATATTTTGAGCGATTCTGCTACGGGTCCTGAAAAGATTTCTATCTCACAACTCGTCACTGATATCAATGTGGGCACTGTGAAATCCGTGGAGGTTTCTGGAACAGATCTAAAAATTAATTATACCGACGGTGCAAAGAAGGAGGCGAAAAAAGAAGTCGATAGCTCGCTCAGCGAAACACTCGCTAATTTGGGGGTTGATAAAGAAAAACTTCGCGCCGTCACCATCGAAAGCAAAGAAGATCGTGGTGCAGGTTATTGGATTGGAAGTATTTTACCTTTTCTTTTACCCGTTCTCTTATTCTTTGTGGTCATCTGGTTTTTTACAAGGCAGGCCAGGGGTGCAAATGCTCAGGCTTTCAGTTTCGGACAAAGCCGTGCGCGTTTGATTACAGCTGATGATAGCAAGGTGAAAATTACTTTCAAGGATGTGGCTGGTGCCAAAGAGGCCAAGGCCGAACTTGCCGAGATTGTAGATTTTTTGAAAAATCCTAAAAAATTCATCGACATTGGTGCGCGAATTCCAAAAGGTATTTTACTTATGGGGGCACCTGGTACGGGAAAAACTTTGCTTGCCCGGGCTGTGGCAGGAGAGGCAGGTGTCGCATTTTTCTCAGTTTCTGGTGCGGAGTTCGTGGAAATGTTTGTGGGCGTTGGTGCTAGTCGTGTGCGAGATTTGTTCAAGGTGGCAAAGGCTGGTGCACCTGCAATTATTTTCATTGATGAAATTGATGCGGTGGGACGTGTGCGAGGAACAGGAATCGGTGGAGGTAATGATGAAAGAGAGCAGACCTTAAACCAAATCCTTGTCGAAATGGATGGCTTTGAACCAAATGAGAAAATCATTATCATGGCCGCTACAAACCGCCCTGATGTTTTGGATCCGGCACTCCTCCGACCTGGTCGCTTCGATCGCCGCGTAACTATCGACCTCCCAGACCGCGCCGATCGCCTCGCTATCCTTGAGGTCCATGCAAAAAATAAGCCGCTAGCAGAAGATGTGGCGCTCAGTGTTATCGCAGAACGAACACCTGGTCTTTCAGGCGCTGATCTACATTCACTTATGAATGAGGGTGCAATTCTTGCTGCTCGTGAAGATCGAAAGAAGATTGGCCAATTCGATCTCATTCGCTCGATCGAAAAAGTAATGCTCGGTCCGGAGCGCAAGAGTCATCTTCTTTCTAAAAAAGAAAAAGAAATTACTGCATATCATGAAGCGGGACATGCCTTGCTCGCGTCTGTTTTGGAGCATGCGGATCCTGTACACAAAGTTACAATTATTTCTCGCGGTCGCGCTATGGGATATACGATGAAGTTGCCACTCGAAGAGCGACGAATGATGTCTAAGAATGAATTCCTCGATGATCTCGTCATGTCGCTTGGTGGGTATGTGGTTGAAAAACATATCTTCAATGATCTCACCACTGGTTCATCAAATGATCTCCAGGTATCGACGGCCCTCGCTCGAGATATGGTGACGAAATACGGTATGTCTGATGAATTGGGTCCGATTGCCTTTGAAACTCAGGTAGGACGAACGCCTACTGGCCAAATGCTTGATGATCGAGACTATTCTGAATCTGTGAGTACAAAAATTGATAAAGAGGTTTCTGATCTCATGAAAAATGCATATGCTCGCGCTCTGCAGATTATCACCGAAAAGCGACCTGTCCTCGATGCAATCGCCAAAGCTTTGCTTGAGGCTGAAACATTAGAGCAAGCGGCATATGAAAAGATAATTGTTGCTCATGGAATTGAGCTCAAGAAAAAAGATTTGATTGCACCGCCAGTGCCTGAGGTTTAGGTTTAAAGTTTCCGACTGTCGCTAGATCTCAAATGTGTGGATGGTAGCATTCTCAACTTCTGTTACGTCTGTATTCTTCAATAGTTTATATACAAGCCGTAATATACCAATGCTTGAAACAACAAGTGCTACTTTGTAATTCGCATGTTTGCATTCGTCAAGGAATCTTTTTACCCTATTTGAAACATCTTCAATAGATTCACCTCCGTAGGGTCGATAATCATAATGCTGATGAATATCAGCTTCGCGCAGTTCATGTCCGTTTGGGATTTCATTCCATCTTTTTCCAGCAAGCGACCCGAAATCCCTTTCTGAAATTTCCTCTTTAATAATAATTGGCTTATGACTATGTCTTTCTATTATCTCTGCACTCATCAAAACTCGCTTCAGAGGAGAGCTAAAAATTACTTCAAAATCCTGCGGCAGATGCGATAAAAGTTCAGTAACTTGTTTGATACCGTTTTCGTTTAAAGGTTCGTCAAAAATCTTTCCTTGCAAAATATGCTCTTTATTAAAATCTGTCTGACCATGTCTAACAAAATAGAGGATCATATAGTGCACGTACTAGGGTTCGAACCTAGGACCACCCGTGTATAAGACGAGCGCTCTACCAACTGAGCTATACGTGCATGCGAATGCCTCGTTATACTACCGAAAAACGCCGTTTGGGGCAATGCTCATGGCCCCTATGCTATGATTTATGAGTTATTCTTTTCACTTCAAATATGAACATTTCAAAGATATTGGGCTTAAGTCTATTAACTCTCGTTATAGTATTAGGTGGGCTAGCAGCTTTCAATCCACAGGTTGCACAAGCAGAATGTCAGGTCTCGTCCTTTGTTTTCACCAATAAATTACAACTCGGCTCAAAGGGTGCCGATGTAACTGCACTTCAGGGGTTTCTGACTGAAAAAGGATTTTTGGTTATGCCAAGAGGTGTTGCTCCTGGAACATTTGGTGCAAAGACACAGGTGGCACTCAAAGCTTACCAGCGATCTATCGGCCTCCAAGCGGATGGTGTCTTGGGAACCCGAAGTCGTGAAAAGATAAATACTCAATTATTCGATACCTGTAATCCGGGTGGTACGTCTTCAAATGAAAGTTTGTCTGGCTCTCGTCCTCTTTCGAATGTGCTTGCAGCCGCAATTCGCAGTCATGGAGATGGTAAGCTTTTGAAATTAGATGACGTTATTGTGCCAGCATCTGGTTTGGTCCCAGCAAAGTATGGTGCAAAAGAAACATTCAATGCCTATATCACTGGTGGCTCAGGAAATTATAAATCTATATGGACGTTCGATAATCTTGCTACGCCAAATATTGAAAAACAGCATGTTGATTCATATTTTTCTAAATTAAATATAAGGCCTGTTGATTATACATTTGAAAGTGAGGGGAAGTGGCAGGTAAGTCTCTATGCGATAGATGATGCGGGTTCTGTCACTGCACGTAAAACAATTACCGTAAATGTGGTTGCGGATATGGCATATTCAACCGCTGGTCCAAATTCAAAACTCTATATCACCTCGCCATTAGGTGGAGAGAGGTTCGTGCTGGCACGAGATTCGATCAATATTCGATGGGCTTTTCGTGATGGTGTGAATGCTGGGGTGACTACCATTTATCTCCAAGAAAAGAATAATTCACAGAGGAATCAATTGTACGGACAAATGGTGAGCGGGGATCCAACAAATTATGATCTCGCGTATACATATAAGCTTCCAGAGTATTTATTTATAAACCCTGGTACATATTCTATTGTCCTGCATTCAACGACTGGTGAAATTGTATCGAGCAATAATTTTGAGATCATCTCTCCGGTTCAGAGTTCTGTAACACCAGGTGGAACATACACATTGACTGATATCACGGGCTTGCAAGGTTATTATAGTGCTGGTCAAAAAATTACATTGTACGCAGGCGGTCTCGAATCAGATGGCACACCGACTCTGGCCTCAGAACAATTTCATATTCAGGCGCACTTATATGATGCTGCCGTTGGAATCAATCCTTCATTTGAAGCAGCCAATGCGGTATTCGATACAAGTATAAATAAATGGAAGATAGAACTTACAGCACCAAGAGATCCTAGTATTAGATATGAAATACGAGTCGGTCTCTATTGTGGCAATGTCGGCCTCGGCTCATATTGCGCCCAGAAATATGGATCGTTCAATGGTACTGGTTCGTATAAGACTGTGAATTTCCGTTTATTTCCGACGATCATCGATTAACATTTCTGTCCCAAGTTTTGATTTTACTCAAAATGAATCTCTTCTCCCTCAGCAATCTTTTTTTGTAAAAGGGGGTATTTGGCGAGGGTCATATCAGCCGAGACAATTTCTGCAGCTTCTTTTCTTGCTGCCTCAACCATCTTAAGGTTTTTGATCGCGTCCATGGCGATGTCCGAAACGCCCCATTGCCTTGCGCCATATAATTCACCTGCGCCACGGATAGTGAGATCTAGCTCGGCTAGTTCAAAACCATTTTTAGCATTCTTGATTGCGCTTAATCGTTCGATGGAACTTTCTGTTTTTGTGTTTGTGGCCAAGTAGCAGAATGGTTGATGATTTCCTCGAATAACACGCCCGCGCAATTGATGCAGTTGAGACAAACCATATCGCTCAGCATGCTCAATCATGATAATGCTGGCATTTGGTACATTTACACCAACTTCGATTACAGATGTGGCCACGAGAATATCAATTCTCTTATCAAGAAATTCATTCATAGCTTTTTCTTTATCCAGCGGCTTCATCTTTCCATGAATGATACCGATATTGTATTCAGGAAAAACTTCCTTTTTCAAACGTTTGGCTTCGGTGGTAACGGATTTCATCATTTTCAGAGCTTTGGTTCGGTCATCGATCAAGGGATTTTGCATCACTCGAGCGATCTCGTCTTCTTCGGAGTCTGCGATACGAGGACAGATGATATATGCCTGGCGACCAGCTTCGAGCTCGGTTCGAATATGATCGTATGCTTTCTGCTGCTCTTCGGGTTTGATAATAAAAGTCTCGACGGTTTTTCTTCCGCTCGGCATTTGATCCAGAATGGATAAGTCGAGGTCGCCGTATAGTGTGAGGGCCAATGTGCGGGGAATAGGGGTTGCGGTCATTGATAATAGGTGCGGAGTGATATCGTGTTTGCGTGCCAATTTCTGCCTCTGATTGGTTCCAAATCGATGTTGCTCATCGATCACCACGAGAGCGAGATGTTTGAATTTCACATTTTTCTGGATTAAGGCATGTGTACCGATAACTATCGCAATTTCTCCATTGGCCACCCACTTTGATAATTGACTGCGGGAGATATGTGTCCAGCCACCAGGATTTACTTTCGAAGGGAATTTGCGACATTCTTTTCCTGTAATGAGACCGATAGAAATAGGGAGATGACGAAAGAGGCTGATGAAAGATTCGAAATGCTGTTTGGCCAAGATTTCGGTCGGGGCCATATATGCGACCTGTAGAGTTCCATACTTTTGATTTTTTGGTCGCTCTTTTACGACAGCATAACTTGCGGCAGCTGCAACGGCTGTTTTTCCGGACCCTACATCTCCTTCGAGCAGTCGAGACATGGGATATTCTTTTTTCATATCTTTCAAAATATCATCGATGGAATTCTGCTGGCTTTCGGTAAGTTGAAATCCCAGACGTTTGATAAAGTTTTCAGCAGAGCTTGCATCATTGATGACAAAGCTTTTCTCACGCATAGCTTTTTGTCTTTCAATTTGTGAACGAAGTTGAATGAAGAAAATTTCTTCGAAGGCGAAGCGTTTGCGAGCAACTTCGGCATCCTGTTCTTTTTGCGGTGTATGAATCCAGACTAATGCAGTTTGAATTGTGGGGAGATTGTATTTTTTTCGTAGGTCGGCTGGAATGGGATCATGGTCATTGTCATATGCTTGTGCGAATTTCGGATCAGCGAAGATTTTCTTAAAGGCATGATAAAACCAAAGCGACGTAATGCCTTTTGTTTCGGCATATGCGGGCGTGCAGTCGATGACGGCTTCTCGAGCCTCTGTATGAGCGCTTTTGCTTCCACTTGGAGTTTTACCAGCACCTTTGCCTTCAGTGCCTTGGAATAAAGGTGCGCCAACGTGCTCAGGGATGACGCCGATAGACTCGATGCGAGGGTTAATAAAAGTTCTGATTCCGTTCTTCTCACTTACTTTGCCCACGATTTTGACCAGGCTGTCTTCTTGGATCAGTTTCGCGATATATGGCTGGCGTATCCACATCAATTTCACCGTACCAGTATCGTCTTTAAGTGTGGCAGTAGCCATTGGCAGTTTGCCTTTAAATGTTCTGCCTATTTTTAAATTACTAATTTGTCCGAAAACAATCTGTTCGTTTTTCAAAGAGTCGACATGGTCAATTTGCACCGCATCACTATTTTGAATATATTTCTTTGGAAAATAATATAAAAGATCTCCGATAGTGCGCAGGCCGAGCAATTTAAGAGCGCGCGACTGGTCGGTTTTTAGATGAAAATATTGGGATAGGGGAATGTCGGAAAACATAGATAAAAATCAGCCTGAGGGCTGACTCCTATTGTACCTCTACTTCTGACTTTTTCGATGCGCGAGCTTTTCTGCGCTTTTGAGCAATACGCGGATTTTCATCTATGGGGGTTTCGATAGAAATTTCAGGTTCAGCAAGCTCTTTTTCCGCCGCCTTTTTTCCAATCATCCTAGGCTCTACTGAAATATGTGCTGCTTGCAAGGCTTCTGCCAAAGGAGAGTGTTCAGTTTTGAGATGGGTCCTTTTAACCTTTTTTGCTTTTGGTTTCGGTGCGACTTCTTCTGAAACTGGAATCGCTGGTTTTGATACTGAGGCATTAGCGAGTAGTTCCGAATCTGAAACTTCTGCACCCAAAGGCTCTGGTCCAAGGGCGTCCATTGCATTCAATTGTTCTTCTTCGATATCGATTTTAAAAGTGTCGGCAAGTGGCGATGAATTTTGTACGGGATATTTGTTGGCGATATCATTATCTTTTCGATCTTCGAGGAAAGGTTCTTCTGCTCCATATTCGACTTTTTCCTCAGATTTTTGGGTATGTGATGTTCTAGATATATGTGGAGCGTGCGGTGTCTCATCGTCTCCTTCATCCTCTTCTTCTGGAGCGGCAGGGATTATTTTCATGAATTGACCACCGTCTTTTCTTCTAAAAATAACACGTACGCGAGGATAATATCTGATGGTGAGCGCGAGGGACATACAAAAGAGTGGCCATGTGATCGAGATGAAAGTAAGTGATGTCAAATTGAAAAGCATGCCAAGGCCGATGAGGATAGTATAAGTGAATGCTGCGGCGAATTTATGCCGCCTAGACATGAGCCAGACCGTCATGACAACTGCAATCAGTGCACCGAGGATGAGGCTGACGGTTTCTCCAAAAATATACGTGATAAAGCGTGGGAAATATGCGACAATCTCGGTCCCTTTGAGAAAAGAAAGAAGGGCGAAACCAAGAGACGCAGCCGAGATACCAACTTTTAGGACAAGATTTATTGCTGAAGTGCGGAGCATGGATTCTATTATATACTGCCGCTCAAGGGCTTGCTAGTAGATGGCCCAGAATCAGGGTGTGTAAATCGAAAATAAATAATTGGGCATATTAAAATCAATGGCACTACAGCATCTTTTAGCATATGACCCAAATCAGATGTGTGGACAAAACCTATAATAACCATACCGATAATGTGAGCGATGGTTGCCCATATTGTAAAATCAATAAAGAAAGTGTTTTGGGTGGGATTATGAGAAGTTTTCCATATAAAATATGCCCACACTGCAAAAATGAGTACAAATAATAATTCAAACTCCCAGTTAGTGATTTGCGCCTCGCGAACGAAAAACTCTCCCCATGCTGTAGTGCGTACTTGGGCAAATGAGAGAACAAAAACAGGGATGTAGAACCACAGATATATTGCAAGCAATTTTAAAAATATAGATAGTCTTGTCTGCATAATATCTATTATATATCAAACATAATCAGTCGTTTACGATCAACCGGTGATAATCGCCCAAACCTTTTTCTTTGTATCATAAGAAATCTGTTTTTCTTTCTGCATATGACTGACCAGGACCTTGGTCAGCTTTTTAGTTTCTGCCGAATCTTCAAATCTAATCTTCCTATCTTTAATCAATTGCGAAATATGTTTTGAAATTTGTTGAAACGTGACGGGTCGTGGGTGTACCTCTACCATATATTGCAAGATGATGGCACGGAGTTGCCTGTTTGATCCTATAAATGAGCTTTGCGTCTTATATCCTTTATGCTGGGCATGCAATTTTTGTCGCTCTTTACCTAATTTAGATTTGAGCATGGAGCCATAGTCATAGAGGGTGTAATAAAATTCTCGCACTTTTGCCGTAGGGATTTGAGAAAGAGTTTCTTCAAGCTTTGCCCGGATCTCGGCATCTGTCACAGAGATTTTCTTCTTAAAAAAGAAATACATATATACAGCTCGGATATTTGTTTCCAGGAACGCAATTTTTTGATTGAAAGAAAAGACGCTGATAGCACCGGCGGTAGATTGGCCAATGCCTGGGAGTTTGAGCATCTCTGTATATTGTTTTGGAAACTTTCCCGCATGCACAACGGCGACCTCGTCAGCGATTCTTTTTAGAAAAAATGCACGACGGTTATAGCCCAGACCTTTCCAAAGTTTGAGTACATCGGTTATTGGCGCTTTTGCCAGGGCCTTGAGGGTGGGGAAGGCTTTGAGGAATTCTTTATATTTAATTAATACACGACTGACCTGTGTCTGTTGCAGCATCATCTCAGAAACCAAAATCCGATATGGATCATGTGTATTACGCCAAGGTAGATCGCGGCGATGAGCCTTGTGATATTTCCACAGTATTTTCAGAAATTCAGAATCGGAATACATTTCGGAGTTTTTTGCATCTTATTTAACCAATCAATTCAAATCTCTGGAATGGTTTGCCATCCCTAGTGATTTCCTCGATAAACATATCAATGGGTCGCGCCCAGACTTTATCGGTTGTGCCGATCAAATTTAGTTCCTGATAAATGACTAGAATTGTGTGTACATCCTCGCTATCTCTTGCGATCGTCAAGACCTTATATTCAGTGCCTTTGAAATGTTTATAAACTCCGCCAACTTTTACCTTTGCATAGACATCGTTATTCAATTCTTCTGGTGGTACGTGGGTCATAGTCTTTGTAATTATTTATATAAAAAAGTATATCACCTCGGACTCTGATTAAGTTTCTATTAGACAAGTTGAGGTATTTCTGGTATTACAAGGTAAATAGTCAACCAATAGAAAGGAGACCCAAGACCATGCCAGAAATGACCATGGAAGAACTTCGGGCCCTTCTAGAGGCCCATGGAATATCAGTTAGGACGTGGGGTACTGGCCATGCCAAGACCTTGCAGCACCTACTTACGGAGGTAAATGGGGGCGAAGCTGTCTTGGAAAAGGATGGCAGCCGCCTGTTACGGACCATCACTGTGGTAACACTTGATGTTACCTATACCAGGGTGCGACGCGGCAAACCAAATGAGACATGGAGGCTTGTTGAA
>DALYDD010000009.1:0-40732 GCA_031973395.1 Minisyncoccota bacterium | reverse complement strand
GGTCGCCTTCCCTACCTCTTCAAAAATTCTTTTATCGCCACAACAGATGGACCCTCGATACAGTCTTCTTTATCGTATCCGAATGATTCAACCAACTTTTGCAAACCCTCTTCTGTTTCAGACTTGCATTCAACTGAAAGCACACCCTCTATATCCTCAAGATCTACCTGGTCTTTTCCTAAATCATATTGCCAGCCAGTACGATCAAATTCAAAATCATATTCAAAGTGGTCTGCATAATTTTCCACAATAAACTTTTCAGCTTCTTCTTTTGTATCAAATTGTTCTTTTATTGGGATGATCGAATTCTTGCCGATAGCCTTAAGCTCGGTCTTCTTTATCGCAACGATGAAAGCCTTGTCGCCCCAAATATTTTTAGTAACATGTCTAAGTCGCAAAAAAATCTCATTCAAACTTTCTCCCCCTCTAGATTTATAAATAATATCGTGAATTTGATATTCGCCTCTGAAATCCGCCTTCAGATCCCGAAGGGTTTTTGCAGCCATATCAAGCTGGTTTAAAAATGTACGGGCTTCTAGCATTGGTTATATCTTACTTTTCTGAATCACCTTCGTCAAAGATTCTGTTTTCCAATCTTTTAAATCTAAACCAGGTTGCATTATTAATTTGGTCTTGCTTTTGCTTGTATTCATCGTATTCCTTTTCTCTCCTGTCCATTTTCTCATTCATTCCCAAAACGGTTTCAGAGATGATTTGAATTTTATCATTTTGTTCTTCGATAAGGGCTCCAAAATTTCTTTCGGACTGACTAATTCTGTCGTCCAGAATGGCCTCTAGTTGCTCTTTTGTTATCTGCTCATTTTTCCTTTTTGCCATATGTACATCTATATTAATTTTATTAATGGCAACAGTATACCTGGACAGAGGTGAAATTTTGATGAAGAAAACATCAAGAAACCTTTATTTAAAAGCCTGGCACAGAGGCTGTGGATTAAGCAGTATATTTTTCCAAAAACCCATTCTTGAATTCCTTATATTTCCCATCAATAATCGATTGTCGAATTCGCTTTGTAAGCTCTATCAAAAAATACAGATTGTGCACAGAGGCGAGCATGGGTCCGAGCATTTCTTTTGCATGAAAAAGGTGGCTCACATAAGCTTTTGTATAATTTTTCATCGATGGCGCTACGTATGTATCATCAAGTACAGACAAATCCTGGCGATATTTAGTATTCGTAATATTTATTTTTCCATGAGAAGTAAAAAGGGTGCCTGTTCGGCCATTGCGAGTCGGTAATACACAGTCGAATGTATCACAGCCATTTTCGATCGCCATGAAAATATCTTCCGGCTCCCCTATCCCGAGCAAATGCCGAGGTTTATCTTCTGGCAAAATTTCATTTACCCACTTAACAGCAGTAGACATATCTTCTTTTGCAAAAGATCCTCCTATGCCGAAACCATCAAATCCAGCACCGTTACTTGCAACCATTTCAGCCAAGATTTTTGCGCTCTCTTTCCGCAGTTCCTCGTGGCGACCACCTTGCACAACCGCAAACAACCCTTGCTTTGCAGCTTGCTCCGTCACGGAATGATGATATTCCAGACATTCTTTTGCCCAGCGATGTGTACGATCAAGTGCTTCTTGTTGGTATCGCAACGGCTCATGGGGCGAAGTGCATTCATCGAAAGCGAAAATAATATCAGCACCGAGATCATGCTGGATCTGGATCGATTTTTGCGGAGTGAAATAATGTGAGCTACCGTCGATAATCGAACGGAACATCACACCATTTGCATCAATTTTTGCCGGAATCATAGCTTCTTCCGGAACCCCTTCACTCAAGCGAATTTTCTTTCCTGTTTCAGAAACTTCTGGCATCATAATTTCTCCGAATTCATTCTTTGCTCCGTCTTTTCCATTCTTGATTAATTTAGAAATATTTTTGCCCAGTGCAGCACCAAGCGAAAAAGCTTGAAATCCACCAGAATCTGTCATTGTCGGACCAGACCAGTTCATAAATGCGCCTAAACCCCCAGCGCTCTTTACCAAAGCTTCGCCTGGCTGGAGATATAGATGATAAGTATTCGCAAGCACCACTTCAGCGCCAGTGTCCGCAATCATCTCAGGTGTCAATCCCTTGACAGTAGATTTCGTCCCAACGGTTACAAAAGCAGGTGTATGAATATCACCATGTGGAGTAGACAAAATACCGACACGCATAAGTGGATAGGTTTCGGTCAACCTTTGAATATTTGAATTTTTTTCTATAGAAAAAGAAGTCATGAAAACCACAATATCATAATAGGAGACCCGTTGCGAATACCCCTTCTGTTTAATTATGAACATTCCGTCCGGAATTTTCATAGATACAGAAAACCCCCGCGATGATTGCGAGGGTTACGGACTTTGGCGCATCGCGCCAACTACAGATTATTTATCTGTACTGCTCCGGTAATGGAGCGGGTTTTGGGATATAGCTGATCCCGGCAGTTTGCATCTGTTGTAGATCATCCACGACAGAAGTGACCGGGTGATCAAAAATAGTTTCCGCAAAACCAAAGAACTTGATGGCCGCCTGCTCGAACGCATGAAATGGTCCAGACATCATCAACCTAATGGCAATGAGCATGATAACGAATCCAATGGCTTTGAACATATGGATGTGGAAATTATGGGAAAGAGATTCCACATGCGATGACGAGTCGCATACGCGGTCAGCTTATTGCCAACTCCTCTCTCCCCAGAGAAGAACTTTCAACCGCAGGACACTGGGACACAGGCAGAATTTTCAACATAAAAAGCGCCCAGAGTGGAGCGCTTTTTGTTCTTGCTGATTTCAAACTGAAATTTTGGAAATGGGAGTTGGCTTTAACAAAGCGCTTCCGTGAGGAGAGACGATCTGTCAAAGATCACATATATAGTATATAGCCAAAATAGCACTCTGGCTAGTTTAAAAAAAACAAACATAATCCACCGCAAATCACAGTTTTTCCTTGACGCCTGAATAAAAGAGGAACATGCTTTATGCAGACCTTTGTCTGTAGATCCCAAGACGATCTAGCCTTCAGAACACTGACAACACAACCCAGAAACCCCAACACGCTGACATGAAAACATATCCGACATTCCTTGCGGTTTTTACCGCACTCCTGCTCTTATTCGTTGCAAAGAATTCCCAAGCGCTCATAATTGGCGCAAATAGCTCCAACCACCCCGCATTCATACAAAACACCGACCCTTCACTCCTCGCTGAATACGTGAATGGCAAAAAAGAACCCTCGAAGGTTGTTTTTGCCTTCGTCGAAAAAATTATTGAGAACCACGAACTCATTGTCGAGCGAATCGCTCGCCTCCAAAAGATGGGTAAGACAACTCATCCACTACTCGATGAAACCGGGAAAGGACTTATCACCATCTCAAGCAAGGAACCAGTACCAGGAACCATTGAAACCCACCTCGAGCTGGGAATCTATGCCGACCAGACCAAGATGGCCGATCTCGTTCCAAGAATCGCCTTCACAATCTTCAGCAGAGAAGAAAGTGCCGACATCATCATCTGGGTGGAGCTTGAAAATTCCGCCGGAGCCATCACCACAAGCATCAATTTGTCCAACGAAAAAATCAGACTTTCGATTGACCCGCAAATCCATCCCTTGACCGGGAAAAAATTTAAGGCATTGGATGTCTGGGCTGCATCATTGGCACTTATGACGCTAGGTGCTGACTCGACAAGCTATGCAGATCGAGTCCCATTGCCGGAAATGATGATGAGGTTCTCGATCACGACGCCGATGATTAGCCAGGACTCTGAATACCTTGTCCCAACCATCGTGGCACAAGCATTTGTAGACCTGGAAGATCTGGACCACCGACGCGCAGTGCAGCACAACGAGTACCAACGGAGTATCGCAGGTATAAAAGCCGGCGCCTGGGTCTTGGCTCTGTACTTTTCCCTCGGCTCTCTGGCGATTCTGCCAATCATTGGCCTATTGCTCATCTTGCGCCGACGATGGCAACGTCGCAGACTTGGGCAAAGTACAGCCTGAACGGAGCTGGCTTCAGCCAGCTGACAGATTTGCGCGCAACCGGAAACGGCCGCGCTTTTCTTTTACCCTTTAAAAACTTCCAGTCTCAGTAAAATACACATTCTTCTCCAAGAATTTGATGAGTGTCATGGCATCACCTTCACGATTTTGGCTTCTCAATAAAACAATCGCAATTTGTCGTTTTCCACCTTTAGCTAAAGTAACTTCAAACAAAGAAGCTGTTGTCCAAAGACTTTCGTCGATATAACCATTTTTCCCTCCGAGGAAAAGAGGAGAGTTCAGGAAGCGATTTTTGTTGAACCATTTATGTTTGAGAATTGCGAATTCACGTACACGTGTCATGTCATATAAAATCGGTGCATGCTCCTTTATATATTTAACGAGTTTAAACAAATCCTCAGAGCTTGAAACATTCTTGGCATTAAGCCCACTAGGATCTTCATAATATGTATCAGTCATGCCTAGTAGAGCAGCCTTCTTGTTCATCTCTGCCATAAATTCAGGACGACCATACGATTCTGCGATTACTTCTGCCCCATCATTACTTGATTCCATCAGGACTGGATACATTAAATCGCCGAGTTTGATTCTTTCCCCGGGAACTAATTCACCTTGAGCACCATATGCACCATAAGAATCTCGAGAAACCACTACCACTTTTTGCAAATCCATTTTTTCATATGCGATCAGTGCAGTCATTAATTTTGAAACGGAGGCTATTGGATATGCGGTCGATCCGTTTTTTGACATGACTCTTTCTCCAGATTGAACATCAGCGACATAATACCCCTGCGCTGTTACATTCAATTTTCCAAGTTGGTCAATATTGGCTACCTTGTACATGGGTACGAAATTTAATTCTTCGACAGATGTACTCTTACCATCGTCTGATCCGAGCGGCTCTGATTCATCTGCCCCAGAACCAGTACTATTATTTGTTTGCGCAATTTGGTTTCCGTCACTCTGAAAAATCCTATCTTTTACCAAAAGAAATCCTTGTGTAGCTGAAGCAATAACAGAGACAATAAGGATGACGATTACTGCACCCCAGATCATATAAGTTATGGGTGTAGGATTTCTGATCCCAGTTTTAATGAGCTTGAAACTATAAGACGGTCGCTTTGGCTTCGGTGCGTTTAGGTCTTTGATATATTGAATACGCGGGTCATAGACATTTTCACTTGCCTGGATATTCCCTATGGTCTCTTGATCTTCGTGGTCTCGAGGAGAACCGAGATGTGCAAATCGAGGGCTATTATTGGCCGTATTTAGAGGGTCTTGGCCATTCGTCTGCTCTTCATTATTCATGCGAGTTATTATATGAGAAAAAAAGCCTCGTGGCTAGCAGAAGCGCCTCTTCAGCAATCATGACTTAGCTGCTCAGCCTATTGCGTTTGACCCTCAGTACCTTCATTCGATGTAGAAGCAAAACCTTCCTCGTCTGCGCTAACATCCTCTATCACTGGTTCAGTCTCTTTAATCTTATAAAAAAGCTTATTTCCAAACCGTGTATCAATATAAGCAAACTTTAAATCAATCAGGGGCTTACTCTCCAAAGCAACTCCAAGGCGGCCAGAGACCTGCTTCATGTCCTGTGTAATATCAATAATCACCTTTCGATTCTGACTCAACGCCATAATACAAATCAAATCTGTCTGACAACTTATATATTCGGTAGGCATTTTCTTTCCTTCTAAAAAATTCGCTAACTCAACGATTTTGACCAGCATTTCTGTATCAAGAAATTGCGAGCCGATACGCACTTCGTTCAAAAAACCTTTGAAAATTAATTCGCTCGTTGTTGCCAGATAGGTAGAGGTAGAAGTTGATGAAGTTGTGGCCACATCTGTACTCTGAGTAATATCAAAAAGTAGGCCGTTCTCATCCATTTCATAACAATTGATTTCTTGGCACCAATTTCCGAAAACTTGCCTTTCTTCTATTTTGACTTTGACATGACCTGTGAGTGAAACGTGTACGTCAACATCTTTGATGCGTAAAAAATCAGCACGGAGTATGTTTTCAAGATTACCATTATCAATAAATAAACTACTCGTCGGCTGCACTAACCCAAAAAGTGGTTTATGCGCCATGATTTCAGTTCTAATTTTCTGCTCGATATCAGTGGCAACAATGTGCTGGTTGCCCTCGATCGAAATATTTTTGAGTTGAAACCAGGGGGCTCTAAATAAGCAAATAAGACCTATCAAGAATAGGACGCTGAAAACATAAACAAAGATGCGACGAACGAGCTGTCGGCGACGGCGTTTTTTGCGCAACTTGCTCGAGTCGAGGAAACTTCTAACATGCCTTGCCTGTCGGCGCTTGATCATGTGAAAAATTATTTGATGAATTCTTTTCCTCCCATGTATGGGCGAAGTGCTTCTGGGATCTGGATTGATCCATCAGCCTGTTGATAATTTTCAGTGAGAGATACGAGGATGCGCGGAGTTGGAATTGCGGTGCAGTTTAATGAATGGGCAAATCGGAGTTTGTCACCTTCGTCTCGATACTTGATATTGAGTCGGCGCGTCTGGAAATCATGGAAATAAGAAGCGGAACTGATTTCGCGATATTTATTTTCTCCCGGAACCCAGAGTTCAATATCATATTTTTTGACTTGGCCGAGTCCGAGATCGCCACCACAATTTACTACAGTGTGATATGGAATCTGGAGCGATTCAATAAATTCTTCTGTATTGCGATTAATCTCCTCGTGATATTTTACGCTTTCTTCATGATTAGCTTCGCAGATAACAATTTGCTCAAGCTTAAAAAATTCATGAACGCGAATAAGGCCTTTTACATCCTTACTATGACTTCCAGCTTCGCGACGGAAGCATGGAGAGAAGGCTAAGACCTTGATTGGAAATTTATGCGGTTCGATGACAGTATCGGCAAAATAACTCATGGCGGCCACTTCGCCGGTACCCGCGAGATAGTCCTCGTCCTGTGTCTTGTATAGATCCTCCTCACCACCTGGCAAATATCCTGTACCCATCAAAGTTTGTTTACGCACAAGTGAGGGTACGATCATAAACTGAAAACCCTTTTTCATCCAAAAATCTTTCGCATATTGCCAGATTGCGAAACAGAGTTCGGCACCACCGTTTTTGAGAAAAAATCCACGAAAGCCAGCAACCTCCGCTCCTTTTTCAAAATCAGCAATATCCAATGCCTCCATAATTTCGATGTGGCTTTTGAGTTGAAAATCAAATTCTTTTTTATCACCCCAAACTTTTACTTCCTGGTTTTCTTCATCTCCTGCCCCCTCTGGAACTGAAATATCTGGAATATTTGGTACAGCAAGCATCAATCTCTGCCAATCCTTCATCACTTCTGTAAGCTGCTCTTCTTCGGCCTTCATACCTTCCTTGAGCATCTGCATATCCAGAATAAAGCTCTGACGTTGTGTCATATCGGATGTAGAAGTAATCAATTTGCTGGTCTCATTTTGCTTGGCTTTTTTTTCTTCGACAGAGGTGAGGAGCGCACGTCTCTTATCATCGATAGTCAAAAGCTCTTCAACATTGAAATCGAGATGCTTTTTTAGAGCACCAGCCTGGACAAGTTCTTTGTTTTCTCGGATAAATTTGATGTCTAACATGGGATGTAGGGCCTTAATATTGGGCCATTAGGATTTGATCTAAAATTCAGAGTTATTTGAGGATAACTTGATCTTTTCATAATATCAAATGAGCTAGGATTGCGCCAATCATGATAAAGAATACAGGTCACAACCAATCTGATGACAAGGCCGGGGGCGATGCATTTCCTGTCGAGCAAATATATGTAAAGAGATACAGATGTCTGCTCAATGAAATTCCGCAGCCACCAGACACACTATTTATAAGAGGTAACGCTGAATTATTAAATTCTAAGCGTCTTATGGTTTGTATTATAGGATCCCGCAAACATACCCAATACGGTGAATCTGTAGTGAAATCTCTGATTGGCTATCTTGCCCCATATAATCCAATCATCATTTCTGGATTAGCGACCGGCATCGACACCCTTGCCTTGCAATATGCTGTCGAAAAAGATTTAGCCTGTATTGCGGTTTTGGGATCGGGTATAAATGACAATTCAATATACCCCAGAGAAAACATAAGTCTTGCTCATATTATCCTGAATAAATCCGGCTTACTCATTTCCGAATACCCGCCTGGCACACGAGCGGATAAATGGAGGTTTCCTGTGCGCAATCGAATTATGGCTGGTTTGGCTAAAGCAATCATTATCGTCGAAGGAGGTAAGAAATCAGGCACTCTCATAACAGCTCGACTAGGGCTCGATTTTAATCGCGATATTATATGTATCCCAGGGTCTATATTCTCAGAATTATCAGGTGGCCCACTATCACTCATCCAGCACGGCGCCATTCCTCTTACCCACCCTTCAGATATCTTAGAAGTCCTGGAACTTGGAACAGACGATGAAAGCCTGGCCAGACAAAGCACCCTCCACGACGAAGCGCATATAAATGAAAGATATTCGCGCTGTACAACAGAGGAGAGAATGATTATAGACGCACTATTATATGAACCTCTGGATCGCAATGATTTACTGATTAAAACAGGATATGAAATTCAGAAATTACAGGTACTCATCACAACATTAGAAGTAAAAGGTTTTATTATAGAAAAATATGGAAAAATTGTGCGGTTATAAAAATTATGCAATACTCTCTCAATGACTACGGTTTCAGCCGAATCGATTAAACCAAAAAAGAAAAAAGTTGCTGGTGCAAAAAAGCACGGCAACTATATTCTTCTCGTCGTTGAGTCGCCCTCAAAGGCTAAAACTATTTCTAAATATCTTGGCAATGAATATCGTGTCGTCGCGTCAATCGGTCATGTGCGAGACCTTCCTAAATCTAATAAAGATGCGGTTGATATCGAACACGGCTATGTACCCAAATACATTATCTCTCCAGGTAAACAAAAGGTAATTACCGAGATCAAAGATCTTGCAGAAAATGCTTCTATAGTACTACTCGCGACTGACCCCGACCGAGAAGGAGAAGCAATCGCTTGGCATATTCGTGAAGCAACACATCTCAAAAATTCCAAGCGCATTACCTATCGGGAAATCACAAAAGAAGCCGTTCTCGAAGCGATCGCTGCCCCACGAGAAATCGATGATAATCTCCGAAAAGCTCAGGAGGCGCGGCGAGTCCTCGACAGACTTGTAGGCTATGACCTCTCTGGTCTTATTTGGAAAAAAGTACGATACGGTCTTTCTGCGGGACGTGTACAATCCCCCGCCCTCCGTATATTAATGGAAAGAGAAAGAGAGATCCGCGCATTTATCCCAGTGCAATATTTTGTTTTAACCGCAGATTTTGGAGCAAACTCTTCCGGCAAGAAGCATGGTTTGAAAATGGAGTGTATTGATCAGCCAGATAACCAGAAACGCGCCGACGAAATTTTGGAGATCGGCAAGAAATCTAAGTGGCAGGTTGTTGGCATTGAGGAAACCGAAGTAAAAAGAAGTCCAAAAGCCCCATTCATCACTTCAACTTTACAGCAGGGCGCAAGCACTCGTTTGGGTTTCAGCCCTTCTAGAACTATGATGATTGCCCAGAAATTGTATGAAGCTGGACATATCACATACATGCGAACAGATAGCACAACTTTAGGTGAAAGCGCACTTGCAGAAGCCAAGCGTGTTGTTACTTCTATATATGGTGCAAATTATTCTGAGACTCGACATTTTAAGACAAAATCAAAAAACGCTCAGGAAGCACACGAAGCTATTCGCCCTACACATTTAGCAGAGGAAATTGCTGGAAACAACGATGATGAAAAGAAGCTCTATCGACTTATCCGCAACCGTGTTCTGGCATCACAAATGACCGATGCAAAAATCAGCCGTACCAAAATTACCGCAGAGGCCTTGACCACAGCCGGAGCCAAAGAATCAAAAGTTCCAGAATTTACAGTCACCGGTTCTCGTATCCTTTTTGATGGTTGGCTCAAAGCCGATCCAGATTCTGCCGGCGATGATGTCATCTTGCCACAACTTCCTCCCAAAACCCCTCTTGATTTACTCGACCTTGTATCTGTAGAAAAGTTTACTGAACCACCAAGTCGCTATACAGAAGCGGGTTTGATTAAAGAATTGGAAAAAAGAGGCATTGGCCGTCCTTCAACGTACGCAAGCATTATTCGAACCATCGAAGAGCGCGGTTATGTCGAAAAAGTTAATAAGGCATTGATGCCTACCGATACCGGAGATGTAGTGAGCTCTTTCCTCGAAGAACATTTTGCTAAATATATTAGCGATGATTTTACCGCACAAATGGAAGACCGGCTCGATGATATTGCAATCGGCAAAGCAGAATATGTAGAGACAATTGATGGAGTATACAAGCCTTTGCATAAAGATATCAAGGAAAAAGAAAAATTAGATAAAGCCACAACCCTCGGTGAAGCTGATGCGAAATTTAAATGTCCAACATGCGGAAGTTCTATGGTTATCAAACTTGGGCGCACAGGAAAATTCCTATCATGTGCAAAATATCCAGACTGTATGGGAGCACTAACACTCGAAGGATTAGAAATCAAAGGTGATGAGCCGATCGCAACTGATCCCACAACCAATTTGCCTATTTTCGTAAAAGTCGGTCGCTTTGGTCCATATGTACAGCTTGGTGAAAAGGATAAAAAAACAAACCCGAAGCCAAAAATGGCAAGCATTCCAAAAGAAAAAGATCCTACTGCAGTTTCCCTCGAAGAGGCTTTACACTACCTTTCACTCCCTCGTGTTCTCGGCAAACACCCTGTTACAGGTAAAGATATTTCTGCCAATAAAGGACGTTTCGGTCCGTATGTTGTGCACGACGGAGATTTTCGTTCCCTTAAAACTGATGATGTATACGAAGTGACATTTGAGCGAGCTCTAGAAATCTTTGCAGAAGAAAAGAAGGTTGGAAGACGTGGAGGTTGGAAGAAAAAAGCTAAGGAGGAGTAATTAAATTTATATCCCCGAATTTTTTAAGTCCTCGAGAATCAACCTCCATAAGCTATTTTTGAATTTTCCGGAAAAGAAACCTGTATGTCCGATTTTCCGCACACCTATATCTTTCAGAGAAATGGGATAATCTCTGATTTTGGCATTTGAATAATGCTGATGTAATTTCGGAGTTGTCACCGCATTCGCATAAGGATCATCTTCTACACGGATAGCGATAAATGGTACATGAATTTTATCGTAATGAAGTGAATGCATGGTTATACCAAATTGTGGGGCAAAATAATTTGGGTCGCCACACCAATCCCTCCACTCAATCACCGCATTAGCCGAAACTGCATACCGATTCATGATTTTTTTCATAAAAGGAATATATCGATATACAAAAACATATAGCGGAACAATTCTAAATAAAACATGCGGCAAGAGCCAATTGAATGGCCGTGAGAGATCTTTAAAGTATCCAGTTGCTGTGCCAACGGTATAGATTCGATCCAATTTATCGCAATTATCCATCAGGCCAATTACTTGCCCACCCAAGCTATGAGCCATCAAAATCTTGGGCGAATGAGGATAATGAGCCATGAGCCAATCTAAAACAGCGGGCATATCGAGCTCACCACAGTGCCTCATCGGGGCATCGACGAGCAACCTGTGATCTTTTGTTCCTTGTGACTTACCGACTCCACGATAATCAAAAGTAAGTGTAATAAATCCGTTTTCTGTGAAAAATTCTGCAAACTGCGTATACATACTCTGATGCAATCCCCAGCCAGAGCAAATGAGAATAATACCCCGAATTGGTCTAATGGAACCATCCACGGTATTTTGGATCGGCTCTCTCAATATTCCATGCAGAGGAAAACCATCTCTTGCTAGAATAAGCACTTCTTTTTTCATTTAATAAAATATGACAACGAGACTAAAATCGTATTAAATATTAAAATCCTTCACCGAATACAAACTCTCATCTTCTTTTTGATCTGCAGCCGTTGAATCATCTACTGCTTGGTCCATACCAGGCACATCATTCCCAGCCTCAACCGCTTTTTCTGCAGAAGCGGATTCCAGAGGAGTAGCCAGAGAAAGCTGATCCATCATATCTGCTACAGAGCCATATGCATGTGCACCAGATAATTTATCCACCACTGGAGCCGCATCTTTGACATGCTGAATGGTCTCTGCAGTTCTTTCATTCAATAGTTTATGTTGTTGACTGATCATATCCAAAATATGCTGAACATCTTCAACTTCAAAGAAATCAATGACGATCTTTCCACCCTTATCTCTTTTTTCTACCATTACGCGGGTACCCAGAGCCTCATTTAATTGCCGCTCGAGATCTTTAAGTTCTGGAGTCTGATCCAATTTTCGTCGTCTATCTATCGCAACATTTCGTGCGATCTTTTCTGCCTCTCGAACCGTCATTTTTCTGAAAAGCATTTCTTTAAATAGAACTGCCTGTTCTGCAGGGCGTTCAGTGAGCATTAAGAGCGGGCGTGTATGTCCTTCTGTAATTTTCTTTTCATTTAATGCCGTAATCATTTCCTCTGGCAAAGCGAGAATACGCATGCTATTGCTTACGAACTCACGACTTTTGCCCATCTTGTCAGCAATTTGCTGATGGGTCATGTGGAATTCATTCGCAAGTCTTTCAAAAGACCGCGCTCGATCAACAGGGGTTAAATCTTCTCGTTGCAAGTTTTCGATAATTGCCAATTCCAATTTGACGCGAGGATCTTCGTCTCCGGCACGGATGATGACCGGAACCTGTGCTAGTCCTGCAAGTCTTGATGCACGCAAACGTCTCTCTCCGGAGATCAATTCATATTGCACGGCTAGTCCCCCGTCTTCTTTTATTATTTCTCGACGAGTCACTGTCAAAGGCTGCAGTAGACCATACATCCGGATGGAATCAGCAAGATCCCGCAAGGCATGCGTATCGAATTCTCGGCGAGGCTGATATGGATTTGGCACTATCTTTTCTACTTCCACCCAAAAAATTGAATCGTTAAAATACTTAGATTTCTTGAGCGCGTCTTCTGCCACATCTTTTTTGAGAGTGATGTTTAGGATATCTTCGGTGAGTGATGAAGGTATTGTATTTGGAGCCGTGTTCAAAGCTGTGGTTGGGACTGGGATCGGGGGAACATTCTGCACATCTTCTAAAGGTCGAGTCGAATTATTATCAACAGAAATATTCTGATCTGAAGGATTTGGAACCTGATTATTACTTGGATTCATGAGGCATATTCTAACATATCTTTTTTTCAAATGTTTTAGGTTTTTGCTCAAAATACGCGTAGGTTGTATATAAATTGTAGATAAGGTGTGAATAGCAAAAAGCTCATGTATTAAGTTTTTATATAAATATAAAAATCGAAAAGGCCGAGACCCGGGACCTCACGGTCCACTAAAGTCCCGGCCCCTTTATCGAGCGCACATCACGGCAGGACCTCAATCGACATGTCTCTGCCAGGTCCCGGCATAAGCGAGTCATAGGTTTTGGCAGGTTGTCGGTGGGTGGTTTGGATGAATCTGAGAAAAGATGAGTGTAGAACCGGATGTAAAACATCTAATTCTCGAAGAATGATACACCAGGAAGGACCTTTCGCAATCGATGAGATAAAATTGAAATTATTCAAAACTCGTAGTACTATAGCAACACATTCTATAAGGATATGCCGGAGTGGCGGAATGGTAGACGCTCACGACTCAAAATCGTGCGAGGGCAACCTCATGAGAGTTCAAGTCTCTCCTCCGGCACCAAATACAAAACCTAGGCTCTAATGCCTAGGTTTTGTATTTGGCTGAATCGAGAGACTTGAAAGCCGGACCGAGTTGCGCATTGAGCCGCAAATATATATGCTAATTGGCAACACCCTCTTTCGGCGAAGTGCAACTCGGGAGGCCGGGTCGGGCGCGAAATTGTGAATACAATTTTGACGCCTGACCAAGTCTCTTTCTCTTAAATTATGGAAAACGTAAAACCCAAACTCATCGTAATCCTCGGCCCCACGGCCACAGGCAAAAGCGACCTCGCCGTCGACCTCTCTTTATATATTCAAAAAACAAAGCAAATCACCTGCGAAATTATTTCCGCAGACTCCCGCCAAATTTATACAGACCTCAACCTCGGAACTGGCAAAATCACTGAATCAGAAATGAAAGGTGTGAAGCATCACATGCTCGACGTTGTGCATCCTTTACAAAAATACACGGTCGTCGACTATAAAAAACAGGCGCAAAAGTGTATCGGAGAAATAGTCGCCCGTGGCAATTTGCCGATCATTTGTGGTGGTACCGGCCTTTATATCGATAATCTCGTACACGATATTTCCTTACCAGAAGTCCCTCCAAATGAAAAATTGCGGGCTGAATTAGAGGAGAAATCGATCGAAGAACTCACCTCTTTTTTTTATAATTTAAATAAAGAGCAGCCTCACAAAGTCGATCTCAAAAACAAACGACGCATTATCCGTGCTATCGAGATTCTCACGGTACTTGGTCATATTCCCGCAGTCGAGACCTCGGATACATACGATGTCATTTATTTCGGTCTTGATATGGAAGATAAATTACTCCACGACCGAATCAAAAAGCGAATTGATAAGCGCCTCGACCAGGGCATGATACAGGAATCTGAGGATTTACTTGCCGCCGGTAAACTCACCTACGATCGCATGCGAGAACTTGGCCTTGAATATGCTTTTATCGCAGATCTCTTGGAAAAAAAGATTTCTGTGCAAGATTTCAAGGAAACTTTATTTTACGCAATTTGGCACTATGCAAAACGTCAGCGCACTTGGTTTAGAAAAAACAGTGACGTGATGTGGTTTTTATGGGATACGGAGAAAGGCTACGATATGAAAAAAATATTTTCATTGGTGGATGCTTTTGTATAAAATTTCTATTGCGATAAATTGTAAAATGTGGTAGACGAAAACCCGCGGCATTACTGCACACGGGTTTCGACTTCAAAATTCAATTTGTACTAAAATGTATCTTCCCTGCTCTGAAGTCGTTTGAGCGAAGGTTGATATGAAGGATGAAACGACGTCGTGATTAACCGCGTACCGCGCGATCTTTCACGTAATCAGGCCAGAAGAACCGGAAGTAGTAGGTGTTGCCCGGTTTGACGCCGACGTTGATGGTCCCATTGTTTGGGGTCTGAAGCATGGTGCCATCGAACGTTGACGTATTGCCGAATATATCCTGCTCTGTGATACGCACCCCGGTAGCATTGACGCCTTCGGTGGTACGAACATTGAGTTGAATTGACTTCTCGCTGCCAGGGGCCCCGGAGGGATGGTACTCGAAGCTCGGATTTTCCAGCGTATTGCCCCAACTTTGGACGGCGAGATAGCTTTGCACGACGGGCACATTACTGTCGTACACCATGAAGTGGTTCCAGATCGTTCCAGACGGATTGAACGTGATCGGATTGATACCAGCCACGCTCCCTGTCGCATTGTCATACTGGCGCATTTCATCGTTGCCATAGATCGTTGTGAGACCGTTGCGATATTCATCGCGGTCGAACCACCAAGCAGGCATGCTGAAGATTTTCTTTCCGCCGACGTCTTTCGGCATGAGAAATTCGCGCGTAACTTCGCCGGTTTCCGGATTGTACATCTCGATGCTAATGAAGTTCGCATCGAGTTCAAATCGGAAGGTGCCATCCAGACCGAAGTAAACCTTATTACCCCAGTCCGGCATCTTCCACGGTGCGGCAGGATTGCCGCTGGCGACGAGTTCGAACTGGTTATTCGCGACCAAGACCGGACCATAGGCGTCAAAGGCTGTGTAGTTGACCCTGACCAACTGTTTCGGAGTCGGGAGTGAAAACTTGAACTTGTCCGCCATGACAACGGCGAGTAAGCGTTCGCCGCTTGCCGGTTGGTGCACGGACAGACGTACGAATGGCTCAATCGGATTGTTGTTCAGGTCGTAGACCTTCACTTGTCCGATGGGCACAGACTCGACGGAGCGCTCGACACGCAGAACGTGGGAAGCGGCGTAGATCTGCGCGTCGGCCCGATTGGTGATGATTTGGTCCGGCAGCGCCGCGGCGGTAAAGCCAGCAGAGCTGAAGCTAAGAGTGAGGAGGGTGCGGAGGGTGCGGAATGATGTTTTCATGTGATTTCAGAATTGCGGATTGTAGTTTTTGGATTGTCTTGCTGTTGGGGTGTTCAGTTTTTGAAGCTCGGGTCCGGATTGAACTCGATGATTACTTCATTGGCTGCGGTTGGCTGGGACGCTGCTGCGTTTTCCTCACTGCGGTTGCAGAGATAGATGAACGCAACAACACCCGTGATTGCGATGAGCGCCAAGATAATGGCGCGACGATGCTTTTTCATGATGCAGTTAGTTGTCGTTGGTTTCCCTTTCTTCAAAGGACTGTTTATGCAAATAAAAAATCCGCCTGTTATAGCGGTTATCTGCACTGTCAATAGTAGCATGACTATACTATCTTGTCAAGGGTCTTATTAGCTTTAAGTAAGGGCAAAAAGTATGAAAATTTCAAGAGTAAAACCCGCCCCAGTTGCCCGGGACGGGTTTATACGACTAAGTCGCCTCTTTTGCAGCAGCGTCTCCAGTCGCTACCGCATCATTGTCAGCATCGCCACAAGCTACACCATTCTCCCCTTTCCTCATACCATCGATCTTTGCAGACTTACAATAAATGAAAAAGAGAAAAACAACACCGAGCATTGCAACCAAGCCGAGCACAATGAGCAATCGATCAATTGCCCACACACTACTCACAACTCCGAAAAGCGCCAAAGCGCAGATGGAGAAAAAGTCTTTCACGGATGCAACAACCGATTGGGTCGTCGCACGTGAAGTACTTTTTGATTCATTGTGAATAATGTGACTGGTGATCGGCTTTGCCAATGTACGCGAGAATGTCTGAAGCGCCGGCAAGAATGCAAAGATAGCGAGCGGAAATAATCCCTGAAGAAGTGGACAGACTGCAACGAGAACTGCGATGAGCATTCCCCGCTGCATTTCTTTTCCTTCAGGAGCGATTCGCTTGGCCAACAAAACAGTGATATAGGCTCCGACATTTAATAACATAAAGATTACGCCAAACATCCAAACGGGAAGTCCGACATAAGCAAAATAATCATTATATGTGAAGAACCAAATTTTATTTATCACCATCATGACAACAAAGAATACGGCAGCCCACAAAATTGCAGGGCTCGACTTTATCGTCACCATCGCTTCCGCAAATATCTCTTTCGAAATACGTTTGGTTGCGACTTTGCTTTTTTGCAATTTTTGCTCTGCCCTACGTGCAATCGTCTCTGCACAAGGTGGTTCTTTCATCTGCCACATCGCGTATACCGAATAGCACATAGGCAAGATTGAGATGATGAGCGGCAACCGCATATGCACTTCAGCAAGAAAGCCTGTCGCCAAGCTCGTAAAACAAGTCAGCAAAAAGCGATAACGGGTCGAAGCGATATTTTGGTGATTATGCTCAGCCTCTCGATCAGCAGCTTTTAAATTCTCATGGAGATAAGAATGGTCCGCACCGTCGATACAGGCGAAACCAACCGCCCAAAGGCAATTGGCAAGCCATGCATGCCAAGGTTCGGACATGAAGGCAAAACAGAGGAAGCTCGTGAAGAGGATGATCTCTGCTGCACGCATTGCCTTGAGATGCCCGATCTTGTCAGCCCAGATTCCCATGCGGATATTGAGAAGCAGCACGATGAGTACTGCCACTATTTCCGAATAAAAAATCTGGTCGAGGTACATGTTCGCCAACTTGGCATGAGCAACGATGAGGATTGGCCCCCAAAACACAGGCTCACGAAAAGTCTGATGGCGTGTATACCAGCGAAGATTGTGATCAACTGTCGCTTTGATATGTGCACTTTGCGAATTTGTAGTTGTTGTAGATGTCATAAGTTAATAATGTGTAGGGTTGAATGTGATTAAAGAACTATTGCTGTCTAGATTGGTTTTTTCTCTTAGATGATTAAGTAGAAAAGAAAAACTCCAGCTCTGAACAGCTGGAGTTTTTCGAAGAGTATTTCTTTTCTAGATTATGATTGCAATCCTAGTTGCGCAATCGATGTAAACTGAGATAGAGATGTATTCAAAAAATTACAGCTATTCGGATAAATTCCGACGATATTCCCGTTCCCTTGCACAGCGGCATTGGTCTGCGCGTATGAGAAACGAGTAAAAGCCGGATTCTGATCCGTTGTTGAATATGAGGCGAAAAGGCCCATGTTTAGACATGGATGCCAGTTCTTCGTATTAAGCTGTAATGCAATTTGGTGCATGAAATAAACCATATCACAAGAATGTGATTCTGTACACACCGATGTTATGTAACTCAAATTAACCCAGAATCTTCTTTTTCTGTGTATCGAATTCTGAATCTGTCAGTACACCCTTGTCTCTTAATTCACTGAGTTTCAGAAGTCCTTCTGCACCATGAATTTTGTACTTATGATCATGTGACAACCGTATAGAAAAAACCAACATTGTAATACTATAAGGAATAGCAAATACAGAAAGAATAATCCCCCATCCTGACGCCGCTTCCAAATCTTCTACTCCAAGCATCATCATAATGCAGAGGAAAGAGACTGATGTAAAACAAACTGCGACAATCGAAAATGCTTTCATGGTGAATATAGTTAAATATTTGTAATCCAATATGACTAAGAACACATTATACCACACCTCAAATCATCACTCAAAAGCACCGAATAGTACTCGAAGCATAAATACAATGACAATCAAAATCCATACGTACCGTCTGAGGAATTGGGCATATGTTAAATAGGTAGCCCCTACCCCGAAATTGCTATCGTTCATTGTTTGATAATCTTTTTTCAAAAGCGCAACATCTTCTGGCTTGATATAGTCAAATACCTTTGGCGAATACTCCATATCAACAATAATTTCCTTGAACTTTAACTTTTTCTTATTATGAAAATGGAAATAGTCATTATCAATCACCGTATTGCGTTTGGTAATTTTGTCCTTTCTGTTCAACAATAGATCAGAAACAATACTCAGACGATATTTTACGGGGTAAAGCACAAATGAGCCTATTTGGTAATCTTGATGCACGTGATTGATAATCTTATCTGCGTCAGCAAAGTAATAATATCGAAATAGATTAACATTCCCTATGTGCCGATACGAATCGACAATTTCTGTCTCATATCTCACCGTTAATTCATTCTTTTCTTTGTCATCTGAGACAATAGTATATGAACTATTTTTGAAAAAAGCTTTAACATCAATTCGCTCCTCGTAGGAAAGCTTGTCGGCGATATGGGCATTTTGCATATCGATAACCTGCGTATTACCACCGCTTTTCACATTGTGGCGTACGATATCTGCGGATTCTCTACGATAGATATAGTCTATGCTTATTTTCGCAGGCTCGTCTTTGGCAAGAGTAATGGAAACATTTTCTTCTACATTTGGTAATTCATATACAGGCCGAAATACTTTTGTGGCTAGAGATGCGTTTTCTCGGAGAGGAAGATAATAAGAAAAATACGGCTCAGCACGATAACCAATTAAGCCCTGATTTTCCTTCCAGGTTGGATCAATAAAATATTCCCGACCTTCATATACAAGCCTTACAATGGCATGATTGAAGACAAAGGGAGAAGGAAGATAGTCTTTTATATAATAATTCACATCGTAATTTACAAAGAGGAGTTCGGCTTCAACACCAATCGTCGCCAACAGATTAACCACGAGAAGAGATTTGGCCTTGCAATCTCCTGACTTAGACTCCAGGGTAACCTGCACCGATTGTGGAATATGACCATGCATCACTTCTGCATCATATAAGTACACGATTTCCTCTTGTACGAAATCTGTAATTTTCTTGATTTTTTCTTTAACTGAGAGCTTGGTGGAGTTTAATTGAAGCGTCTTATAGAGCTCACTATTTTTTAATGTCGTATCACTCATTGCATCTTTACAAATACCATACAGAGCATTTGATATTTCTGGCCAGTTCGCTTTTGTTGCTATTTCGATATAAGGAGCAAAATATTGCAGATTATTGTCCAAACCGAGTGAGGCTCTGCTGAATACATAATTCTGTCCTTTTTCAACCATATTCACAACCACATCTTTTTTCTGACCATTTTCATCTCGGAAAAACTTCTCAGCCGCCACAATCGTTTCATCGCGACCTTGTATCAATTTGAAATCATATTGTTTATAGAACCAATATCCGGATGGTAACTCGCAAAAATATCTAAAATACTTCTTGTCCAAAAAACGATCTTTTTCGAAAGTAGATATCGAACTGTATTCAAAGATAAAAATATCATTGATATTGATTCCGCTTACAATACAGTTAAGTTTCTGAGTTTTTTTGAATGATCCATACTGCGATGAGTCCTCATGATCCAATACCCGAAGATTAAGATCGTCTTTCTTATCTATATACTTACCATCCCTGATGACAGCCGCTCGATGAATTTCAATACGATCCCCTTCTCGTAAAATATATTCTTGGATAGTTGCAGATTGCAGCAAATCACTATTGGCAATATCCCATGAACGGAAATTATACATCGTGGTTGAATCATTTGTGGCTCGTACAATTTCTTTGTAGATATGACAAATACCCTTTCCATCTGCCACGGTTTTCTGAGCATCGTCTGTAGATATCGAGATGTGTAAAATTTCATCTTCGGATAAAGGCTCCGCCCAAATAGGAGCCTTTTTGAGAGAATATTTTTTATCTGCTCTTGGAGTGGTCACAATAAAGAGTCTATCATTTTCTATGAAAAATTATAAGACATTGAAAGGGTGTGCCGCTATTATACCCCTGATTCTCAGACCTGCTGAACCTTATTTACCATGCGCATCCTTGAGCCATGCTAAACACTCCCATGAACAGGATAATTACAAGAAATAATTTTTATATCTATTTCTGGATATTTATTTTTAGAGCCAAAGGATTCAATACCCCTTCATACCTTAACGATACGTAGTAGTCACCCCCATGGAATTCCCTTCTACTTGTTGCGACATTATACTGATTTTTGTATACATAGGACATCATGTCCGGTATCTTAAATGACATGGTCCTGTTCACTGTATCAATTGCAGTCACAGGCGCGACTGTATAGTAGTAACCAGATGCGAAAAGATCGTGAAATCTGGGCACATTGGTTATCAGAAGAATATCTTCTCTTCCAGTGTATGGGGAAAGGTACACATACTCATTGACCTTGATCGTTACAATATCCCCAGGCTTAACGTTTGTTTTATCAACAGACACAAATTTAGGACCAACGGCGGGTAGCTGTAAATCCTTAACAATTCGTGATATCGAATTATCAAAGACAACTACATTTTCTCTATTTGTGCCACTAAATTGTGCATACTCAAATCCAGTAGGGAGAGTGAAATTTCCACTTCCTGCAGAAAGCGACGGCTTTACCTTTAAATCAATTTTGACTGAGGATGTCTTCGCAGAACCTTTGTCATCTGGCTGTTGCACGATTTGAATCTGGGCACTACGATTCGAACCAGCAAAACAAGTATTAGACTTTCCTGCATTAAATGTCATGTCCGCCTTACTTGCTGATTTCGTATCAATATATATACAAACATCAACGGCAGCATTATTCCATGTGACATTATACAAGCCCGGATTGGTAGTTTGGTTGACCGGCGTGGCAGAAACCGTAAAGTTTTTCAGCTGTTCGACTTGTCGTTTATACAGATTAGAGTCGATAAACCTTGCTACAGTCTTGAATGAATATTCCGTAGGAAGTGTCACTTTGGTATTATTGAAATCTACCAACTCTATATTGAACTTATATGTAGTATTCGGAGTTAGTGCATCAAGATATGCAGTATAAGTACTACTCTGAGGAGATTCTTGTCTGACGTTATCACCGCTTTTGTATACCCCGGTCAAATCATCTTTGTATTTAATTTTCGCTTGCATAATTCCCTTATTTACTTTGAACTTGATGGTAGCGTTATGATCTGTCATGTCTACGACAACATCTGTCACACCGTTTGTTGTTGCAGGCGGAACAACCACAGGTGGAGTTACCACAGGGGGCACTGTTGGTGGTACTACAGGAGGAACAACAGGTGGAGTTACAACAGTCGGGGGTGTCACAACTACAGGAGCAGCAGTGACAGTCAAAGTCTCATTAAAATACCAGTTCATATCTGTGCCCGAGTTTAGTTTTGCGAAAACAGACACCTCGTAGGAACCTGCGGGAAAATCAGTTGGTATTCGTGCTGTATATGTATCAGTTCCGGCTCTTGTTATGGTCATGATCGGTTTGTTTGGACCAATTGGTTCTATGTACAACTTTGAGAGTTGGCTGTCTGTGAGTGGTACGTTGTTATTTGTTATCAACTTAAACGTAATCGTTCCACCTTGTGCTACTGATGTTGTCATCAGTTGACCATTCACAATACTACTTACTGCGCCTGTCACTTGAGCTTGCTGGTTTTTGTTTGTGATATACATTCGCGAGCCTGTGTATGCGACAGCGGTTAGGAGAATGATTAAAAGAAATATTTTTTTCATGTATATTTATATTATTTTGTAGGTCACTATAGATAATTTAATCAGTTACCACTACATCTTGATGCGTTATTGTACTAAAATTCGGAATACCGAATGTATTGAGCTCTCGCAATTTTAATACGTATTTTCCCGAAGGAATCCCTTTTTTTAATCTAATCGTAGTTTTAATAACAGGACTCGTTTCTGATCGACTTTCAACCGAACCATAATCTATACCGCCGTCAACAAGACCCCCTCCTTCTAAAATAAGACCTGCACCCCATGAGAAATAAGCATCATCTCTGTTACGGGTAACTGTATATGTTTCACCCTTTTTAAGTGTTTTTGTTGGCACTGTAAGAACAATAGGACCCTTATCTGCCGCTACTTCAAAACTCTCTGACTTTGCTACTTCTGTGTTATTTATCCTAATCGATATGTAATAACCCCAACCTGGTGGAGCAATGGTTGTGGATGGGATTTTTATGGTCTCTTGACCATTACGTTGCGGCACATTTACTCCAAAAGATGCGTGACCGGCATTACTGCTCTTTAGTTTAACTGGAGTCGCAAGTTTTCCACCTGCTAGATATAAATCTATAGGCAGGGTTTGATACTCTGTCCACCAAAATATCTTTTCATTTTTGTTGTTTTGCAGAACTACGTTACGATTTGGTGACACTATACTCATCCATCCTGGG
The DNA here is from genome assembly GCA_031973395.1 of Minisyncoccota bacterium. Taxonomy (GTDB): domain Bacteria; phylum Patescibacteriota; class Minisyncoccia; order Phycocordibacterales; family CAIZLB01; genus DALYDD01. The sequence continues at coordinate 17,500 of DALYDD010000009.1, read as the reverse complement.
TTTGGGCCTGAGAAAAATGTTCCGTCTGCTGTAGTAACTTTTACGCCCTCTTCTGTTTCAGCTCGAATTCTGAAGTGATAGGTAGTATTGGGTGCTATTCCTACGAGTCTGATACTGTGATTGAGCTCTCTTTTATCCCATGACCACTTTTTTGTTTTTTCTGTTTTTCCATAAGAAGCTGCGGTTCCATAATCTACAAAGCCGTATGTTGGTTTAGTCGTTGTCCAAGATATTTGTATACTATTTCTTCCATCTCGTGTATCTAGGCTAGCTCTTACTGACTGTATATTTAAACCATCTGAATTATTTTTTGTATCTGGAGGAGGAATCATTGAAAACGCCTGATTATTTACTGCGGGAGGTGTAACAACTACCGGCGGAGTAACTACAGGCGGAACAACAGGTGGAGTTACCACAGTCGGAGGTGTCACAACCACAGGAGCAGCAGTAACAGTCAGAGTCTCATTAAAATACCAGTTCATCTCCGTTCCTGAATTTAATCGAGGAAAAACAGATATCTCATACGATCCAACTGGAAAATCAGTCGGTATTCGTGCTGTATATGTATCAGTTCCAGCCCTTGTTATGGTCATGATCGGTTTGTTTGGACCAATTGGTTCTATGTACAACTTTGAGAGTTGGCTGTCTGTGAGCGGTACGTTGTTATTTGTTACCAACTTAAACGTAATCGTTCCACCTTGTGCTACTGATGTTGTGAGCAATTGACCGTTTGTAATATTGTTGGTAGATCCCGATACCTGAGCCAGCTGCTTACTGACACCCTGAGAATAAATGGCCTTTCCGGCATAGAATACCGATACGAGTAATATTCCTGCAATGATGAATTTTTTCATGATACCTAATATTGTATCACCTGCGATTAGATTCACGTCCAAAAACACTTGTTAGAATCTGTGGAAAACCGTAAGGAGGCGGTGATATTTATTTATGAAGCGAGATACAAATATATAACCTTTATATTTATATATATGTTTAATTACTGTAACATATACTTGATTTTTTGAGATGCATATTTCCGATCAGAGAAGAGATGGTGGGGTGACTGACTCCTGTAACGTCCTTTTCAAGCATTGAAGCACTCCTGGATACCCCCCTACTCGGGCGGGTAAGCAAATCGCAAAATTATGCAGCAACACGAAGTCTTGTTAAAATACCTATTATGCGCTGGATAATACTCACATTAGTAATAATTACAGTCATCCCACTTGTATACCTGTCTATTAACTCGTTTGGCATTGCTTGGCACTTTTTTTCTAGGCTATGGCCATTTATATTGATATCTTTGGTCATGATCCTCTTGCTCACAGGCCGCCACGGAACAAGTTGGGTTAAGTGGCTTGGCTTACTTCCAATTTTCCTTAACATCTTGTTTGCATATGTTTCTTTTATACATTCTACATAATCAAGGGTTGCTCGATCGTAACGAATTCTGGTTAAAATCCTGAGCGCCCGAGACGGCTACCCCTCTCGTGCTAGCTCTAATTGGCGGGGCCGAGTATTCTCTCGGCACAGCAAAATATAGTCGCTTCGCTCGTTATTTTGCGGGCCCACGAGGACTCGGCTACAGATAATTTTGCTACGCAAAATTTCCGCAGCCCCGCCTCACTCGCGGCAATTCGCTGCGCTCATATAGCCACTTCGCTCCGGCTTTCTCGTCCCTATTTACACCCTTAGGTAAATATAAAAAAACACCCTCCGCTTCGCTTGGGGTGTTTTTTATATTTCCTGCGGGCCCACGAGGACTCGAACCTCGAACTGCGCGTTTGGAGTGCGATGTTTTACCATTGAAACTATGGACCCGTACGGGACAGTGTAATGCAAAAGTACCGAAAATTCAATCTTATCGCCGGCGTAGAGCGAGAGAAGTAGGAAAGAGTGTTTTCATATTTCCGAGCCGAGGAGAGCAATATAAAGCATTAGACCACAAAGCAATCTCTGCGGTTTAATACTTTATATTTTAGAAAAGAAAATTGACATATATAGGATGTAAATGGTTGAATATGTTTGGAAAAAAGTGAATACACCGTTTGCGTAGTCGCAGACTTTTCTGTCCTCTGAAATTTCAACCCAAACCCGCCAAACCAATGACACAACCCGCACCCCAACCCGTAGATCAAGAACTCGATGACGAACCAGATGTGGTGACGTCCGACGACCTCGCAGAACTCACGGTCCTGGTAGTTGATCTGATGTCACCACACACGACAGGTCTCGCAGAAGCCATCCGTGCTACTGGCGCCACAGCCACAATCATTCCTGAACAAGACGCCCTGGAATGGCGAGCCAAGAACGAATGTGGCGCCATGGTCTTCTCCGGAGGAACACAACGCTTCGGTGAGAGAGATCCGCTGGACACTCGCCTTTTCTGGAATGGTCCAGACTCGGAAGCCGAAACTTGCGCAGAGGAGGTACCTACACTCTTTATAGGTTTCGGCCTGAGAGCATTGGTCCACTTCTTGATCGGTGATCGCGGTATCCAATTTACCGCGAGGCCACGGAGCTTTAATGAGGCACGAATCAATGTGCTCCACGATCGGCCATCGATCCTCTTTGCTGGGGTTGAAGATCGGATCATTCCTGTCCGACTGTCCGCCAGTGATCTGGTCACACGTCCCCCACGACACTTCCGCACAGTCGCCAGAATCGAAGCGGGTGGGTCCATCGCGGCCATTGAAGACCCTCTTGCGGGTATGTACGGGGTCGATTTCCTACCCCACCTCATCAATGGCAGCGTCGGAGATGCAATCCTGCGCAACTTCCTCACAGAAGCCTGCATGTTCAACGGAACGGACTTTCCGGAAGCGGAAGTCGAAGCTACCAACAAACAAAGGAGGGCCGATCATCCCCGAGCTCCCGGGCCACGCTGGCGCCGGAACCGCTAAAACTCACAATGCCAGGTTGCCCCTACATGGGCGCGACCTGGCATTTGTTTTTTATACTCCTTAAATTTTGGCGCACAAGATAAAAAAACAAAATACCGCTTGAAGCGGCACCTTGTTTCATTTTTAAAATGATTTTTATTTAACCTCCTTAAACTTTACTCGCTTTCGAAGCTTAGCGCTGTATTTATTGAGCTCGAGCTTCTTTTCTACCTTCTTTTTATTCTTGCGAGTTCGATAGGTTTCGCCGGTCTCTTTATTGACCATTTTGATGAGTTTGTCTTGTGGCATAGTTCAGATACTATACCAGAATACGAGGTAAAAGCAACTATGACCGTGTTTTCAAGGTGGCTCAAGTCGCCCTTTTCTTATGCTTAAAAAAATGCTACGATATTTTGCACTGGAAGCAAGTTTTACCTTGTTTTTAGCCAAATTACATGCGCAGATGGCGGAGTGGTCAATCGCAATTGACTGTAAATCAATCGCCCATTGGGCTTCGCAGGTTCGAATCCTGCTCTGCGCACAAAAACATAAACACCTACTAATAGTGGGTGTTTATGTTTTTGCTAAACAGACAGGTGAGAAAGCTGGACTGCCGCTCCGATGTGAGCGAAGCGAACCGGAGCAAAGGAGGCGGGGTCGCAGAAATTTTGCGAAGCAAAATTATCTGTAGCCGCATCCTGCTCTGCGCAGGAAAAAAAGAAAGAGCCATGCCGCATGGGTCGCGGTATGGCTCTGATTGGAGTGCGGGGGGGGCAGACACTCCAAGACTTTAGCCCAGGAAGTGGAAAGGCGCGACGGTGTCGCTCACCTCCATACTTTGGTGGACTTTGTCGGGCGGCACGTATGCCGGCACCTTTCGGCCCACATCTGGCTGGCTGCCGGATTGGTAGTGGGAACGGGATTGTGGGATCTGGGTGAAGGGTGGCGGTGTGGCTGGGTCCATAAGGACAGTTTCTTTTGGGTTTGAACAAAGGGCGCTTTGCCCTTCCCTACGACTTTCACATATAGTTTGCCGACGGGGGGATATTTATAACAGATTATCCCTGATTAGGCAAGATTATTTATCGCTCACCGATCTTGCTTTTCTGGACAATGTTGGATGTGAGATTAGCCCGCTCTCTACCCATTGGCCTTTTTTTCCCTTCTTCACCTCGAAGGCAAACTCGACAACCTGTTTTGTCGCTTCTTTGGCTGACTTATCAGCTTTATCGTTCTTTTCTGCTTTTTTGACAGATACCGAAACTGTGCCACCCTTGATTACACCAGCACTGATAATCATTGAAGCCATTGGTGTGAGGATTTTGTTTTGAATCAAACGCTTGAGCGGACGCGCGCCATAATGCGGATCATAGCCCTCTTTTGCCAAATATCTGACGACCTCATCAGATAATTCGAGTGTGATTTCTTTTTCAGCAAGTCGAGCCTTAACTTTTTCCAATTCGATATTGACGATATTGCGAATGGCTTCAGGGCTCAAAATATCAAACAAAACAATTTCATCAATTCGGTTTAGGAATTCAGGACGGAAATGATCCTTGAGTGCTTCCATAACACGGGCTTTTGAACCCTCATAATTTTCTTTGTCACGTGCATTTTCGCGATCGCTCGTCTCATTTCCTTTTTCATCAAAAATAGCATCAGCGGAATTGAAACCGATTGTCTGCATGCGATCAATATATTGCGCGCCAATATTTGAAGTCATGATAATAATTGTATTCTTAAAGTTTATCGTTCGGCCCTTTGAATCTGTAAGGCGACCATTATCTAGAACTTGCAAAAGAATATTGAAAATCTCTGGATGAGCTTTTTCAATTTCATCAAAAAGAATCACTGAGTATGGACGATGCTTCACGGTTTCTGTCAGTGAACCGCTCTCGTCATGGCCAACATATCCTGGTGGGGCACCAATGATTTTAGAGACCGCATGCTTTTCCATATATTCAGACATATCAACACGGATCAAGGCCTTTTCATCATCAAACATGAATTTCGCCAAAGCTTTTGTGAGCTCAGTTTTTCCTACGCCAGTAGGGCCAAGGAAAATAAATGAACCGATTGGACGATGCGGATCATTGATCCCCGCTCGTGAACGCTTGATAGTATCAGCCACTTTTCGAACGGCTTCGTCTTGGCCAACAACTTGTTTCTGTAATTCTTCCTCGATGCGACCAAGCTTCTGAATCTCCTCTTCGAGCATACGAGTGACGGGAATACCGGTCCATCGCGAGACAACCATAGCGATATCGTTTTCTGTAATCTCTTCTTTCAAAATCCGGCGAGAGCTCTGCAATTTCTTGAGGCGCTTTGTTTTATTTTCTAAATCTTTTTCCAGTGCAGGTAATTTTACATAACGAATTTCAGCGGCTTTTGATAAATCTGCATGAGCTTCAGCCCGATCGGCTTCTTGGCGCAATTGTTCAAGTTGTTTTTTGATATTTTTTATATCGCTCAAAGTTTCTTTTTCATTTATCCATTTTGCCTCTACTTCTGAAGTTTTATCCTTGAGATCTGCAATTTGAGTTTCAATTTCTTTGATACGAGTCTTTGTCTTACTATTTTTGCCTGCGGTTTCAGGTTCCTTTCGCAAAGCTTCACGTTCAATTTCAAGTCGCATCACTTTTCGATGGACGTCTTCAAGTTCTGGTGGCTTATTTTCCAAAGCAATTTTCAAAGTCGATGCGGCCTCATCCATGAGGTCGACCGCTTTATCGGGCAAGAATCGATCACTGATATAACGGCTCGATAATTCGACAGCTGCGATAAGTGAATCATCGGTAATTCGCACTCCATGATAGAGCTCATACTTTTCTTTGAGACCGCGCATTATGGCAATAGCATCTTCGATTGAAGGCTCGTTTACATATACAGGCTGGAAACGTCGCTGCAACGCAGGATCTTTTTCAATATGTTTTTGATATTCCTTTAGAGTCGTTGCGCCAATTGCTCGCAATTCACCTCGCGCCAAAGCGGGCTTCAACATATTTGAAGCATCAAGTGAGCCCTCGGCGGCTCCCGCACCGACGATTGTATGAATTTCATCAATGAAAAGAATAATCTTTCCATCTGATTTTTCGATTTCTTTTAAAATATTTTTGAGACGCTCTTCAAATTCACCGCGATACTTTGTACCAGCAATCAAAATACCTAGATCAAGCGAGACGAGTTCTTTGTCCTTCAAACTTTCTGGCACATCACCCATAGCAATACGATTTGCAAGACCTTCTGCAAGCGCAGTCTTACCAACACCAGCCTCACCGATGAGGATTGGATTATTTTTTGTTCGTCTCGATAGAATCTGGATAACCCGATTAATCTCTTGGTCACGGCCTATGACCGGATCGAGTTTGTTTTCTCGTGCGAGTGCGGTGAGGTTACGAGTATACTTAATGATTGCCTTCAATTTTTTTGAACCGCCATTATCGCCCGGAGTTTTAGATGATTTAAGTTCAGAAATAGTTTCGGCAATAGTTCCTCTTTGCAATTTAAATTTACTGGTCAATAATTCGCGGGCAGAGCTTGCGACATCAAAGAATGAGAGAAAGATATGTTCAACCGAAACAAAATCATCTTTCAGAGTCGCTGCAACCTTTGCAGATGTTTCAATAATTTGCGCTAGTTCTGGCGTAAGATAGAGCTGATATGAAGGGGCGAGAGTTGCTCCACCATCCCCTGTCTCAATCGCTTCCAGAACTGTATCAGTGAGCAAAATAGTATCCACCTCGAGCTTGTCGAGAACAGACAATACCAGGCTATCATCTTGGACCAAGAGAGCTGTCAGCAAGTGGAGCGGGTTTACATTGTTCTGGCCCCGTTCTATGGCTAATTCATGGGCTTTTTTGATGGCTTCCTTGGCTTTTGTGGTGAAATGATTGAATGGAGGCATAGGTGTTTTGGGTCCCTTTCGGGTATAAATCGATTATAGCAGATATGTGAATTTTAATGAAGATTTAAAGAGCGTTTTAGCCTTCTTGAAAACTTTTGGGGTTTTTATTTTTCGTCCGCTTTTGCACTTACTTAATACGAAAACCGCAAGAAATTCTTTCACTCAGCCTCTTTGGGTAAATTATTTCTCCACTTGCTCCAGCACCGCCTGAGAAACTTTTTCTGCTATAAAACCGATATCAGCAGCTGAAGTTTGTCGTCCCAAAGTAATGCGTAGTGAACTCAAAGCACAATCTGATTTTCCTAGCGCCTCAATAACATACGAAGAAGAGTCCTCATTACTCGCGCGACAACTAGTCACTGATGAAACAGCAACACCGAGCACATCCAATCGCAAAACCAAAAATTCTGCGTCGAGTCCCGGAAAACAGATATTTATATTATTCGGCAAACGCAATTCTGAATCCCCGTTCAAAGCCATACCTGGAATCTTTTTGTTTAGCTTTGCAAAAATAAGATCCATCAAAGTTTGGCGAAGTTCTTTTAATCTCGAAGTTTCGTGATCTTTTTCTGAATGCGCGATATCAAGCGCGTGCTTCAAGGCCACAATCGAAGCGACATTTTCTGTACCTGGTCTCAAGCCAAATTCTTGACTACCACCACTCATCGCTGGCATCAATTTTATATATCTCTTTTTAATCAACGCACCACAGCCTCGTGGACCATATATTTTTCCTCCATCAACACTCATAAGGTCGATATTGAGACCAGGGATGCGCATGTCTTCATATAAAACTGCTTGGCAGGCATCCGTATGAACATAAGGAAAATCTCCGGTATCCCGATTGAGGCTTTTCTTATAATGACGAACTTCGCGAGTAATTTCCTTGATCGGCTGAATAGTGCCGATTTCATTATTGGCATAAATAACAGAGACGAGAATGGTTTCTGGTCGCAAAGCCTTTTTTATATCTTTAGCATCGATGACGCCCTTTTCATTTACTGGGACAAAAGAGACCTCGACACCCTCCTCGATCAACTGCAAAGCTAGTTCAATGATTGAAGGATGCTCGATGGTTGAAATAATGATATGTGGTTTTGAATCTTTGTTTTTCCAAGCATTAATCAAACCGCGAAATGCAAGATTGTTTGATTCGGTTCCACCAGATGTAAAAATAACCTCGTCTTTCTGAACGGAGAAAAAATTCGCCACGGAAATCCGCGCTTCTTCTAAAGCTTTCTTTGCAGCAACCCCTTCTTTATACAAAGAAGATGGATTTGCACTATATTGATCCAATGCCTCAATGAAAACTTTTTTGACCCTCGCATCAATTGGAGTTAGAGATGCATAATCAGCATAAATCCTTCGATCTGAAACAGGCGCCATTTCTGATTTTTGAGCTGAGTCCTTTTCATGGATGACAGGAATATCACCAGTTTCTTCTACTACTTTATTTCTCGGTAAGATTTTGTGAATCTGGTTCAAGACTGGTTCAATCGGATTATAAGGATCACTGCCCTGGCTCCTGTTTGGTTTTTTAAAAAATTGACGAAAGGATTTCATATAGAGTTGATGTATGTGTGCATGACACTATACAAAAAAAATCTGTCTCTGTATACTTGTCTGTATGAATTTACCCTTCGAACTAGAAACTGTCTTTTCAACATATCCATATAACTTAATACTCTTAGGAATTGTACTTCTTTCAATCATCGTCGCGTTGATATCGATCAGCATTGCACTCTCCGCAAAACGACGTATTTCCCGCTTAATGCATGGCAAGAACGCAAAGGATATCGACGAAGTCCTCATACACGTCTATAAAAATATTTCTGCACTCGATCAGTTCAGACAGAAAGCTGCCGGGGACATGGAACAGATGAATGTCAAACTCGCTCGAGCAACACAAAGCATCGAAACCATTCGATTTAACCCTTTCAAAGGCACAGGCGCTGGTGGAAATCAAAGTTTTGCCACGGCGATGCTTAATGAGAACGGTGACGGTGTCGTGATCTCTAGTCTATACTCGAGCGATCGAGTCAGTATTTTTGCAAAACCAATTGTTAAACTTGCTTCTACATATGAATTAACAGAGGAAGAAATGCAAGCAATTCGAGCAGCTGCGGACAAAATTCGATAGGATTCCAAGCACCCATTCAAAATCCTTTGCAAATTAGGCCTAAATGGTGTAGAGTCTATTGACCTACTCACTTATGTCTGTTAAAACTACGAACCCTCAAACTCGCCCACCAGTTGTTGTTGTCATGGGACATATCGACCACGGAAAATCGACCCTCCTCGATTATATTCGGCAAACAAATATTGTAGACAAAGAAGTCGGCGGCATCACACAGCGAATGTCGGCCTACGAAGTTATTCATGATCAAAAAGGTGAAAAAAAACACCTCACCTTTCTCGATACACCTGGTCATGAAAGTTTTAATGCTATGCGTGCCCGCGGCGCCCTCGCAGCAGACGTCGCGATTTTGATTGTCTCAGCCGAAGATGCAGTGAAGCCTCAAACACTGGATGCCTTTCGCGCTATCAAAAGCGCTCGCCTTCCATACATTGTTGGAATCAGTAAAATCGATAAACCAAATGCTTCGGTTGATCGTGTAAAACTTTCGCTTGCAGAAAATGAAATTTACGTAGAGGGCTATGGAGGAGATATTCCTTTCGTCCCTTTTTCTGGAAAAACTGGAGAAGGTGTCAATGATCTTCTCGACATGATTTTGCTTACAGCTGAAGTAGAAGGCTTCACCGCAGACCCAAACGCACTCGCTGAATGTGTAGTCATCGAAGCAAATCGAGATAAAGATCGCGGCAATTCTGCAACACTTCTTGTAAAAAACGGCACCCTCCGATGTGGAGATATTTTGGTCTCGGGAAACGCTTTGTCTAATGTCAGAATCTTGGAGAACTTCCTCGGCAAAGCAATCAAGGAAGCTCTTCCATCACAACCTGTACGCGTTGTAGGTTGGAGTGAAGCCCCTGAAGTTGGTGGCCTTTGCTTTACTTTCAAAAACAAAAAAGAAGCTGAAGCTTTCATCGAGAACGAGCAAAGTAAATTGGCTGAAATTTCTGCTGCTAATCCAAAACGAAACGAAATAATTAGTGACACTATAACCAATGCCGATGGGATTGTAGAACAAGTCGCAATTGTCCCTATCATGCTCAAGGGTGACACGAACGGAACCCTCGAAGCAGTGAAATATGAAATCTCAAAAATCAAAGTCGATCGAGTCGTCCTCAAAACAGTTCAGACTGGGGTCGGCGATATTACCGAAAGTGATGTAAAACTTGCCTCGGGAAAAGTAGGTACCATCATTCTAGGTTTCAATACCAAAGTCGATAATTCAGCGAAATCTCTCGCCGCACGCCTTGGTGTTCATATCGAGACCTTTGATATCATTTATAAACTAACAGAATGGCTACAGGAAAAAGCGGAAGGGTTTGTGCCGAAACGAGAAGTTGAGGAAGAAAAAGGTGTGCTCAAAATTCTTAAACTTTTTAGTGCAAACCGTGATAAGCAGGTTATCGGAGGCCGTGTAGAAATGGGTGTGGTTTCTAATCATGAAGAAGTAAAAATAATGCGACGCGATGCAGAAATCGGTCGGGGTCGCATCCGTGAATTACAGCAGATGAAAAATAAAGTCGGCTCAGTAGAAGAAGGCAAAGAATGCGGTCTTATGGTCGAATCAAAACTCGAATTATCCCCTGGCGACAAGTTAGTTGCCTTTGAAGTGGTTCTCAAATAGTTTTCTCAAATAAAAAATCTTATGCCACTCGCTCGCCCTCGCGGTAATGAATTTAAGGAAGAACGAATCCAACACATTATCAAGGAATTGGCTTCCGAGTTTTTATCTCGTGAATCAAATCGACAATCATTAGTAACCGTGACCCATGTTGAATTCTCAAAAAGATCAAAGCAGGCTACAGTCTATATCTCCGTTATGCCGGATCACAAAGCCACAGCCGCCCTCGATTTCGCCAAGAGAAAGCGTGCAGAACTCCGGGAATATATAAAAGAAAAAAGCCGCCTCTCAATTCTCCCCTTCCTCGATATCGAATTAGATTTAGGAGAAAAAAATCGCCAGAATGTGGATCGTCTGGTTTAAAACTTCAGCCCAAATCACATAACCAATCCTGGTACGCCAAAACTGGATTTAAGGGAGTATTTAGGCTAAAATCATAAAGTTCAAGAGGTGGGCAAATAAAGCATTGATATGGCGTAGTGGCGAAGTTGGTTAACGCGGCAGTTTGCAAAACTGTTATGCGCCGGTTCGAACCCGGCCTACGCCTCCAACTGAATATTCTGGAATTGCCCGGGTGACGGAATGGTAGACGTCCACCACTTAAAATGGTGTAGCAGAAATGCTGTGTGGGTTCGAGTCCCACCCCGGGCACAGTAGATAACAAGATAATGTCATGAGACAGCATCTTAAACGTCTTAAGTAGGTATAATAGACTCTATAATGACTAAAGAAAAAGCACAGCAAGAAATTCTTAAAGCTCTCGGTTTTATTTTTATTGGCGTCATGATCGCCTTGGCTATTTTCTATTTTTCAGATATGACTAATAATGTTGATAAAAAATCTTCCGATAACACAGGTGCAACATCAACTGTGCAGACCGCACACGAATCAGCCGATTGGCCAAACCAAATTTCAGAAATAAGGACGGCCCTTGGCAAGACATTTAATGAAGTAAAGGTAGAGGAATCAGAACCACTTTCAATCTATAAGAGAGCCGATATTACAGGAGACGGTGTAGAAGAAGCCCTTGTCTCACTCGGAAGCGGAGGTGCTTATGCAGAATATTTTGCATTAATGAGATATGAAAACGGAAAACCGGTGCCGGCAAAATTTAAAACAGCAGAAGGTAAAACAGGTAATGTTATGTTCCTAGAAGGCACCTCTGTTACTCATGGCATGTCTGTCGAACTCGCTCCATCAAAACAGGCAATCTATTCCGAGAGTTGGAATGTTGATGCTTTTAATACAGACACTATCGAATGTGAAATAGAGGCATATACATGGAACGCTTCTACTTCCCGCTTTGAATTTAATAAGATTTTAGGAAAAAGTGTTACAGAAACATATTGTAAAAAGATCATTCCACCTGGAAAAAACGAGTAGGCCTGACCCTGATCAACTCAATACCCTATCAATCAAGACCTCGACCAATGTTCGAAAAACATTGAAAAAAGGCGTATTTTTGCTATCATGTACTGGCATGTTTCTGATATGCATGGATTGTTAGATTAATGCGCAATACGCGCTTATAGCTCAGTTGGTAGAGCAGTCGCCTCTTAAGCGAACGGTCGTAGGTTCGAATCCTACTAGGCGCACATAAACTAAAACACTTGCACTGCTGCAGGTGTTTTAGTTTATGTGCGAGCCGGAGCGTTACGAGCTTAGCAAAGCGAGTCGCGAGGCGGGGTCGCGGAAATTTGCGAGTGTCGACGAGCAAATTATCTGTGACCACACAGAATCACAATAATCCCTGTGAGCACACTAACCCTTATCGATCCCACTCATCCTCAGGACCATCTAATTTTGGAATATCCATTCCAGCTTGTCTAAGTTTTTCGAGTAATTCTTCCGCACTATATTTGGGCGGAGCAGATGGCGCCCTACCAGAAACTAGCTTGAGTACATCTTCTGGAGAAGTCGAAGTGTCTGCAAATGTTTTCGCCAAAGTAACCATCTCGTCTTCCATGCCCGCACTTACTCTCTTATCATAATTATTAGGAACACCAAGTGCAGCAAATATTTCAATAGCACCCTTATTTCCTGAGCTGCCAACAATTTTTCCTTCATATCCAAGGTCTCTCAATTTCTTAATTACCATATCTCCTGTAAGTCCGTGCAAAAGATTATAATCCATAATAACGAGGCCAGGTTTTAAGTCTAAAATATGCTCTGCCATTTTTGTCGCCATCTGCACTACGTCTAATGAACTTCCATCCTTTTCAGATTCTTGAATTACAACATCGAAATTTCCATCTGTGGCTACAGCTAGCGGGATGATACTTGAAGCAACTTCGATCGGAGAATCATCTGCCATCACCACTTTTATACCCCTCAAAGCTTCTGCATTAAAAATAAATACTTCTGGAAGCGTAACCACCTCTTCATTTGCTTGTCCTATTTTTTCACAGACTTTTCGAATATTCGCTTCAATTCTTGTTCGCGCCTCGGCATTAATTTCATCTTCAAGATCATGCTCTGCAGCTTGGTCGTTTACCCCCTCGCCATTATCAATAACCTCTTCTTCAATTACCTCCCCTAATGGTGGTAGTTTTGGATCGCTATGCATATAGAAAGAGTATACCAAAATCTATTATCAATAGCGACATCTCCTCCGGCAAATCTGACGCTGGAAAAATCATAAATTTCATGTATTATAATAGAACTCAAATTTTAATTTGTTTGGGGTAAAAAAGCAGATGAGCGAGTGGCGGAATTGGTATACGCGCCAGTCTTAGGAACTGGTTCCGAAAGGATTGAGGGTTCAAGTCCCTCCTCGCTCACAAAAAAACAAAAAACCTGGTCAAAATCCAGGTTTTTTGTTTACAATGATTTTGATATTCATTTTCGCATTTAAGCCTTGTATAAGGCCGTATTTTCAGCGCCAGTCGACTTGACAAATGACGTGTTTAGAGTTATAATTATACCAGTATCTGTCCGTCAACAGAAACCCTCTCAAACTAGGCGATTCTCGCCTGGTAAATACTCAGACACAACCCGCAAAAAACACAACCGGACAGTGACCCGCTGACGGCGGGAATCTGTACCTTGAAAACTCCATACCATGAACACACAACCACCCCAACCGCCATCCAATCCCCCAGCAGGAACGCCCGTCATTCAGAGTGGGCCGTTCCAACCTGGGACGTTTCCCGCATCGCCGTTCGCGGCGCTCGGGCAACCGCCAACAGCGCCGCTGCCACCAGGACCACCATCTCCAACGAGACCTGTGGCTCCTGGTGCACCGCTGCCTCCGGCATCACCCCCAGGGCCTATCGCGCCTCCAGCACCGAGACCTGTGGCACCCACTGCGCCACTTGCTCCTCCTGCGCGGCCAGCGGCACCCACTGCGCCGCTCGCGCCGCCGCCGAGGCGCACACCAGCTCCGGCACCACCGGCACAACCCCCTCCAACACCACCAGGCAATCCGCCCGGCGGTGGCGGAGGAGGTGGTGGACAACCGCCCAGACCCCCCTCCGGTGGTTCACCTGCCAGTCCGTCCCCTAGGCGGAGACGAAAGGTGGCTGCACCTCCCCCGCCAGCAGACACCCCTCCGCTATATCAGATGAAAGGAGACAACTGGACGGTAACAAAAGTCACACTGCTTCTCAATTTCACAATTGGAGCATTGGCTTACGCGTTAATCGTCAGGTTGATTCCCGGAGTCTGGCTGCACACGCCGATCATAGGAAAAGTTGTATTCTGGCTTTTGCCCCTGGCTGCATTGCTACTCCAGCAATTCACACCCCGGGTCGATGCCGTGTACCATGTAACGAGTTTCAGCCGCTCAACTGGCTGGATTCTTACACCTGGATTGTCGTTTGTCTTCCGCGGACTGCTCAAAACAAGTGAAGCTCCCGGTGCCCATCAAGTCTCTGACCTGAGCGACGGTACTGGCACCCCCTTCACCTGCAGATTCACAAACCTGGCAGATCCTGGGATACAATCCGCTGCCGCTGCGGCAATCGAGACGGCAAGAACGAAAGTTCTAATTAACCTCATCCCGACCTGGATGATATGTGACGCCGAGAAAGCTACCGTGAAAATGGGGCTACAGCCCGGCGAAGCCGTCGAATGGACTACCAAAGATGGAAAACCGGGCAAACACCAGCTTCGGCTGCTCAAGCTCATTACCCCCATCGTCAGCGCCCTTATTCAGGAGGAAATGGATGACGAAGAGGTTGAGGCCATTGATGTTGTGAGCGGCAATTACAATTCGAAGATTCAAGGCAAGGCAAACCTTGATAGGATCAACGAATCAATTAGCGCTTATGGCATTCGTGTACTGAAACTCTCTGCTGTTAATCCTCGTTTTGAAAAGGATGAGGACGCACGTGCTGTTGCAGCCGCAGGGACAGAGCCGCTCGAACGCAGACAAGAAAAAGCAGATGCTGCGACCACCAAACAACTATTCGAAGACTTCCTTGCACAATACATAACTGCAGGATTCCCCCAAGCTGAAGCGAGAGAAAAGGCCTGGATTCAGACCCTTATCACGCAAGGCAAAATGGATGCTACTGTCGCCGGCTTTGCGGCTGGATTGAATAAAGTGTTTGGAGGGAAGCTTGGTGGCCTAACCAGCATACTTGGAGGAGGCAATAACCCACGACCGGGCCAAAACCCGGGTAACAATCCAAAGCGCCCTAAAAACAGGCGCAGACAAGGCGGAGGTGGAAATCCTGGCGGCCAAAACAGGCCACAAGGAGGACAACCCTAAGCCAAATACACAGAAACCCATCATCAAAAACAGATACCTCAGAACTTATGAAAAAATGGATAATCGTAGTACTACTCGCCATTCTCGGCGTCTCCATCATCATCGGAGTATTCAGCTCGATGAGTGCAGAGAAAGAAATGAAGAACGAATCCGTCATCGCCCAAAACCGCGGAAGCGAAATGGGCACCGAACAGTTCGACAAGGACGCCACGAAAGCCGTTAAGGCCCAAGCGGAGTACCTTGCGCGCCCTGACAAGGCACGCGAACTCAAAGAAGTAATCGCCCTAATAGAGCGCAGTCTTCTGAAGGTTCACGGCATCTCGGAAAAGGAAACAGAAAAGCTGCTGGCGGAAGCCGGTGGTATACCAAATCCCAAGTTCCGCGAAATCCTCTACTACCGCCACGGCATCACGACGCCGCCGCGGTGGGGGGATATGCCCCGCTTTGCCGATCAGGTCCCGCCTGGCACGACAATCGAGTACTTCTTCGAGCTGAAACCTGGCGAGACCTCACAAATCTTCGCCGGAGTCGGGGTCTGGGACATAACAGTCCAGCAGGCAGATGACACCCTGTCTAAAGACCTCGACTATGTATACGATCCCGACCCTGTTACAAAGCAGGGTCGCATGATCAGGTACAGGCCGACCGCCGAAAAGCCCACTCGCCGACTGGATGAGTCTGGCGAGGAAGTAACCGATTGGCCACGGGCCACCTACGCCGTAAGCCTCCCAGAAGGATATGCGGTTCCGGCGTCAGGTAAGGTGCGGATGCAAGTGATTAAACAACGAGTACGAAACTCGGTCACTGGCTACTAACGCCGTTCATGGCATGGAGAAACACAGAGCGCCGCCCGGTTCAACCGGACGGCGCTTTTCTCATTCTGATTTTTTCGAGATCTGACTGTTTTGATTTTATCTTTTTAATACCTGATTGATTTCATTTTGCGATGCACCATCAACACCGACAGTGCCGATGATGACATTAATGATTCCGTATACAGAGATCATAATGAACATACCGAATAATCCCCATAGCATTTGAGATCGTCCAGTCGCTCGCTCTTTATCATTATCAGAATTTTTAAGAAAAGAAAAAACACCCCAGATGAATATGATCAATGCAATGAGGAAAATCAGTTTGAGAATTGGGTTTAGGATAACTTGATTAACCTTATGAATGAAATCAACAATATTTGTAGTATTCATGTGGAATGTATTTCTCGTCTAAAATCTAAAATCAAAGACTAGATATTTTAGCTGTGTATATTTAGTTGAACTGTCCTCCAGGAAGTGGAAGCTGTGGTGCAGGTGGAGCAGAAACATCCAAGTTAAAGCTTCTAACAAGAATATTCACCAATCCCCAAACTGAGACCATAACGAAGAGGGCGATGATACCCCAGATCATATAGCCTTGAGCTTCTTTTCGCTTCTCGCTGTCCCCTCCTGAGATTACGAACTTGAACACACCCCAAAGGAAGATGAGTACAGTAAGGGCGATAACAAACGGAATAAGACGATTGATCAAATCATTCGCCTGGTTTAATAGACCGAGCAATCCGCCGATACCTACACCAGTACCTGATGGCTGTGCCAATGCAAGTGCCGGCGTGAGGAGGGCAGCGAATGCTGCGATACTGAACGCTTTTTTCATTTTCAAATTTTTAATAAGTTTACGTAAACTGATAAGCGACCATCAAACGGAATTCCATCAGACGATGACAGAGTTCCAAGTCACTCTCTAATTATATACTATTTAAACCGTGGCACACCAGGACCCTGTGGAGCACGCTCCTTGCCTTGGAGACTAAAACTCTTTGTAAGAATATTCACCAATCCCCAAACTGAGACCATAACGAAGAGGGCGATGAGTCCAAAGAATATTATTTGCTTTGCTTCTTTGCGACCATCTTCATTTCCCGCCAGGACAAGTTGCAACATTCCCCAGATAAATACAAGAAGTGTCAGTGCGATGATGAAAGGTGCAAGCCGCTTTAGGAATTTACCGAATGAAATAAGTACACCTTCAAGAGTGTTCAAACCTGGTCTGTCTGCCAGACTTGTATCTCCGAGGGGGAAATCCCTATTCGCCGCAGCCTGATCAATGGCGGAGTCAATGTTTATATCCGTATTAATCGGCGAACCGGCAGTAGTGTCTAGGCCTGAGCCACTTCCAAAACTACCCAAATCTATTGTGGCTGCTTGCGCAATAGGAGTGGACCCAGCAAGGCACAAAGCGATGAGGGCTG
>DALYDD010000008.1:37280-45899 GCA_031973395.1 Minisyncoccota bacterium | reverse complement strand
GTGGTACTACGACAGGGGTTTCGGTTGTCTCAACAGGTGGCGCATCAGTTATTGGTGTTGTCGTGGTATTTGTTGGTGTTGCATCTGAGGTATTAGAGGCATTTGGAGTGGTCGTTGTAGGTGCTGTGGTGTCTGCAGCTGGTACAGATGGTGCAGGGGTTGATGGTACATTATCTGCAGGAACTAAGGCGGGAAATTCCACCTCTGATTCAGTGTACGGTGCTACATTCTCTGGCATGACTTCAACTAATGGCGCAGCAGATGGGGCAGGTGCCAAAGGAGATACTCTGTGATTGTTAAGCCATGAAGCCACTGCATCCACACCGTCGTCCCATGTTGCATATGATCTTTCTGCAAATCCTGTATTGCCCACATTTCCAGGGTTAAAAGTTCTCGCTCCGATACCTTGGGTTCCAAAGCTTGAATCGTTTTGCATAATTGCCAAAAGAAGCGGCATGTCGACTGTGTATTTATCTGCGGATATTGCAACCATATAGCCTTTGACTGGACTACCTGGTGCTATACCTTGAATATAGGCGTCAATTTCGGCCACATTTGCAAATGAGGGATTGATTGCGTTGACAATATTTTGAATTTTTTGTTCATGAAGTGGGTCTGTGGCGTACGCAGAAATATCATAGCCATTCACTATCGCTCCAGCAGAAGGTCCTTGAACTGAAGGTGCGGTATTCTGAATCGAATCGAGACCTGTTGCAATGACTTCCGCTGGTGTTGAATTGGCATTTGCTGCGGCTTGATTGATGTCTGCAAGCATGGCGAGTTGGGAAAACGTATTTTGGGTGTCGAGCAATTCCTTGTCGATAGCATTGATTTGTTCAAAATCTCCAATAGAAACAGCCTGGCTCTTGGCATTGTTAAGAACCGTAATCTTGTTCTGAAGTATTTGGATGAGGTATGAGATGTTCATGATGATGTATTGTGGCTGCGAGGGCTAGTAATGGCTAATAGAAGAGCAATTGCCTAAAGCATTCGACGTTGCTATGCCGATTGAGCCAGAGATATTTGAGCCCATCTTCGGTTTCGAATATTTCCATACGGTTCCCAACAATTGCCGTACCAGCAACATATGGATACATGCCGGAAGGATGAATTGTATTTGTGTCAATGTCTAAATAATACACACGCATCGTAACCTGGACTGTAAAGTATATTCTATTTTCTCCATCGTACGCATACATTGCACCAGTCGAGAGTGGTTCAAATCCTGGTGAAGTGGTAATGAATTCCCATTTATCAGTAGTCAGGTTTAGTCTATCAAAACCAGGCAGGTTGCCTCCACGCGCTTGATACAAGTATTTACCTCTGTTCAATAAGTTTGTTGTGCCGAAATTCCATAATAGCGCAGTACCTAATCCACGAACGACAGGCTGCTGTAGTATTGCATACCCATTTGTTCCATGTACCGGAGATGTACCAATTGTTGCAAAAGTAAGTGCGTTATGAGTGTTTGCAGTGACTATGGCTTCGACGTTGTTTATAGTTGTTCCCGACGTTATACGCACGCGTCTACCAATCCACTGGCCTGGCACCCAGAAAGTTGCGTTGAGGGTTGCGTTTTGCAATGCAATCGCAGGAGTCTGAGAAATTGTAAATGTCGTAGCACTTGTAATGCTAAGAACCGTAACATGAGTAAAGTTCACTCCACCATTTTGCACCAATGCTCCAGTCGAAAGAACTGATGGAGACATATTTGTTACAGACGTAACAGCTAGTTTCATTCCAGGTGCAAGGTTGGTAAGAGGGTAGCCAGTGACAGTGACTGTATTCCCTGAACTACTTGCCGTTGCTGCAAAAGTGAACGTTGCGGTTGTACCTGAGCCTCCAAAAACATTCGATAGGGTAAGGGTTGTTCCTGAAATCGATGAAATTGTTGTTCCTAAAGGAAGTGATACGGAACCGAGTGTTATTGCAACTGTCATTCCTGGAAGAATTCCGTTCATTGATCCTGTAATCACTACCGTTGCACCACCTACGGTGATTGTCGTGCCTGTGATTCCCGTTATCGGGGCAGGCATTATCCAGCTTTTGGTAACATCTTGTAATTGAGTAATCAATTGCGCCCCTTGAACAAGGCCGCAATCTGAACACCCAAGCGTGCTCCCAACTGCCATTGTTGAAGCGGCTGTAATGACATATCTTGAAACTCCCTGAACGGGGGCCGCAGAATGCGCAGCGGCAAAAATTAATTGTGTAGCTGTATTGGCAATTATATATGCAGTCAATACAGTTGGCTGAACTGGTGCTGCTACACCAGTGATCTGTGTTGAGTTGTATGTAACCTGATAGCCTGCCCATTGATTTGGAACCCAGTTTTTGCTTCCATCCTGAAGTGATGATGTTGTTTGGGCATAAATAAACATTTGTGCTGCAGGAGATGCAACCGGATATGTATACTGAGTCGCCGAAGTTCCAACGGCTGGGGTCATTACAGTGATTGCACCTGCAACATTGTTTGTCGATGCGGTAAATCCTTGATCGCCTGCATGGGTAATCGTGTCCCCAGTTTTAAAAATATGGTTGTTTACGGTTGTGACAAGTTGGGTCTGTGTAGCGATACCAACTAAACATTGAGTGGTTGCAGTTGTTGTTGTGGTATTTGCATAAGTAACATTTGTACCAGGTGTTCCACCGGTGACTTGAAATATTCCATTGTATGTTCCTGGTGCGGCACCGGTCACTACAATCCATGAACCAACAGGGAAAATAGTACGAGATGTTGTAAGTGTGACAGTTCCTCCGGCACCTGTAATTGCTGTAGATGCTTGTGGAACTTTTTGAGCGACACCAAGAGTGACCAAGCTTCCAACTGGAGTTGATGCTGTAAACGCAACTGATGGTACAACTGTTACAACTGTTGCTCCACCTGAAAGTGCCACTGAGGGTGCATTGTTTACCACAAAATGTGTTGCATCTGTGATACTGGTTACAACTGTGCCTGTGGCAAATGTTCCTGTTCCTGCTGTAATTGTTGGAATTGCACCAACGATCAAGCCGACAGTGCTCGTAACAGTAATGGTTGTTCCGGAACTTGTGGCTCCTGCTGCGGATTGATAGCCACCAAATGTTGTTCCGGTTGTGCCTGATGCACCGCAAGAAACAGTGAGAGTTCCATTGTATGTTGATGGAACGCATCCGGTAATAGTTACGGTTGTTGCAGCTCCAAATGCAACCCAATTCCCGCCAGCAAGTGTTCCGACTTCTAGATTTACAGACGCCGCCTGTCCGACTGTGCCTTGTACTGTCACGGTACCAGTCGCAGTTGTGCTATAAAACGAAACTGATCCCGGACTCGATGCGGTAACTTGCCATGTTCCATTGTAAACTGTTGGGGTTACACCGGCGACAGTAATCCAAGAACCAACTGGAAATACGCCAGAGGCAACTGCGGTTGAATACGTAATTGTTGCAATGTTTGAGGTATTTGATCCGCCGGTTGTAGCAACACCTGTAATAAATCCATATCCTCCAGTGATATTTAAGACAGGTACACATGATGAAATTGCAACAGGAAATGGATTTCTTCCAGTGGCTGATGCACCTCTTGCTACACCTTGTTCAGTTTTTCTACCTCCTGTTGATAAATCTTTTTCAATGTTGTGTATGAATGTAGGAGTTTGGGCTGCGGTTGAAAAATAATTCTTATCAGCGTCCCCGTGGATTACATAGACAGATGTATTGTCTGGCATTGTATCCCAAGCCGGATAGACCTTAAGTACGTTATTTGCAGTTCCTGTTATGACTGCACTTGCTGAAAGGTTTGTTGTTGGTGCAGCTGATGCAATAAATGTAGTAGCATCTGTTATTGATTTAACATAAGTACCATAAGCAAAAGCGCCTGTACCAGATGTTACTGTGAGAATTTGATTGACAGCAAGATTTGTAGTGCTGTCTACGGTAATGGTTGAACCAGAATTTGTCGCTCCTGCACCTGACGTATAAACTACAGTACCGTCTGTTCCAGTGTCTAAGATGTGTCTAGCCTGACCTTTTCCTGTTCCAGATTTAATTCGGATCATGTAATTATTCCAACGATTTGCTGGCCATGATTTAGTACTGTCTTTGACGGTTGAAACACCGGTGCCGGTGATAGTTGTACTCGAAACTATTTGTGATGGAAATACTCTGTATGTGCCCGCACCACCCGGTGTGCCAGAGAGTTGGTCTTGAAGTACTGTCTGATATCTTTGACCAAGCAGCCACACTGAGCCCGATAGTGCGACTGTTGGAGCCTGCGAAATTGTAAAACGAGTTGAGTCAATGATTTGAGCGACATATGTACCAACAACAAATGTACCAGTACCCGAACCAACAGAAACATACATGCCGGGATACAAGTTTGTGGTCTGAGAGCCTCCGACCAGAGTGATCATATTACCTACACTGGTGTGTGCGGCGAGTGCGGATACCCATGCCGTCGAAAATCGAAGTGTGGCATTAAGCAGTGCTGTTGTCGGGGCAATGTTTATGGTTACAGTGCTCGATCCCACTGCTGTAACATACGTCGGGTTTCCTGCGGCAAGTACGCCTGTACCTGCTTGTCCGGGCAATCCAACAATAGAATCAAGAGACACCACCATGCCAACAGTAATCCCAAGTGTCGTAGGGTTACCAGTCACAAAGTTTATTGTTGTAGAAAGTCCTGTTGTATAACAATCAGCTACAGCCGATATGACTGTTTTTGTAGATTGGACTCCTGTTCCTGTAAGAATTTGTCCTGGATAATACACGCCCGTTGTCGAACCGGCAGTAAAAACAGAGCCATTGATAGTTCCAGTTGAAACGCCTGTTTGAGTCATGGTGTCCACAGATGAAAGTGTCCCCATTTCAAATGCTTCGATGAAATACTTAGTGGTAGTATCTGGTGTAATCACAGTCCAAGCCGAAACAGTTAATGTATCTACTGTATTACTGATAATCATTCTATACTGATCTTCTCCTGTACCAGAAAAAATTCGGACATAATATCCAACCCATTGATTGACCGTCCAACTCTTGGTGGTATCTTTTAATGTCGTTGTTGTTTGAGAGCCTGTTGCAGTTCCTCTTTCCCATACAGATGCATTTTCTCCAGAATTAACAATCGTACCATCAGTACCGATTGCCGTAACTGGTGAAGTTGCGGCTCCTGCATTACGGATATACCACTGATCAGCCAATACGTCATAGTATTGCAAAGTATATGTAGTCCCTTGAGATATCATCCAAATTCCTCCTCCGCGAATAACAAATCTGCTTGTAGTATCAGGTTGAACAGCCCAATTTGTATCAACAGTAATTACACTGGATTCAATTTGGTAAATCGTAGAACCGGCAACTGCGATAACGAGCGCGGAGCCTGCAATCGTAGTTACTGGAGACCATGCCCATGGATCTTCTGCAAACTTCGCAACATCTGCAAAAATCAATGTGTTTGAGTTGTTGTAAATTATTTTTCTTACTTGGGATTGTCCAGAAGAAGATACAAAGCGAACCTGGTACCCAACCCACTGATTCATTGTCCAGTTTTTATTTGAATCAGTAATGCTGTTTTGTGGAGTTGCAGCTACAGCTGTCGCCGTGCCGGTGTCCCAAACAACAGGATCAGAAACTTCAGTAATGATTCTTTGCTGACCATCTCCAGTCCCTTCGATGATGCGAATATCAAAACCTTTTAAAATCTGTCCCGTCAAAGCTGGAATTTCTAGTGTATTGAGTCCGCCACCACTACCAATCACAAGCCCGGAATAACCTTGACCTCCCGCGAATTGCAGTCCTGTATAGGCCACGGGCGCGATTGGTGGCTGTGAAAGCAATTGATATGAATCGCTGATCGTGTCATATCTGAAAAAACCAGTCAAAGCGGTCGTGGTCGCGAGTGTGGCGGCGGCCTGGAGATAATAGATATATCTTCCAAAGCTTACATGAAAGAGGGAATTGTCGGCAGTACAAGATGCGCTAACAGCAGAAGAAACTCCCGGTGCTAGTCGCGTCCATTCCCAGACAGGGAGATCTACTTGTTTTTTCAGATTATTATTGAGTGTCATGGTGGTGTTTGTGGTGGTATGAATTCAGATCGGATTCTAATTATGAAAATATCAGATTCTGCCTTATGCCGTTTGCATAAGCATTTCTCGCGACATCTTGGAACATCTGCTGGTTTTGTCCGGCGAGTGTAACCATGTTGGTAACAGATGTGACGGTGGATACGGTAGAAACCGTACCCGCTGTCGTCAAGCTTCCGGATACCGGAATCGTTGTCGTGATAGCGGTACCCGCTCCGAGTGAATCTATGGTGATTCGCTGCCTGTTTCCTGAATCAACTGTCGCTTGAGATTCCATCAGCTTTACGATGCGGCGCAAATACAAGATGCTGTCATCTGTTGCTGGAGCGATCTGAGTATTGCTTTTGTCGAGCAATCCGACATTGCCGCTCAGGTTCGTCGAGCCCTGGTTGATTACTTTGAGATTTTGCCCGTCAAAATTAAATTTATCCGAGTTGGTCTTGATCAAAGACAAGGTGGCTTCTGTACCCAATGTGGCCAATGTCGCTTCAGATGCTCGTGTTGCGAGAGTGGCCTCTGACGCTCTAGTGGCCAATGTTGCTTCACTCGCTCGTGTTGCGAGCGTTCCTTCGGTTGCGGGATCAATCTTCACATTAGAGGAATTGCGGACGCCGACTGTATTAGATGAAGGTGTACTACCGAGAATGAGGGCTTCTGCTTTTTTTGGAATCATCTGCGATGCAACCAATCCCACTCCAGCAATTCCTGCCATCTTGAGAAATGCGCGCTTATTGTCATCTGAATGGTCTTGGCCAATACTGTCTTGCTTGATAGCATTTATGCTGTTATCGGCGACTGTTGATCCTTGAGTATTTTTTGTATGCTGGATCTCAGTTTTCCTTTTTCGAGATATAAATCTGAATGAATATTTTGCGGGTAACATGATGTTGTTTATAAGTATATATGAATTACTTCTTTTATAAAAATATATTATGTTAATAAGTCAGAAATCTTTCCGATCTGATCGAGACCTTGAACGGTCGTTGAACAGTTTTTCGTTTACAGATATTAAACGAAAGGGTATTATTGTTGAATAATGATCTCACCCGGGATTTTTTCTGGTTCCTCGCGTCCGTATTTTCGATTTATTGTATCGTCGTTTTTTTTGTTCGTATTTTGTTGCATTATTTTTTGTGCAAAAGATGTTCAGGCTGCATACGAGCGCTATGCACCTGGTGATACCGCGGTGATTGGAGAATTTGTCTATGATGACAATTTCATCGCAACAACAACAGCGTCGTGTACTGTCACTATCAATAATCCAGCAGGAACCTTGATCGTCAATGCTGCAGCAATGACTGCTGCTGCAAGTGGTTGGTATTCATATAGCTATGCGATTCCGGTGTCCGCTCCCGAAGGTGTGTGGCCAACCCAGATCGCATGTGGCAGCCTTATCGATGGAGATTTGGTTAAAGAAGACAAGACATTCTCAGTTGGTCCGAAAATTGTGGCTTCTAGCACGATAGCGGATGCAGTTTGGAATAATAGTTCTCGGACATTGACGAGTGCTTCTCTTAATTCTGGATCGTTGGCCACCCAAGCGGACGTGCAGTCTGCTTCGGGCTCGCTCGCCACCGCCATTCTCAATACGAATGCTCTTGTCACTGCCAATAGCAGCCTCATCTCTGGCCTGAACAATATCTCAGCCGCTGACGTCTGGAATTCTCCTTCGAGATCACTCACTACATTCGGAACTCTCGTGGCTGATGTTTGGGCAAATCCATCTAGAACCATAACTGGCGGAGCAGCGACAACAACGCTTGCAGCTGCTGATGTATGGAGCTTCGCATCGAGGACACTTACCGACGCTGGACTCACATCTGGATCACTTGCTACACAAAGCGATGTTCAGTCTGCGTCTAGCTCACTTGCGAATGCTGTCTCTGGTGTAAATTCACTCATAACATCCGCATCATCTTCTATTGTCTCAAGCGTCAATAGTAATACCAGTACTGCATTCAGTGGCTCATGGAGAGTGGCGATGACCAATACAGAGAGCATCACTGCAGGTCATTCATATCGGGCCAAGGTATATGTATCTAACTTGAGTTCTCAGACGAATTCTTTTGCGGCACCTCAGGTCACACTCTATGATTCAAATAGAAACATCGTCGCATCAGGAGTCAGCATGACTAATATAGGAACTGGTGTATATGAATATGTCTATTCAGTCGACACAGGAGCAGCACAAGGCGCATGGGAAACTGTCATAAGCACAGAGGTACAGAGTGGCACATTCGCAAGTGTCAGCGATTATTGGCAGGTAGCAGGATCACCTGCTCAGGTGATCATCAATAGCATTTCTGATGCTACCGTTCCATCTATCGCAGCCAATGTCACCATTACCAATGAGGGATTGGGTGGATATGAATATCAATATGAATGGTGCGTAGTCTCATCCCTCGACAATGCTTGCGGAGGAGGGGATGATACTTATTATGGTATTGCTGCAAAATACATCAATCCTGGAGAGGATTTCAATACTACCTTGACGGCAACGGTCCCTGCGGTCGGTACATATTATTTCAAACTGGTCGCATATTTTGGAACTGAAAGT
>DALYDD010000008.1:36776-37270 GCA_031973395.1 Minisyncoccota bacterium | reverse complement strand
AGGATCCTCACGATCATTCACTGCTGTGACGGCAGCTGGTGGAGGTGATACCGGTGGCGGAGGAGTCAGTAGTGGAGGCGGTGGTGGGGCGACAACTGTCGTGTCGAATGGGTCTTGCCGCCGCGCGGATTTCAATTGCGACGGAAAAGTAAACTCAGTCGACTTCTCGATCCTGCTTTATTACTGGAAGGCGAAGCCGCCATTCAGAAATATATATGTGGATATAAATAAAGATGGTAAAATAGAAACTGTTGATTTTTCTATATTATTATACGAATGGAATAAATAATCTATTTACAATCGATAATTCAGAACTTTTAATTTCATCATGAAAAACAAACTCTACATCATAGTCATAACATTGCTGGCAATCCTATTGATCGCCCCTAACAAGGCTTCCGCGGCCATGGCATATTTTGACGCGACTCATGATTCAGTTGCAGTCGGTGATACTATTATTGTTGGTCTCCTGATAGATTCTGATAAGGCGGCTA
>DALYDD010000008.1:9234-36766 GCA_031973395.1 Minisyncoccota bacterium | reverse complement strand
CGAGCTCCAGTCTGATGGTGTTTTTGAGGTAAAAGAATTCGGGCTGGCTGGATCCGTATTTGGCCTTTGGCCGCGCAGCCCTTCCTTGTCAAAGGATTCAAAGAGCATCTCATTCGTCGGCGGGGTTCCGGGTGGCTTTAATCTGCAGGGAGCAAAGCTATTTAATATAGTATTAGAAGCAAAGAAGGAGGGGGTTTTGCAGATTTCTCCAAAGTATTTAACTGCATATCTGAATGATGGCAAGGGTACAAAAGTAACCTTGGCTTCAAAGCCTGTCTCAATACAGGTCGGACCAAAGGTTGAAGGTGTTGCTGTGATTGATGATTGGAGCAAGCTCATAACATCAGACGATGTGCCACCAGACGAATTCATCATAATGCTCGGACAGGAACCTTCGGTTTTTGACAATAAGAGATTTGCTTTTTTCAGTGCCATGGATGCAGGCTCCGGAATTAGTCATTATGAGGTATCAGAAAATGGTCGCCCGGCAATTAGGAGTGGTAGTATCTATGTATTGCAGGATCAGGACAAGACAAAGCCTGTATTATCAGTCACTGCATATGACAAGTCTGGAAACAAGAAAATTGTTCATTACAAAAATCCTACAAATGGACTATTTGGTTTTTCATGGTCATTCTACATTATTATCATAATCTTGGTTGCTATCTGGATTTTGCAAAGAAAGCGAAGTCTCGCGAGAAGAAGTTAGTGTACAAAAATGATAAAGCAATTCGCAATACAAAGCAGGCCAAAAGATGGTGTGGTGAGATATGTAAAAAATATCATAATTGGTATTGGGCTCTGTATATGCGCATATGGCATAGTGTTTGCACCTCACGTCTCTGAAGCCGCGACTCTGTATATGCGACCAAGCGCATCGTCTGTATCTGTTGGTGATATTGTCTCGGTTAGGTTTTTGGTCAACACCGATGGAAAGTACATCAATACTGCTAATGCGATAGTAAATTTTCCGACTGATATGTTTGATGTGGTTTCTACAAGTAAATCCAGTTCGATTTTCCCGCTTTGGGTTGATGGGCCGCGCTTTTCCAATCCGGAGGGCAAAATAATTTTTGACGGAGGTGTCCCGAGCCCGGGGTATACGGGAGGGGCGGGTGAGGTAGTGGCCGTAACATTCAGGGCCAAAAAAGCTGGTACAGCCACTTTGATTTTTTCTGGTGCATCGGTTAGGGAAAACGATGGCATGGGTACTGATGTTTTGACATCTAGTCCATCAGCTGTAATTCAGATTGTGCCTGCAAAAACCCCTGCAGTCACCGAACCTGCCAATGCTAAGCCGGTGGAAGATCAGAAGCCAGCAATTGTAACCAAAGTGGCTGTGCCAGCAAAGCCAACTGTGCGTTCCAGTACACACCCTGAGCAAGACCGCTGGTATACAGCAACAACCGCTATGTTTGGATGGGATGTCCCTCCAGATGTAATTTCCGTACAGGCTTCCCTCGATAATAAGTCACTCGATAATCCGACAGTGACATATGATGGATCTGTTTCTAGCAAGACATTGAACAATCTGGATGACGGTGTTTATTATTTCAATCTGCGATATAAAAATAGCATAGGTAAAAGCCCTACAGATCACTTTGTGGTTCGTGTTGATAGTACAGCACCTGAACTTACCGTACCTGTTGTCAGTGTGGAAAATGGTCGAAATATCGTTACGCTTAATGCTACTGATTCAATGTCTGGGCTTGCGTATTATGAATTGCGTATTGATTCCCAGCCAGCATTCCGAATCAAACCATCTCATTTGGTCGAAGGTAAGTTTGTATTCGATCCACAGATCGAGGGTACTCACACGCTCAGCGTGCTTGCGGTTGATGAGGCAGGGAATAGTATAGAGGAAAAAATATCATTCAGTAGTCCTGGTATAACCCCTCCAAAAATATCCGTATCTGATGAAAAGTTAGAGTTAGGGGATGATGTAGTGATACATGGATCAAGTGTGTACTCGGGTGCGAAGATAAAATTAACAATCAAATTTGAGGGTGGAAAAACAGAGTTTGTAGAAGAACAGATGGGTGTCGATGGTACTTTTGATATTACTCTAAATGATATCAATACTCGTGGCACGATTAAGGTGGTGGGTAATATTCTCTTCGCAAATGATGTTGTCAGTGGTCTATCGAATGAATTGACTCTGTATATCGGCGGACCTCAAGCCTTGAGGACTTTTGCCGCCCTCGCATATCCCATCCTTGGTATCGTACTCGTTGTATTGCTGACCATGGCATGTGTGTTCCTGATATATCTAGGCTGGCTCAAATTCTTCAAGCTCAGAACTCAATTTAGATCTGATTTCCAGATTCTCGCAGCGAGTACGCAAAATACCTTGAATACAATTAAGAGGGAGCTCACAAGGCAATTGCATATATTGAAGAGAATTAAACAAGATAGAAAGCTCACTGATATTGAACAGGAGATTTTTGAGGATATCCGTAAGAGAATTGATGATGTAGATGCGTTTATCCAAGAAAGAATAAGCAAGCATTTGTAATGGTTGTATATACAGTAAAATGAAGCCATTAACCCAAAAATAAATAAAATATATGACAAAAGCACAATATGTTGATGGATTTGTACTGGCCATCCCCAAAAAGAATACGGCGAAATATAAAAAGATGGCGCAAGAAGGATGCAAAATATGGAAAAAGTTCGGCGCGCTTGATTATAAAGAATGCATGATCGATGATCTAAAGCCAAATGGCGTTGTTTTTACTTTTTCAAAAATGGCAAAAGCAAAACCGGATGAGACAGTTTGGTTTTCATATATCACTTTTAAAAATCGAAAGCATCGAGATGAAGTAAATAAAAAAGTGATGGCCTATTTTGATAAAAAGTATGCCAAAAAATCTATGGACATGCCTTTCGAAATGAATCGATTTGCAGTTGCCGGCTTCAAGGTGGTGGTGGGTATATAAAAAACGACCAAATTAGACTTTGTGGATTTCGGGTTTGTGCATATATGTAATGTGATATTATAAATTAATGGGGCCAAAGAACAACAGATCATATATGACTTGTTTGAAAAGGATGTTTCTTCTCGTTTTGCCAATAAGCACAGCGTGGCTTATTTACTCTGTTGCCTCTCCTACATACGCGGCCATACTCAATACACACCCTAGTGCCAATGCTGCATATTCATTACGCAAGCTTGATTCCGCATATGCAGGATCAGCAATTAGAGTACGACGCGATTTTGATGATACCGAACAGGATATCGGGTTTAACGGGAGTGGAAATCTCGATACGACCGCATTGCAAAGTTTTGTACCAGCAGGGGATCCAACCCAGACAGGTAACTGGAAATTTTTGAGTGGAATCAATTCTGGAACGCTCGCTGGCGGGATGACAGACAGAACTGAGTTGTCAGGCCTTGCAGCATTGCTTAAATCTGGTAACGAGGGATACTTTGTTGGCGCTCACGATTCCAATACCGGTAGGATTTTTGTTTTCAATAAATACGGAGAAAATAAAGGTGATATTATTTTGACCGGCGCGACCATGACTGATGCCGAGGAAGTGAGCGTGTATACGACCGGTGGTGTGTCGAAAATAGTTGTTGGTGCCTTTGGTGATAATGCTGCAAATCGCGCCACAAAACAATTGTTTAGGTTTACAGAGCCAACTATCACAGGAAGCAATATCACCATTCCAAATGATGGTAGCTGGGAGCAGATCAATTTTCAATATCCCGCAACACCACTTTGGGAAGACGGATCAAATCTAGGAGACGCAGAGGCCATGTTTATTGATGCTGTGGGAGACAATAAGATTTATATCATTTCCAAGCGAGAAACTGTCAATAAAATTTTCAGCCTTCCTTTACAATCATCTTACACAGGGACTCAGACGATGACGTATGAGGGTGAGGTGCACGCTAATGTGGCAGAAGAAACAGGTGGAATTATTAGCCCTGCAAATGCAGTTGCTGCCGCGATTAGTCAGGATGGTTTGCATGTACTTATAAAAACGTATAAAAAGATATATCAGTTTACACGGACAAGCACCAGTACGTCGATTGCAACTTTGCTCGCGACGGCGCCAGTAGAAGTGCCTTATGTAGGGCTCGGTGCGCACCCGTCAGCTGAACCACAGGGAGAATCTGTTGCTTTTGATAAAACTGATAGCGGTTATTACACCATCTCAGAACAAGGTACCGGATCAGCTTCCACCACTTTCCCCTTCTTTTATTTTAGAAAAGTCCCGACATATGCAACTACTAGCGTCGTCGTTCGGGAGGGCTTAAATTCATATGCAGGCACTCAAGATACCTATGTTAACCAAGGTGCAAATGAAGGTACAAATTACGGAGCAGCGACATCGATGATCTCGGACAAAAATGTATCAGATGAGCGCTTCTCAATGCTTAAGTGGACAGGTCTGGACGCTTTGGTACCGGCGGGTGCACGTATTCTTACCGCAACCATGGCCTTTGATGTTAACACGGAGGGTCAGGGATTTGATGTACATAAAATTATTGGAAAAACATGGAACGAGAACACTGTCACATGGACGAATCTCGGGGGGATGAATTTAAACGATATTGATGCCA
Source organism: Minisyncoccota bacterium (assembly GCA_031973395.1). Lineage (GTDB taxonomy): Bacteria > Patescibacteriota > Minisyncoccia > Phycocordibacterales > CAIZLB01 > DALYDD01. The sequence continues at coordinate 32,193 of DALYDD010000008.1, read as the reverse complement.
GTTCACAAAAAGTCGCGAGATGGTCTGGTTTCGATACATATACAGGCGCCATTACACTCGATCTCGATCCGGCTGTAGTACAAGATTGGGTTGATAATCCGAGCAATAACAATGGCCTATGGATTATTGGTACCCATCCCGATGATGGTCAGCAGCTCACAACATCTGAAGGTGTCACCGGAACAGCTCGACCACAATTAACCATTACCTACTATACAAGAGGTACGGGTTATGTGACTAAATGGTATGACCAGAGCGGAAATGCAAACGATTTAACTCAAACAACAAATTCCCTCCAACCAAAAATTGTAACGGGAGGAAGCACCGTTACGAGGAATTCATTGCCGGCAGTATTTTTTGATGGCACTACCCATTTGCAAAAAACATCTATTGCTGATGTGTTTGGTACTATCGGACAACAATTCATTGTCTCTAATTTTGATAGCCTAGCTGATACTTCGCAGGCGATATTTGATATTAGTACCAGTACAACAGCGACTAATTCATGGGGTAATCTATTCTTTGGTTCGGGAGGATTGACCGGAAATGCCGCAATTTCTGGTGGAGGTGTTGACCCTACAGCATCATCGACTTTTGCGGATACCACGGTCAATATTTATAATCAACTCATCGGAAACACCCATCGATTGAGGGTGGATCAATCTGAGATAGATACGAATGCGATTACACTCACAGCGAGTACTGCATCTAATCTAAGGCTTGGGCAATTATTCGGAACTACAACTTTTGGATTGATTGGTACGATCCAGGAAGCAGTATTTTATGATGCTGATAAAACAAGTTCACAGGTTGCCCTCGAAGCCAATATGCTCGATTATTGGATCGCTGCTACACCGCCGTCAACGCCTGATTTGAATGCCACCAATGCGGGGGTGGGTGCTGTCAATTCAACTGCAACAGTTGCAAATGATGTAAATGTTTCGCTTTCTACAGATGTTCTGGCTCCGACAGATGCTGATATCGATACTATCAAGCTTACTATAAGCGGCCTAGCGGATGGATCTGCAGAAAAAATAATTATTGATGGCTCAACCGTAGAAAGTTTGAATACCGATTTCACCCGGTCAAATATTACCGCGGGTGGGGTATCGGGTATTAATTATACTTATACGAATTCTTCTAATATACTTTTGATTACAAAAAATAGTGGCGGGGTATTCACAGGAAGTGAGATCGAGGCAATCATTGAAGCTATTTCATATAAGAATACACAAGCAAGCGCTACAACAGATGGGGCAAGAGTGTTTACATTTAAATACCTTGATAGCATGGCAAATCAAAGTGCGGGTACGGCAACCGCGACGATTACTGTGACCCGGGCTGCGGCAGCATCAGCAGCTGTGGCGTCCGCAATTATTCCAGGGCAGATCGTCCAGAAATCTGTCTCTGTTCAGGTTCCAAATATTATTGTGCCAAATACAAATATTAATCCGCAAAATAATAATCCTGCTTGTCCTATATTTACCCAAAATTTCCACATTGGACAATCCGGACCAGAGGTGAAGCGCATTCAACTTTTCCTAAAGGGACAAGGTCTTTTTGCTCATTCGTCGATCACTGAATATTATGGCCCTGTTACCGAAAGTGCAGTGAAGGCTTTTCAGGTAAAATACAAAACTCGAATTCTGACTCCGGGCGGATATAGTAACCCGACAGGGAATTGGTACGCCATGACCAGGTTTGTTGCTAATGAGTTGTCAGGTTGTTCGATCGATGCGCGGATTGAAAGTAATAATATAATCGTCTCTAATCCCGCTTTGTCTGCAGTTCCTAATACGGCGGAAAACAATCAACCTGATACATGTCCAATTTTTGCTATGAACCTCAAGTTTGGAGACCGGGGCCGAGAAGTAGAGAGGGTTCAACAATGGCTTTTTGAGAAAGGGTTTATGATGGCTGCTGCAAATGGATATTTTGGTCCTGCGACAAAGCGGGCCGTGATGAATTTCCAGGAAGCATATAAAAGTGAAATATTGTTGCCAGCGGGCCTCAATGTAGCGACAGGGAACTGGTATGCTGCAACACGCAACAAGGCAAATAGTCTCATGTGTCAGCGATAGTGGTTTGGTTCTGTTGGTTCATTAGGATACACATGAAAACATTTTTTATCTCACTCGTTCTCCTTGTTGCTGCACTCGAAGTGTTGGGGGATATATTGTTTAAAGAATGGACGCTTAAGCATCAATGGTATTTGCTGGTTTTGGGAATCGTATTTTATATGGCCGCCACGATGTTTTGGGCTTTTTCTCTAAAATATCAAAATCTATCAAAAGCCGTAGTGATTTTCGCAGTCCTTACCTTGGTGGTGGGTGTACTTGTTGGTGTATTTCTATATAAAGAGGAATTAACGGCAGTAAATATTATCGGTGTGATATTTGGGTTGGTTGGTATCGTATTGCTTGAGGTATGATCGCCTTGATCACCTCGATTGCTTTTCACTTTATAACTCCAAAAACGAAAAGTCGCCGTGCCCCTGAAGTGGGACACGGCAACGGATTTTTCGAACGTAGGTACTATTGTGGATTGGCAACGGGGTTAGCCTTTAGGCACCCACGTAGCCATCACTTCGTGCATACTGACCATATCCATCCAAACGCCCGGCGCGATCTGTTTGTACCGCGGCCGCGGGACGAAGTCCCGCTTGGCGTTTTTGGCATTAAGGGCCATCTGGGCCAAGATGAAGGCCTCGTCGGGCACTTCATTATCAACGTTTTGAGGGTTGATGGCCAGGAGGGCACCGCCCCAGAAGGTGCCACCGCTGTCGTACTCCGCCTGATTGACATTGTACGTGTAGGTTTTGCCAGCACATTTGACGCGGACGTAGCCCTTCTCCCGGTCCTTCATGATATCCGGGAGCTTGATGGTGCGCCCATCGGCGAGGGTTCGGGTTGACACCTTTTCGTCCGGGGTCCGGTTGGGGGGTTGCGGGGTGAAGGTGGTGGTCGCGGCCTCGGGGAGCTTTTTGAGGTAGACCGGAGCCTGCCCTGGGACCGGGGTGGTTGTCAGGAGCATGGGCGAGGCAGGCAGGCCTTTCTGGACGATCGGCGACGTCGGGACTGTCTTGGCGGCACTGCCGGCGAAGGTAGTCTTGCAGGCCACATTGCTGAGGCTGCCGACGACGAGTACGGAAAGCGCAATAAAGCGCATGGTTTTGGTTTTCATTGTACTGATGGTTTTGTGTTGTTCTGTTTGTCTGAATGGACCTTTTGGGTCGATGAAGAGTATAACACCTAATCATATATATGTCAATACCTTCGAACATTTCCACAACCTTGGGTGATAGTTTGCCCCGAGAGGGGTGCACCCCCTCTCTGCTATACTTTACTCATGAACACTATACCCGTCAGAGAAAATCTAGAACTCAGAATTCTTAAAAAAGAAGATGCTGAAGCGCTCTTCAATCTTGCTCAAAAAAATAACGCGCATTTACGCACTTGGCTCGGTTGGCTTGATGATGACAAATCTGTCACTGATACCGAAAAGTACATAATCGATAGTGAAAAGCGAGCCGCAGAACAAGAGGGTTTCGATCTATTAATTTGGCAAGATAACCAGCTCGTTGGAGGAATCGCATTGCATCCATTAGACCGGGCAAATAGGAAAACCTCACTCATGTATTGGCTCGCCGAAGAATTTCAAGGGCAGGGAATTATGCTCGATTCACTCAAGGCTTTGATTGACTATCTTTTTAATATTATGAAATTGAATCGCATCGAGATTGGCTGTGCAATCGGAAATGATAGAAGTGCTGCTTTGCCAAAGAAGCTCGGTTTTACATTCGAAGGCATCTCAAGGCAAGCCAATTGGCTCTATGACCATTTCGTGGATATCGAAGTATATAGTCTGCTGGCAGACGAGTGGAAAAAGTAGGTTTTAATTTCAGTATAAAAAAATAACCCCATTTCTCTGGTTCGATAATCGAGCGGAAGAGGCGGCAAGATTTTACACATCCATTTTTAAAAATTCGAAAATGCTAGGCACAGATGTGATCGAAAATACCGGTCCGAATGAAAATCAAACAATCCAAGTCGTCTCGTTCGAGCTGGAAGGATTGAAATTTACAGCCATGAATGCAGGTCCTGTTTTCAATTTTACACCGGCAATATCTTTTACTATTGATTGCGAAACCCAGGAAGAGATTGATTATTATTGGAATGCATTATCAGAAGGCGGTGATCCCTCTGCACAGCAATGCGGCTGGTTGGCTGATAAGTTCGGGTTATCTTGGCAGGTTGTTCCATCGATGTTGGTTGAACTTGAAAAATCGCCTGATCGAGTTAAGGCTCAGCGAGTAATACATGCCATGCTTCAAATGAAGAAGCTGGTAATCGCAGACCTGCAGAAGGCATACGACGGCGAATAATTCTGACCTAATACATGTGGCGGTAAACAAAATATGCAGCACTCTCTCGAGGCTGCATATTTTGTTTAGAAAATTTTCCAACGAATTACATTCTTGGAGCAGTAGGGGCCGAGCCTGCGCTAGATCCGGTACAGAGTTTGCAAGTCTTTCGGTGAGTGAAGATTTCGTAAAGTGCTGAAAGACCAACGAGGATATAGATCACTCGCGCTACAACACCTGTCATGTCTCCTGGGAAAAGCTGGCCAACATCCCAACCGGTAAGACCGAATGCAAGCCAGTTAAGACCTCCGACGACAAGAAGAAGAAAAGTAAGTTTATGCATATTATTCTTTTGTGATTTTTAATAATCATCCGTCCGACCTTTCACACCTCTATTATATCCTAGTTTTTAAGCGCCTAGTGGCAAAAGGGGATATCTATTGGTCTCTATAATCGCTCGTAGAGCATCCAGAAAATAGTCTTCATATACTCAGCAAATCGCTTGTTTCTGATCAAGAACGCTTTTTCATACTGAAAATCAATATAGGCAACCTTATCTTCGATGATGACAGTGGTGAAATTAAATGAAAAGGGCGCATGTTTGTCAGGAACCGCTTTGGTCGATCGGTTGATTGCACGCCGGCGTGTATTTGAAGTGGGTGTATTGGTGATTACATATTTGTCCAGGTCGCCTTTTTGCCGGGAGCTTGCTCGATACCAATATATTTTCGGATAATACTTCTTACAAATCGTATGGTCTTCTGGGGATTCGATACGTAGTAATTGTGCATGAGGCTCGGCGTCTCTCACCAAAATTTCATAGACTGTACTGATACCTTTTTTACCAGCAAAAGTTTCTGTGGCAAAACCTTGCTTTTGTTGGTCAAAAATATGCGCCAGGTTCTCAACTTGATCGATGATTCTATCCTCTTTGTTTTTCAAAAGAGCAAAGATGGCTTCTGGTGCTGCAGCCTCATAATGCTTTCGTTTGCCATAAGTAACTATCCGGATCAAATCACATTCGAGTAGCTCGCTGATATATCTATAGGTATCCGCCCGGGATTGATCTGCATGGCGCGCAATAAAAGAAATATCTCCGCCACCAAAGTTTGCTAATGCCAGATATACATCCTCTGCTCCACGGCTCAGGCCAAGTTCTTGTAGTGGACCCTTACTTTTTTTGCTCATCCCCATTTGTATTAACGGTACTACACTTTTTTACATAATAAAAGCCCTAACTGAGCCCTCTTTAAACAACTCACAAAAAAGCTTTCACATTCATGCTCAGGAAAAACATGGAAAAAAGAAATTCCTATACTTGAAATAGACCAGTACAAAAAACAATACGATAACTGGCAAAACAACCAACCTAAATAAAACAAAGAAATGAAAGCAAAAACACAAACCGTAAATCAGAAGAATCAGAAAACCAGAAAAACTGACGGGTATAAGATTGCCGCCGGCGTCTTGGGTCTCAACCTAAATTGGCCCGCTCGAATTGTCTTCGTGAGACATGGTGAATCTGAGGGTAATAAATATGGTCGTCACCATATGGCGACTGTAATGATGAAGCCTTCACATAACTATAGCTTGACTCCGACAGGGAGAGTTCAGGCTGAAGCGGCTGGAGCCTATATCCACAATCGGTTCGGTGCCGCAAGTTTCGACGCATATTTCACATCGACATATGTTCGTGCCCAACAAACATTCGCACATATGTTCAAGGGCAAGCGAAAATGTGGACGAAAGATTGTACCCATCATCGATGCGCGAGTGAATGAAATCTCTCGAGGCTTCGCCAGCATCATTTCAAAAGAAGATATTGAAGCGGCGTATCCGCACGACATAACCTCCTATGAATTAAATGGCTGGTTCCACAATATTCCCCTCGGGGGACAAAGTTGTGTGCAGATAGAGCATGTCATTCACGGCTTCCTGGCGTATCTTCGTGAAGGTTGTGCGGGCAAAAATGTAATCGTCGTCGGTCATTGCACCTGGATTAATCTCTGTTGCCGGATTCTGATGAATCGCACTTGGAGGGAATCACAACTCTTGCACGAAGCACAGTATTTCAAGAATGGTTCCATTACCATTTTTGAACGCGCCGATGATGGTGTATTAGTGCAAATCGCTGAAAATATTGTGCCCTACGATACAGAACTCACGACAATCCAATACGATAATTAAGAACATGAACGCACTCACTGATGCACTTACCGATAATCCAGACAAATACGCGCAATACAAAATCAAAGACTATGTCCACTGGGCCGTCTATCTGCATGAAAGCCAATATTTTCTCGGAAGAGTGTATATTTGGTCAAAACGCGAAGGCTTCGTCGGTCTTCGGAACGCAACTCTTGAGGAATGGCAAGAACTCCAACTAGTTTTATGCGAAACAGAAAAGGCGCTCAGTGCGCTCTGGCGGCCAGACCTCTTCAATGAAGCATCGCTTGGCAATCTGAACGCCCAGTGTCATATACATATCATTCCTCGATACGAAACCAAGCGTGTCTTTGAGGGCGAAGAATTCCGCGATGAGTGTTGGGGCAAAAACTATGCGCCATACAATTACGACTTTAAAGTCGATGAAGAAATGCTTCAGAAAATTAGGTGCACAATCATAGAACAAATCCGCTGACGAATCAGGAAAATTCGCTTCGGCGGGTTTTCCACGTCTACCCATTCCGGTGTTGTGGCACTGGCTACGCGTGCTAAGATTATTCTATGAACAAAACGCCCATCAAAAAAACAAGCTTTATCAAATATGCGGTATTTTTAATAATTGTACTCTGTGCTTTCCCTGCAGTTGCTGGTGCGCAGTCAGCTACGACTTCTCCTCAAAACACTTCCGTGACAGGGGGCCTCATTGCACCTCGTCCCATGTGTTGGTTCAGATTTGAAAACGATTTGCGATTTGGATTGCGTGATGTAAAAAACAATATCGGCGCGATCGGAGACGTCACTCAATTACAAACATTTTTGAAATCAGAAGGATTCCTCAAAGCTGAAGCCACAGGATATTTCGGCGGACAGACTCTCGCGGCTGTCAAAAAATATCAAAAGCTCAATAATATTCCAGCTACTGGTTTCGTCGGCCCACTAACCCGTGCCCAGCTCCATAAAGCCAAAGGTTGTCCAACTGATGAACTGACAGTTCTCGATATTACGGGCCCATCTCAAATAAATGTAAATCAGCAGGGAACATGGACAGTAAGTGTCAGAAACCAAGGCCAGTCACAATTAATGTATTCGGTGGATTGGGGAGATAGGCCTATGTATACCAGTCCGCAAACTGCCAGCCAAAGCACCCAGCCTCCAGTTTTGAAACAACAAACAAGTAGCTTCACGCATACATACACAGATGCGGGTACGTATACTCTGACTTTCTTTGTTTATGATGGAGATAATACTTTTGTCTATGCGAGAAAGAGTATGCAGATTACTGTAGTGAATCCTAATGCACCGAGAATTACAGTAACTTCTCCAAATGGTGGAGAGAGTTGGAAGATTAATTCAGTCGAAACGCTACGATGGAGTATTGCAAATAATGTAAATCCGAATACGCGCGTGGATATATATTTGCAAACAAATAATCCGACTTTTGTTTGTCCACCTAATGCATATTGTCCAATCATGCTTGATGTCCAGTATGTTCTTGATAAAAATATCGTCTGGAATTACGCATATCCATGGATAGTGGGGACAGATATGGATAATAAACCGATTCCACGAGGTTCATACAAATTGCGAGTTTGTGAAGCTGGATCAACATCTAATTGTGATGAGAGCAACGTCTTCAATCTAGTAGATTTGGTGTATGAGGCCAATAGGTCGCCGGTCATCAATGGTTTTACAGGTCCGACAACTTTAAGGGTGGGAGAGACAGGGAATTGGAATATTAGCGCCTATGATCCAGAGGGCGAAATGCTTACATATTCTACATCTTGGACAAAAGTTGGCGGCGCCATGACAGTAGGTGTTTCAGGTACGGACTCGAGTGTATATAGCAAATCATTTAGTGAAGCAGGGGAATACCGTTTCCAATTTAAAGTCCAAGATAGGGTAGGAAAAACTGCAGAGGTTCAAACCACAGTAACGGTTCAGAATTAAATCTCAACTCAAACCCCATATGACTCAACCTCAAAAACTCGCCGTTCTCGTTTCTGGTACCGGTTCGCTTCTCGAGGCGATGATTAATGAAGATCTGCAGATTGATCTCATCCTGGCAGATCGGCATTGTCGTGGTATAGATGAAGTCCCGAAGATTGCAGGGGCAAAAGGAAAACCAATCGAGACACTTTTGATTCCTCGACTTTTTGGAAAAGAATTTAATCGAGAAGAATATACAAAAGAAGTTACCAAAGTCTTACTCGACCGCGGAATTACAGTTATTGCCATGGCGGGTTTTATGACTTTTTTCTCTCCAGAGATTTTCGAACATTTTGGTGGAAAAATATTGAATGCGCACCCATCTCTTCTGCCATCATTCAAAGGTGATCATGCTGTACGTGACGCTCTGGCATTTGGAGTAAAAGTTACCGGTTGCACTGTGCATATCGCGACATCTGAATTAGATGCCGGTCCAATTATTTCTCAGAACGCAGTTGAGGTATTGCCGGGTGATACGGTTGAAACTTTACACGAAAGAATTAAAAAAGTGGAAAGAGTGGCATATCCAAAAACGGTGAAGGGGTTTATGGCTGGTTTATAGAATTCAAGCTACAATATAACCTATGTTCGACTTCGCAGTGACGGACGGTCACTATATACCTTTGGCCCTTGCTCTTTTTTTGGGTGGCACTCCAGCTCTAGTTACAGCGATGTACTTGGTAGTCACGGGCACACTAAGCTCAAAAATCCTTCTCATCATATCGGTAGCCACCACTCTTGTTTGGGATGCGATTTGGTACCTTATTGGATATTTTGTGCCCATCAGCAAACTCGAAGATTCAAAATTTTTCAAAAAGAGGCGGCCTTTATACAGAAAATACCTGTATCAATATGAAGGACATAAACATAAGCTCGTCTTCATGTCTCGCTTCGTCTACGGTATGAACAGTTTGTTTTCAATCATTTGTGGAATTTTCAGCATGAACTTCTGGAAATTTATCGGATTGAGTGGTGTGAGTATGGTCATCTGGTTTTATCTCATTCGATGGCTGAGTGTCTTTATTCATTCACATGTAAATAAGCTAGGTCTTACAGAAAATGTCTTTTTCTACATTCCCATCTTTCTCTTGTTCATGCTGGCGATTTTATGGTTGGTAAAGAGATTCCTCTTCCGTAGCATGATCCAAAAAGGGTAAAAACCCCGAGATGGGATGCCGCTGATGAAGCAAGTCTCAAATCCGTATGAATATCCACATCGATATCCGCATAAACATTATGTGTGTGCCCTGGTTGCTTTTTCTTCAAAATAGATCAATATATACAAATACACATCTATATGAGCTCTCTCCCTAAAATATCCGTTATTTTGCCGGCGGTAAACGAAGAAGGTTTTATTGGGCGCGCTATTACTTCAATCAAAAATCAAAACTATGACAATGTTGAGATCATTGTCTCTACCAACGGTTCTACAGATGGCACTGCTGCGATATCCCAAAAACTCGGTGCAGAAGTGGTAAGTAATCCAAAAAAAGCTGGTGCTAGTAAGGCCCGTAATGATGGTGCCAATCATGCAACAGGTGATATCCTCGTTTTCCTGGATGCGGATAGTTTCATCGGTCCAAATACCTTAGAGAGAATTGCAAAAAAATCTGGTGCGAATACTTTCGGCACGGTCTTGGGTTGGCCTGATGAGTCGAGCCCTATTTTTGGTACATATTTCTGGGGCAAAAATGTTTTTCATCGTTTAGGTTTATATAAAGGGGCGCTTGGTGGCCTAATGTTTTTTAATAAAGATCTTTTCAAAAAAATCGCTGGTTATGATGAAAATCTTATCGTCGACGAGATTTATGATATCAGTAGGCGTGCAAGGGAGCAGGGTGGTAAGTATGCACTTGTAACCAAGGCCAACGCCTACACATCTCTTCGTCGTTTCAAAAAACTGGGGACATTTTCAAGTGTGGTTTTTTGGTGGAAAACACGTTTCAAGTATTGGTTCAAAAAAAAGATGCCTGACGAAAGCGAGTATTCAGCTTTCTAGTCTAGACAGTTACTGTGCCGTATTTTATAAAACTTGCTCGAGCTAAATCTATAGTATGCTTTTGGTATGGAAAGCGCAGAACCGCTCGCATCTAAAATCAGGCCAGAAAGCCTGGATCAATTTATCGGCCAGGAACATTTGGTGGGAAAAAACAAACCACTCGCTTTGGCTATCGCAGAAAAGCACCTTTTTTCTTTTGTTTTATGGGGCCCGCCCGGAGTTGGGAAAACCACTCTGGCCAAAATCTATGCCAAGGCAGTTGATGCCGAGTTCTATGAACTCTCGGCAGTCTCTGCGGGCAAAGACGATATTCGCAAAATCGCCGAAGATCGCCCGGGCCTATTGAGCAAACCGAAGATTCTCTTTCTTGATGAAATTCATCGCTTTAATAAAGCTCAACAAGATTTCCTTTTACCATTTGTTGAATCTGGGCAAATCACACTAGTTGGTGCAACAACCGAAAATCCGAGTTTTGAAATTATCTCTGCGCTCTTGTCACGCGCTCAAGTTTTCGTACTACAGGAATTGAATGAAGGTGATATGAATAAAATCATGGATCGTATCACCAAGGTTACCAAGATTAAATTAGACAAGAAGAGTAGGGAATGGTTGATCCAAATGGCGGCCGGCGATGCTCGTACTTTGATTACAGTTATCGAAAACACCTATAAATTTTACGAAAAAGTCACCGTCGAAAATCTAACTGATGCTATGCAAAATAAGTTTTTGCGTTTTGATAAAAAAGGTGATGAACACTACAATACGATTAGCGCTTTTATAAAAAGTATGCGGGCAAGTCAGCCTGATGCCGCGCTCTACTATCTGGCTCGCATGGTTGAGGCAGGGCAAGACCCAAAATTTATTGCCCGTCGCATGGTTATTTTTGCATCCGAAGATATTGGCATGGCACAACCGACCGCGCTCGTTGTCGCAAATGAAGTTTTCAAATCTGTTGAAGTCATCGGCTATCCAGAATGTGTAATCAATCTCGCGCATGGCGTGGTATATCTCGCGACTGCCAAAAAAGACCGCAGTTCTTATGATGCATATTTTGAAGCGCTCGATGATGTAAAAAAGCTAGGCAATTTACCCATTCCGCTTCAGATACGCAATGCCCCAACCAAATTAATGAAAAATATTGGCTATGGCAAGGGTTATGAGAAATATACGAAAGAAAGTTTCTTGCCCGATAAGTTGAAAGGAAAAAAATATTATAAAAAATAGGAGAAAGTCAGAGAGGCGTTAGCGGGCGGTTTTGGGGTCTGGTTGCAGTCTAGTCTGGCTTTTAAGGCTTGACGAAATGCACATTTAGATGTATAATATGTGTGTAAGTTTTGCTGAATTGCCCTGTGGCAGCTAAGCAAAGCGATCGTTCCTCAACAACCCCAATCCTCAACCCCATCCGCTCTCAGTATGATAACTCTGTTCGCCGTTACCACCGACTATGACCTTCCTGGTGCCCACCGCACCGGTGTCCAGCTCACTGGTCTCTTTGGCCAAACGATCTTGCTCGCCCTCGCCACACTGCTCCTGGCCTATGGAATCGCGGTCATCCTGGGCAAGCAAGCCCAATTAACCAAGTGGCTCAAGAGCCACGCCAAGAAGCTCATCAAGAAGTACTGGTCCCAGCTCCTATGCTTGGTCCTGGGCTTCATGGTAGCTATCGCCATGATGAGGTAGGTCTCGGGATCACCCTCCGTTCGCGCTTGTCGCGACGGAGGGTGTCTTTATTATACAAATGCTAGAAATTTGCATTGTCCCACATGTATGTTAGGCTACTTGCAAGGGTTTTCGCGTTCGTGCTTGATGCAATCGATCTAATAGCGCTCATTCCGGTGCTCACTTATCGAATTTTGTGAAAAAGTAGATGTTCGTGTGTCCCTTATTAAAAGTTAGTAGAAAATATCGCTCTATTGTTTGTATCTTTTTAAAAGAAATATATAGACAGATAGGGCACAACATTATATGGAGAATAAGTTATATGTAGGTGGTTTGCCTTATGCAACTACTGAAGATTCATTACGAGCAGCATTTTCACAAGCAGGAAACGTCACTTCTGCACAGATCATCATGGACAAAATGACAGGCCGATCAAAAGGCTTCGGGTTTGTCGAAATGGCGACTGCAGAAGAAGCACAGAACGCTGTAGCCATGTTCCATGGTAAAGATTTCGAAGGACGAATTCTTACAGTAAACGTCGCACGACCTAAGGAAGAAGGTGGTCCTCGCCGATCTTTCGGAGGAGGTGACCGAGGTGGTAACCGCGGAGGTTTCGGCGGTGGTAACCGAGGGGGCGATCGAGGAGGTTTCGGAGGTGGAGACTACGGTCGAAACAACCGATCTTGGTAAGCTCTAGCTTTCAAGAAACAAAAACAGCGCTTTCGGGCGCTGTTTTTGTTTACGCTTATTTTCGATTAAAAGATTAAGTGCACCAATGCAATCAAGATGATTGCACCGATGATTGCAACAACCAAGCTGTACAAGTTGAATCCTGTAACGCCTGATTTGCCAAAATATTGCATGATGTATCCTCCGATGACTGCACCAATAATGCCGACGACGATATTGCCCAATAGTCCTTGAGAGGCATTGTTTGCCATGAAAATTGAAGCGATCCATCCAGCGATTCCTCCAAAGACAATCCAAAGTAATATATTCATATTTTTGTTTTATAATTGAGCTTGTAATACTTATATTGTAGACCTTATTCGTGTATAATGTCATTGTTATCAACAGCTAGACTGTTTGGGACATCATTAAAATTGCATTAACTTTTTATATAAAAGATGAAATCAGTAACAAAAAATCTTAATCTCGGACTTTTCCTATTGCGATTAGCGGTTGGAGGGGTATTTCTTTATCATGGAATCGACAAACTTACCCACATGGCAGGGATAATAGGCTGGTTCGGTAGTCAGGGTCTTCCCGCATGGACTGCATGGCTTGTAGCTATCGTTGAAACTGCGGGTGGTGCATTCATGATCCTTGGTCTTTGCACATCTACAGTTGCAATCTTATTTGTCATCATCATGCTAGTCGCAATCTTCAAAGTAAAACTTGGAATGCCTGCAGGCATCAAGGGTGCTGAGCTGGATCTTGTGATGCTTATTTCTTCTCTCACAATCTTGTTTACAGGTTCAGGACGATGGGCAATATGTTGCGGAGGTAAGTGTGAAGGTAAAAAAGGCGTAACGGCGCCCGCTATTCCGACTACTCCTGCTGCGCCAACAGCACACATGTAGTCAATGAATGTATACCGAAGATTTTTAGCTATCCTCAGAAATCGTGGCGAAGAACTCGTCTTATATGAAATTGTAATACGCTCGATCGGAATTCTGATCGGCGTATTCGTCGCATTGGCTTCTCGAAATATTATCGAGATCAAGGTGCGCGCTCTGGCGGGACAAACGGATATTTGGGCATGGGTGAATATGCCCTATGTCATCCTCTTTACCATTTCCTTCTTTGCCCTCGTCTATATTGCCGTCATCGAAATTGTCGGCCTGTGTCACATTGCGCATTCATACGGAGAAGGAGAAAAACCTACTCTGGTTGGTGCATTGCGCTTTGCTTCCAAAAAAGCTTTAAATCTTTTGCAAGGTTATGGTGTGACGATTTTATTTGTGATTTTCCTTGGGGCGATTTTGTTCCCATTCCTTGGAATTAGTCCAAGTTTGTTCAAAGCTTTCGCCATGCCGATTTCATTGATTGAGGAATCTACACAGATCGCTGTGCACCAAGCGGTCACTGTTGTTGCCTTGATCGCACTCTTCTACATAGGCTTTCGTTTCATCTTTACCTTTCATCTCTTTTCTTCCCATCCGTATTCGCTACTCAAAAGTGCCAAAGAGAGCTGGAGAATAACACGAAGACATCGAAAATTACATGAAGTTTTTACTTGGGGAATGATCTTGCCTGCACTCCTTTGTATTGGCTTATTTATCGCCACTGCCGTTTTATTGTTTGTTATCATCGGTCTCGTCAATTCATTCTTTGGCTTAACGTTTAGTGTCTTGCCGGCAACATTGTCAATTATGTTGTATGCGAGTTGGATATATATTTTGACCGCTTTGATTTCGGTGATGATTGCACCGTTTGTTATTTCAACTCTATCTGCATATTTAGAGATTCGCATGCCAAAAGTTATGGGGCACGATTCGTCAAAAAGTTTGGAACATATCGCAGAGCGAGAAAGTGGCTGGAAAATTCTTCATCGTAAGAAAACGATTTTCATTGTGGGCTTGATCGCATTTATGGTCTTTGCATATATTGCACGCTCGTATATCTATATCTTTAGAGGATTTAATCAAACACCTACAGTCATAGCACATAGAGGTGAGGGGCTTCCTGAGAATTCTGTTGAAGCAATGCGGCGTGCTTTGGAAAATGGAGCAGAGGGAATTGAGACGGATTTGCAGATGCTGCGTGATGGCACGATTATTGTCTATCATGATGAAACTTTGAAAAGATTGTATAAAGTTGATGCTCGTATTCAAGATTCTTCTTTGGCTGAATTAAAGGCCAAGCGTGTATCGGTTGCGACCTTAGACGAGCTTATTCTTCTTATCAAAGAATATAAGCAAAAAGATATCTGCGATTGGCTTCTGGAGATAAAGGCGTATGGTGGATATGATCAAACCTTGGCGATAGGGAAACAGGTATATGGTCAATTAGACAAAGAGGGCTTGCTTGATTGTGCATACATTGGTTCGTTTGATTTCCAGGTGATGCGAGAACTCGAAAATCTGCATCCAGAAATTCAGACGAATATGTATTTGCTAGGCAAACCATTTCAGGATGAAGAATTAAAAGCTTTTGATGCGGTCAGTGTCGAGCAGTCTATTATTACAAAGAATTTTGTTCGCAAATTGCAGCATGATGATAAGAAGGTTTTCGTGTGGACGGTGAATGATACGAAAATAGTGGAGGGTCTAGCCGCACTCGGTGTTTCTGGCATCATCACCGATGAGACTAGGGCGTTGAAAGCGGCGGTTAATGAGTATGGCAGTCTATTTAATGGACAAAGTGACGAGCGAGTCGTGAGTATTTTTGGCAGGACATTTCTGGTGAATCCCTCGACTTTGTGGCAGTTTAAGTTGAGGTACAGTCTGTTTTAAGTGCTATAATATATGTATTAATAGGTAATATAAAAAAGTCATGAATATCATCATCA
The DNA here is from genome assembly GCA_031973395.1 of Minisyncoccota bacterium. Lineage (GTDB taxonomy): Bacteria > Patescibacteriota > Minisyncoccia > Phycocordibacterales > CAIZLB01 > DALYDD01. Next base: position 16,506 of record DALYDD010000008.1, on the reverse strand, counting down.
AAGGTTCTCATCTTGAAATCACAAACTCTATCCAGGAATATTTGACTAAGCGAGTCAAAAATCTCGAGAAATTCTTAGATGCGAATGCCAAAGTTGAAGCTGATTTGGGCAAAACTTCCAATCACCACAAGCAAGGCGACATTTTCAGGGCTGAATTGAATATTACAAACAGAGGTGATCAAACTCGTGTAGTGGCAGAGCGTGAAGATTTATATGCCGCTATTGATGCGGTCAAAGACGAAGCAGATGAAGTCTTGAGTTCTAAAAAAGATAAGAAACAGTCATTGTTTCGACGGGGTGCATTACAGATAAAGAAAATGTTTCGAAAAGGGGAATTGGAGGCTTAAACAAAGGTTGGAATACAATTTCACAAGCTTGACACTATGCCTATATTATGCCATAATATAGGCGTTAGTTCGCGATGAGCTTACTATGCTGTCAGGGTTAACCTTACTCGGGTCCCATTGCATGGTCGAATGATTCGATCGAGCAATCCATTGTGGTGATAGGAACTTCCTCAAGGAGGTAAACATGAGTGCTAGTACTACAGATAAAAAAGATTGGACATATATTCAGAACTTTGTGCGCAGCTGTGTCACTCAGTCGGTCATCGACAGGTATGGACCAAGGGTGGCACTGCTCCCGAATTATGAATCAGCAAAAACTCTTTTTCGCCCGAGAGATATGTTCAATGAGCTCAATCAGCTCATTTATGCGAGGATCTTGGATCTGAGCGACTCGAAACTTGGCGAAATAATGGGCTATGCTCACCCTGTGGGCAAAGACCGTGAATCGCGGAGCCCTACGACTCCTGCGTTTATCTGCATGACAGGTTATCGGGATGTGTTCGATGCAGACATGATGACGATTGGTGGCGGAGGCCGCCAAATCATGCAGCGCATGGTCGTTGCAGTCGTTGTTTGCGTAGTGCGGGACATGATCCTGCAAGAGTGTTGGCAAAGAGGCTTCCGCGCCCATGCCAGTCGGCCGCTTCCTGAGGGGGGGTAGTCGATGTTTAAATAACCCTCGTAATTTAACCCGTCCCAACAGAAGTCCGTTCTGTTATGGGACGGGCTTTTGTTTTTTTATTTAATTATAAAATTAGTAAAAATTCTCCACGCGCTTTAGAAACTCCGCATAAGCAACTTCTTTCTGTCCCTCAGGAATCACTTTTACAATTTCCATCTGATTTTTTTCAGCATCCCATCTTGCTTCTGTAATTTTGATGCGGATTTCTTTGTCTTGTTTTTTGATGAAAAAATAAGTTCCTGGCCAAGGTTCAAATGCCTGCGTTTTGAGGAACTGTTTTCGTCCTTCTTCGCCGCCTAGTTTACCGATGTCGATTTGTCCATCGACCTTATTAATTTTTTTAGTAAAAGTTGCAAGTTCATGATTTTGCTCTTGTGGAACAATTTTTCCGCTCAGGATATCAGGGAGATTTTTTACCAAAGCTTCACCGGCTTGAGTTATTAATTCATATTCTAATTCTGTTAGGGATTTCGGCCAATTCGCAGGGTCTTTTCTTTTTTCTTGAATAAGAATCGGGCCATGATCCATCTTTTCATCCATGAGCATGAGAGTGATGCCGGTATGTGCATTGTCGTCGAGAATTGCTTGCGGCATAGGTGTAGCACCGCGATATTCGGGTAAAAGGGATGGATGAATATTGATTGCGCCAAAACTCGGAATATCAAGGACGGCTTGTGGAATTATCAGTCCATAAGAAGCGACAAGGAAAAAGGTTGCACCAGAATCTGCGGTCAATTTTTTTAATTGTTCAATTGCACTTTCGTCTAGCTTTGCAAATTGCAGAACGGGAATATTGTGCTCTTCTCCATATACTTTTGTTAAAGGTGGGGTGAGTACAAGTTTGCGACCCTTCGGTGCATCGGGTGATGTGATGATTGCAGCAGGGATCAGGCCGTGTCTTGCCAGGACTTCCAAAGTAATAATAGACACAGATGAAGTACCAAAAAAAATAAAAGCAGGGTGGGTGGGATTATTCATTTGTTTCAAATTCTGCATCATCATCGACTTCGACTCCAGTATTGCCATTGCGGCGCTGCTTTGCCAACTTTGCTTCTTTGCGAATTTCGTCAGGGTCGAATTCTTGTAAATCTTTTGCTTTGTCTGTAAAGAGGATGCCGTCTAAGTGATCGACTTCATGCTGAAAGATATGGGCCAAGATGCCACTTGCGCCACGGACAAGCTTTTCTCCTTTTTCATTATAATATTCCAAAGTGACGCGAGTAGATCGATAGACTTTTCCATACAGCCATCGAACAGACAGGCAGCCTTCGCCATCCATCCATTTTTTTTCTTTTGAGGCTTTAGTAATTTTAGGATTGATAAAAAATTGATGTGAGTTCTTTTTTTTCTTTTTATTAAGTTGCACGGTTTGGTCAACTTCTGTAAGTGCGGCTTCCGTCCCAGAAGCTGTGAGTGGTTGAGGGCCGATTGCGTTTTTCATTTCTTCCAAGTAGTCAATACGGTCGAAAATGAAACCTGCGACCATAAAGATTCGGAGGGGTATGCCGATTTGTGGTGCAGCGAGACCAACACCGTCGTCCTGGGACTCTAGCGCAGCCTTCATATCCACCAAGACTTTTTTGATCTCAGGGCTTTGTAACTCATTTAAAATAACCTCCTTTGCGGGAGTGTGTAGGACAGGGTCTCCAGATTGCACGATTTCAGGAGCCTTATTTTTAGCCTTACTTGTTGTTTTGAGGGGAGACTTAGGCATATATTGTATGTATCTTTGATATTATGGCATAATAATCGATATGAATACACAAGATCAAATGAAGCCCACAACACCAACTGCAAAGCGAGTCAAATCAATTATCGGCATCGTTATTGCACTTGGCCTTATTATCGCTGCCGGCATCATGCAGGCCAATAGCAGACCTTATGGTTCTGCAGACATAACCGTTTCCCCAATCAATCCTGTGGATCATATCCGAGGAAATCTCGAAGCACCTGTGCAGGTAATCGAATATTCAGATCTTGAATGTCCATTCTGTAAAAGTTTTCACGCGACCATGCTGAAAGTATTTGCTGACCTTGGTCCTCAAAATGAAATCGTTTGGGCGTATCGACAATATCCAATTGACTCTTTGCATAGAAAGGCTCGAACAGAGTCAATCGCCGCTGAATGTGTAGGAAAGGTTGGTGGTAATGAGGCTTTCTGGAAGATGACAGATACTATTTTTACAAAGACACCTTCAAATGATGGTCTCGATCTAAATACTCTTCCTGCATTGGCGCAAGAGAGTGGTGTTACTCGATCGGCCTTCCTCAAATGTTTCAATGCCAAAGAAACAGCAGCAAAAGTTGAGGCTGATCTTGCAAGTGGTGCAATTGCTGGCGCAAAAGGAACTCCGTATACATTGGTTATCTCGCCAAAAGGAAATGTCTTCCCGATTCCTGGTGCGTATAACTACGATCAGGTTGTAGAGATAATTGAGCGAGCAAGCAAAGATAAATAGATCGAGTCGGTTTATGTGGTCTTACATTAAATAAAAGATTCCGGATTAATTTGAATTGGCGTTGCCAATGAAATCAGCTCCAGCTTTTGGAAGATTTCTGAATTGATCCGGCTTTCTTTTTGCCAAATTTCTTGAGGTAAAGTAAAGAGGATATTTATTATCGGGCCTTTTGAACTAGGTACCATGGCGGGGAAAATGGTAGGCTCACATTCTTTGATCATTGTCTCAATTTTCTTTGCTTGTTTGCTGGTATGGTCATTTGGGCCTGAAAGGGAAATTTTTCCCATGATAGAGAAGGGTGGGTAATTGAGAGCCTTTCTGATAGAGAGCTCTTCTTTTACAAAATCCGCTAGAGTCTTCGACGCAATCGCCTTAATGATAGAAGTTTCGGCATTTCGTGTTTGGATCAAAACATAAGATTCTGCGATCTCAAATAATCTGAGGCAAATATGAGCGATGCGTTCATTGATACGAAAATCTGGAATGGAAAAAAGACTATCCATTGAAGCAACACTCACCAGTTTGACTTTATCTATATAAGAGAGTGCGGTTTCTGTGCCGATCAAAATAGCACCTTCTTCTTTATGAAAATCAGCGGCAATTTTCTTCGCCTCTTTTTCTGTTTTTGCGGCATCTTTGTCTATGCGAAAAATCGGAGTCTTGGGATATTTTCTTTTAATTTCTGCATAGACGGTGTCAGAACCAATACCAAGCGTTGTGAGATTCCAGCTATTGCATTTGGTACAAGCTTCGAGTGCGGTGCGATCTTTTCCGCAATGATGACACAGAAAATATCTCTCACCTTTGCTCGATTTATGGAGAACAACAGGGGAGCTGCAATTATTGCAAATAACTGTCTGGTGACAATCAGCACAAATAGTTTGAGGAGAAAGTCCTCGACGTGATGCAAAGATAAACATATTTTGTTTTTTCTTTTGGGCATATTCAATCATTGAATCGAGCTCTTCACTCAATATTCGAAACTCTCCCGCTTTCCTTTTACTCTCAACCATGTCGACGATAATAATCTCGGCTTCTTTTTGGATACGATAGGAAAGAGGGAAGACCTCATATATTTCTTGATTTTGCACACGCTCGATAGTCTCCAAGCGAAGCATTTGATCACCGAGCACCAATTTAATTCCTAATTCACGAGCGTAGATTTCAGCGATATGTCTCCAATCAAAAAACGGAGGATTAAACGTTTTGTATGCGCGTGACGACTCGCCTTCTAAAATGATTGTTCCGATATCTGTTCGTGGAATAGACATAAATTGGGGTGTGGCAATAACGACAATGCTCCGTTCGCTTTCGATGGCCTGCCCCCACACCTCATCCATCTTCTTTTTAGAAAGGCTACCATGCATCAAAATAGTCACATGTTCAATACCTTTTTTTATTGATTCGAATAAAATTTCCGCTGTACGAACTGTTGGGGTGATGAGCAAGACTGATTTCTTTCGTGCTAACTCTTCGCGAATCATGCTCTTGTACGAACTATGACGGTCTTCGGTATTTGTAGAAATAGCGACGACGTCATTTGGCTTATCATTTTTGTTTTCTAATAGTCTGCTTTCTTTCCCACTTAGATTACTGTTGTATAGAAAAGCGCAAGCTGGAATTGTGCCCTTTAACATCGCCCCAGGATTTTGTACGAAAAAAGTCGAAGTCTTGAGGACGGCCCGGATGAATTCGCTCGGCACGATATTTTGAGGTTCGGCGTTTTCAATTTTTCTAGTTTTGAAATCAGCTTCTTTAATAGTGCTCTTGGCTTCTTTTATTGGTGTACAGTCAAAAACAAAAGCAGAAATAGTTTTGCCTTTGAGTGGTGCGTTGATAATTGATCCAACTGGTATTTGGGTAGGGGACCAATATTGAAGGCGACGCGTCCAATTTCCCTTCACGATCGGGCATACATCTATGAAATACACGCTCTAATAGTGCCAGAAATATCGAGGGCCATCAACTTATACGAGAGTGGCGTCAGTGTAACTTCGCTGGATGAGCTCTTTTTACATAAATGACATAAAGTCAATATTGCCCCAAACCCAAAAACTGAGTAAGATAGCCGCATGGGATTTTTCTCCAAAAAACTAGGGATTGATTTAGGTACCGCAAATACCCTCGTTTTTGCACCAGGAAAAGGCATTATTTTAAATGAGCCGTCAGTTGTAGCGGTTTCTGAACAAGATAATCGAATCCTTGCGGTTGGGCTCGAAGCAAAAGATATGATTGGAAAAACGCCGGACAATATTATCGCGTATCGTCCCATGCGTGATGGTGTGATCGCCGATTATCGTGTGACAGAAGCAATGCTTAGATATTTTATAAACAAAGCAATGGGCAAGTGGAACATTTGGAAACCGGAAGTAATGATTTCGGTTCCTGCTGGTGTTACTTCAACAGAACGGCGTGCGGTGATCGAGGCAGCAATCAAAGCTGGTGCAAAGCAAGCATATGTCGTGAAGGAACCAATCCTTGCAGCTATTGGCGCTGGTATTTCAATTCAAGAAGCAGTGGGTCACATGATCGTAGACATCGGTGGTGGTACAACAGATGTTGCGGTGATTTCCCTTGGTGGAATAGTTGCATGTACTTCGGTGAAATGTGCAGGCAATCGTATTGATGCCGCGATTACTGATTATATAAAGAAGACGTATAACCTCGCGATTGGAGATCGAACTGCAGAAGATATCAAAATTCAAGTTGGCTCGGCTGTCCCGCTCGAAGAAGAATTGGTGATGACTATCAAGGGCCGAGATTTCCTAACCGGATTGCCACGCTCTGTTGAAATCAAATCAAATGAAATTGTCAAAGCTATTGCAAAAGAGCTTCGCGAAATGATTAAAGCGATCAAAGATGTTTTGCAAGAAACTCCACCAGAACTCGCATCGGACATTATTGATAATGGCATTACCATGACCGGCGGATCATCACAGCTTCGTAATTTGACGGAGTTGGTCTATCGCCGCACCGGAGTAAAGGCAATCCTCGCTAAAGATGCACTGTATTGTGTAGTAAAGGGAACTGGCGAGGCCTTGAATCATTTGGATACATATAAGAAGACGATTATTTCTAAGAAGTAATTGCGGGATTTGACAGGTCCTCAAGTTTGCGTCGTAGTCGTTTTTGAGACATTTTCAATCTTATAATATTCATATGCTCAAACTTCAAAATACAATCGAAAAATATTTAAAAAAGCGGGGCTGGCACAATAATCCTCCAGCAAATATCGCTAAGTCAATTTCTATCGAATCTGCAGAATTGCTCGAGATTTTTCAATGGGCAGATTTATCTGCTGAAGATTTAAAAAAGAACAAAGACAGGTTGTCAGACTTGCACGGTGAGATTGCTGATATTTTTATCTATCTCACCGGTATGGCTATCGCCTGTGATTTCGATATAGAAAAAGTTGTATTGAAAAAATTGAAAGAGGTTGAAACGAAGTATCCTGTAAAAGCAGTTGCAGGCGGTGATCGCGATGCGTATCTTGCTTTGAAATATGCCCATCGTACCAAGTCGAGTGCGCAAAAAGTTAAAAAGCTTAAAAAATAATTGTAATAAAGGTACGGTCGCAGCGTCTCTAACTATAAGATCAATGCTTAATCATCATGCACAATTGATAGAAGGGGATAAGGCCGCTTTTGATGCATTACTCGGTCTTATCGCACAAGATCTCTCGCTCGAACTATCCCATCCAGATCTTCGAACTTTTTCATATATAGAAGAAAAACTCGGTGTAGATGAGGCTCATGAAGTGCGCGACGCATTACTTCGAAATCCA
>DALYDD010000008.1:0-9180 GCA_031973395.1 Minisyncoccota bacterium | reverse complement strand
CGTTTCGTGATGTTTGATCTGCCAGAAGGTGTGGTCAATAGAAAAGAGGTGACGAAAGACGAAAGTGAAAATGATGCCGATAATGCAGAGCTTCTTTCTGTAGGAGATTTCCTCAAAGCTTCGACAACAAAACGATTAGAGATTGTCAAAAATATTCATAGCGCAATGGATAAAGAAACTCTGGCGGTCTCAGAGGTTTGGGATTTTGTAAATAAAATTGAAAAAGAGATACATGGTCAATTACTCGGCGATATAGGCTCTGAGAATACTTCTGCAGATCATCTCGAAAATCAGGAAAAGATTCGCGACACATTGGATGTTTTGGCTCGAACTCAAAATTATATGCACGCACCGGGAAATTCTGTAAAAATGCTACTAGAATATTTGGCGGTGAGGTTATAAAAATGAAGAGGCGCCGCGATCCCGTGAGGGTGCGGCGCCCGGTCCCATAATAGGAAGGTGGCTGTCAGGCTTTGGCGGGTGCCCGCCAGATGACAGTGTTTGCTCCGGCGTCCCTTTGCGTTCTGCCCCGCAGGAGTGGCTCGCAGGCTGTTTTGAGTCCTGCGGTAGGCAGGCCTGCAATGCATGCCAGCAGTGGATGGTGTCTGTCGTGACGGGCGGGACCTGAGAAGTAAGGGTCAGTGTGGGTGGTTGTATCTCGGCCGACGCCCCAGATTCGCAGTTCCGGGACAGGTGGTTCCGCCTCCCTCTCGGAGGGAATAAGTTCAATGGTATAGACGATCGCGGCAGGGTCGAGAGTCAGGATGAGACGGATGAGACCCGGCAATAATACCAGGTGCTCTGGGCGCGAGAGATTGAGTTCAAGAATTGAGTTCAACATGGGGTGTCTGGGTTGATGTGAAGTGAAAGATCATTGTCATAAGCCAACATAGCTAAATGACGGTAAAACCATATCATGAGTTGTTGCACTGTCAATAATTCATATTTGTTGGTCTCTCATGTTATAATCTCTCCCATATGGCATATAACCTAACCAATTTCCAAAACAAAATTAAAGGCACAGAAGAATGGCTTGCAAAAGAGCTTTCGGGTATTCGAACAGGTCGCGCATCGATCTCTTTTCTCGATGGGGTAAAGGTAGAGTCGTATGGATCAGAGATGGCGATCTCCGCAGTTGCCTCAATCGCAAACGAAGATGCAAAAACAATTCGCATCACTCCTTGGGATAATTCGCAGATCAAACCAATCGAAAAAGCGATCACGGTAAGTAATCTCGGCGTATCTGTGGTTGTAGATGATAAAGGCCTCCGTATTATTTTCCCAGAACTTACAGGTGAGCGACGTATTCAATTGGTAAAAGTAGGAAAAGAAAAACTCGAAGAAGCTCGAGTTGCGCTTCGCCGTGAACGAAATGAGGTGATGGATGATTTAAATAATCAAAAAAAGGCGGGTTCAATGAGTGAAGATGACGTAGAGCGCACAAAAGTTGAAGTTGAAAAAAAGATGAAAGAAGCGGGTGAAAGGCTGGAAGCGCTCTTTACCAAAAAGGAGACTGAAATCACGAACTAAATTCTAAGCTCAGAAATCGGCATTCGAACATTAATCTGATACAATAGACCACAAATGGTTACGACTATTATTTTCCTCCTCGTCCTTACTGTCCTTGTCTTCATTCACGAGCTCGGGCATTTTTTAGCTGCTAGATTATTCGGAATTAGGGTTGATGAATTCGCCATTGGTTTTCCGCCTCGTATTTGGTCTTTTATAAAAAATGGTACACGTTTTGCAATCAATATTGTGCCGCTTGGTGGATATGTGAAAATTCATGGTGAAAATGCAGAGGATGAAATTACTCCCGACAGCATTTTGGCAAAAGCGCGATGGAAGCAGGCGGTCGTACTCGTCGCAGGTGTTGTTTTCAATATTGTTCTCGCTTGGGTTCTGCTCTCACTCTCGTTCATGATGGGGACACGCGCATCAACTGCGGGTTTTCCTGCTGAAAAGATAAGTGATACAGGTGTCGTGGTGATGTTCGTTTCTCCAGACAGTCCTGCACAAAAAGCTGGTCTTGCTATTGGTGATGAAATTGTTTCTGTAGAAACTGCAGACATCCGGCTCGCGACATCAACTCTAAGGGTTGAAGCGGTACAAACTGCAATCAAGGACAGCAAAGGAAATGTTATCTTTACCGTAACTCCACAACATGCGACTTCTACAAAAACAATTTCAGTTGAACCAAAGGACGGTGTGGTGCCAGGCAAACGTGCTGTGGGTATTTCTATGGATGAAGTCGGAACTGTGAAATTGGGATTTTTTGAATCATTTGGATATGGAGCAAAAAGTACTTATGTTCTGACACAAAATGTTGCTACCGGTCTCTGGGGATTTGTAAAAGGTCTTGTTGTCAGTGACGGAGGTGGGGCAAAAGCTGCTCTCAAAAGTGTAAGCGGCCCAGTCGGTATCGCAACAATTGTGGGTTCATCTGCACGCGACGGATTTTCTAACTTGCTCGTGATCACCGCAATTATTTCTGCAAACCTTGCGGTATTAAACCTCGTGCCATTTCCAGCGCTTGATGGAGGAAGATTGGTTGTGGTTGCAATTGAGGGGACAATACGACGCCGAATTAATCCAAAAGTCATTAACTGGATCAATGCGATTGGATTCTTGTTATTGATTGGACTGATGCTCGTGGTGACGTTTAAGGATATTTGGGTTTTGTTTAAATAGTCTTGAAATGAAAAGGTCACCGAAATTAACCGATGACCTGATCATGAATGTCGCTTACGTGGGAGTACCAAAGAACCGCTCAGCATCATCAAGCGGGATTTAAGCCTATCCGCGATGATTTTCGCCAGCTCGATTGGATCACGCGTTGGTTTAATCCTGAGGATGTGTGGATAGGTTCTTTTGTTATTGCTTTTTGCGGTTGTGAGATCGAAGCAGACATACACCAAATCCTCGGCTTCTTCAAAGGTGAAGAAGCCGTCGACTCGGTGAAAAAAATCTAATTCTGATCCCAGTGAGCAGTATAGTCGAAGCACATTAGCCAAATGTTGAGGTAGTTCTTTTTTGACCGCCTCGAATAGTGTACGACTTGCAGTAGTATTTGGCGTTGCTGGATTCCATTGCCCTTTATACTGTTCGGTTTGATTCAGGCAAATGTGGTGATAAGCCCTGTGCCAATCAACATAGCCTCTTTGTGGTCGAATCCGTTTAGTCGAAAAGCCAAAAAAAACTCTCTCCCAAACGTAGCCTTTGTCACCTTCATTCATGTTTTACCTCCTTTCGATATTTGTTTTGTTGCTGAACAATGTCTCCTTAACTCATCTCGAGCAGAAGTCTCACAAAAGAATGACACACAAAAACAAGCGGGTCAAACTCGCCATAAACACCTTTTTCCTATAAAATACGCCTGTCACGTCCGATTACGTAGTACCTTTGTGCGACCCAAAATCGCACATATTTTAAGCCTTATTTTATGCGTCAAACAAACTTATTTACAAAAACTCGTCGTGAGGGTCCAAAAGATGAAACTGCAAAAAATGCAGAGCTTTTGATCCGTGCTGGATTTATTCATAAGATGCAGGCGGGAGTATACGCTTTCTTGCCGCTAGGTGAACGCGTAATCAATAATCTTACAAATATTATTCGAGAAGAGATGAATGGTATTGGCGGACAAGAAGTAAAACTCACTGCGCTTCAAGATAAAGAAACTTGGCAACAAACTGGACGATGGGATGATTCCGTCATTGATGTTTGGTTCAAAACAAAATTGAAAAATGATACGGAACTAGGCTTAGGTCTCACACACGAAGAACCTCTCACATTAATCATGCGAGATCATTTGCGATCATTTAGAGATTTGCCAGTGTCTGTCTATCAGATTCAAACAAAATTTAGAAATGAGAAGCGCGCGAAAAGCGGACTGATGCGCGGTCGTGAATTTTTGATGAAGGATTTATATTCTTTCTCAAAAAACCATGAAGAGCATATGACATTTTACGAAGAAGCAAAAAAAGCATACTTGCGAATATTCGATCGGGTGGGGCTTAGTGAACGAACATTTGTAACCTTCGCAAGCGGTGGCTCTTTCTCTGATTTTTCTGATGAATTCCAAATGCTTACTGATGCTGGTGAAGATACTATTTATGTTGACCGAGAGGCAAAGTTTGCAGTTAACGAAGAGGTATTAGAAAAGATTTCTCCTGAGCAATACGCAGCTGCTGGTACAACTCGCGAAAAATTGCAGCCAATGAAAGCAGTAGAGATTGGAAATATTTTCAGCCTAGGAACAAAATTTTCTGAACCACTCGAATTGGTCTATCAGGATGAAAATGGAAAAAATAGCCCGGTGATTATGGGGTGTTATGGGATTGGTGTATCTCGTTTGATGGGTGCGATCGTCGAAGCTTTAGCTGATGAAAAAGGAATTGTTTGGCCAGAACATGTTGCACCCTTCAAGGTTCATCTTATTCAAGTCACAGGTCAAGATGAAGAGAAAAAAACCGCAATCGAAAAACGCGCAAAAGAAATGTACGAAACTCTAACCGCGAAAGGTATAGATGTTTTGTGGGATGATCGCGATTCTCGTGCTGGCGAAAAATTTGCTGATGCAGATTTGATAGGTCTACCGTACCGAGTTGTCATCGGAGAAAAAGTACCAGAGGGTATGGTGGAATTCAAGAAGCGTACAGATACTGAGGCTCAGAATATTTCTGTCGATGAATTTCTTAATATGATGAAATAAAATCTGCGGCAATATCCAGGCAAATTTAAAAAATGATAAAAAAACTCAAACATAAATTCCATAAGTTGACCTCGAACGAGATTGGTATCGATCTCGGGACGGCTAATACCTTGGTATATGTTTCGGGTCGGGGAGTGGTTATCAATGAGCCTTCGGTTGTGGCTATCAATCAGAAAACAGGTCGTGTGGTTGCAGTAGGAACTCAAGCAAAAGATATGCTCGGACGAACACCTGCTCATATTGTCGCGGTGCGACCACTTGTCGACGGTGTTATTTCTGATTTCGAAATCACACAAGAAATGCTTTCGTATTTGATTCGCAAAGCCGAAGGGATTTCTAAAAAAATGTTTGGACCAAAAGTAGTGGTTGGCGTGCCATATGGTGTTACGAATGTAGAACGCCGTGCTGTGCGAGATGCAGCAAAAAATGCAGGTGCCCGCGAAGTACACATTGTAGAAGAACCAATGTCTGCCGCCATTGGTATTCGTTTGCCGATCCATGACGCAACAGGAAGTATGATCATTGATATCGGGGGTGGCACAACTGATATCGCAGTTATTTCACTCGGTGGTATTGTGCGCGCCAAAAATCTCAAAGTTGCAGGAGACAAATTAAACTCTGACATCATTTCTTATATTCGAAATGAATTTAAAATACTCATTGGTGAAAAAACCGCAGAAGAAGTTAAGATTGCAATAGCCAGTGTCATTCCAATGAACCCGCCGCTTGAAGCAACGATCCGAGGTCGAGATTTAGTTACAGGGCTTCCGCGTGAAGTCGTGGTAACGGATGCCGATGTTCGTGGGGCAATTGGTGCTTCAATCGATACTATTTTAGAAGCAGTAAAAGAAGTACTCGAAACAACACCCCCAGAAATTCTTTCAGATATTATGCGAAATGGTATTCATGTTGCTGGCGGCGGAGCATTAATTCGCGGCTTTGCGGAAGTGCTCAATGAATATGTTGGTATCCCAGTTCATCTTACCGATGATCCTTTGACTGCTGTTGCCAGAGGTGCGGGAATTATCCTCGAAGATCTGGAGCGTTTTGCTGATATACTAATACAAAACGAAGATGATCTACCGCCAACACGCCAATAGAAACATTGTTTCTTCATTCAGCTCAAAAAAAGGCAGAAATCCATTTGGGTTATTTGGGATGATCGCAGTGGTCATCATTTGTATCGTATTCTTTTTTATATTAAAAAAGCCCTTAGGCCATCTACTCTTCGGTATTCGGCAATTGGTTGTACCAAGTTCTGTGGGAATGATTGTTCTTGATCCAAATGCAGTTCAATCAAAAGTCGGTGCATTGGAAATTGAAAATAATGAACTGAAGAATTTACTTATTCGAGCCGGTGTTAGAATTCCTGGCTTCGATAATACTGCACCAGATTTTTTGCCTGATGGGGATATAACGAGTACGACTTCTGATTCGGCTGTGGCCGGAAGTACGACCACGGATGATGTACTCGCACCAAATCAAAAACCTGACCATATTCGTCTTCGAGGTAATGAATTAATTGCTTCCGTCCTCGTCAGGCCACCACAGAGCCCGTATGATGCATTGGTCATTAGTGCTGGAACAAACGACGGCATCGCAATCGGCGATCAGGTATACGCATTTAGTGGTTTCCCGATTGGTGAAGTGATCAGTGCGGAATCAAAACGCTCAACCGTACGTCTGTTTTCTTCTCCAGGGAGCAAGATCGAGGTTTTGATTGGTACGAGTACTGCGGCAGTCATGGCAGAAGGCAGGGGTGGTGGGAATTTCTTTCTCAAGCTTCCAAAGGTAACCGAGATTTCTCCAGGTGATATAGTTGTGCGAAATTTCCTACCACCTGAAGTCTTTTCAACTATTGCCTCAGTTGATTCTGCGGAGGGTGAGGCTTATATCCACGCATATTTTAAATTGCCAATTAATATTAATTCACTCGTCTATGTCTTGGTTAAAAAGAATTCTTCTCAATAGTATTCTCCTGGCGAGTATTATATTTTTGCCTTGGTATATTCCTGTGATCTTGGGTGGCTATTCTTATTGGAAATATGGTATGTATGAAATTATGTTTTTTGCTCTGTGCATGGACATTATGTTTGATTCATATCATCTAGGGGATTTAGGTTGGTTCCCAACCCTCGTCTTTACATACGGTGCGGCTATTTTGATCCTCATTTTGAATTTGATCAAAAAACGTATAAGATTCTATGCATGATGCGTTTTCGCAAGTACCACAGGCACCAGCACCACGAGGTTGATCCAGATGAGATTTTTCTCGATTCTGCCAATCTTCCAGATTTTGACACAGATAGATTTGAGGGGCGTATTGAGCGACCGATTTCTCGCAGAACAATTTATGCCGTCGCATTTCTTTTTCTCCTTATTGGTTTTTTATATATTGGACAAAGCGTCAAGCTACAATTTTTTGAAGGAGAAAAATGGACAAAGCTAGCGGAAAACAACCGTCTCAATAATAGTTTAATTTTCGCAGAAAGAGGTGTGATTCAGGATCGCAATGGCACACTCCTCGCCTGGAATGCTACAGCTCCGGATCAGATAGATTTTCCTTTGCGCAAATATCGCGAAGAGTCTGGAACGCATAACCTGGTCGGTTTTGTGAAATATCCTCGCAAGGATAAAGCTGGTTTTTATTATAATACTGAATACTCTGGTGCCGACAGTGTTGAAAAATATTTCGACAAAGTCCTCAAAGGTAAGCCCGGTGTAAAACTTACAGAGACAAATGTTCAAGGGGAAATTATTTCAGATATTGTCACGCGACCTGCAGAAAAAGGCACCAATATTACACTTACAATCGATGCTCGGGTGCAGGAATATTTATATCAATCGATAAAGGAAATTTCTAATCGATCCGGCTTCGTCGGTGGTGCAGGAATGATTATGGATATTGAAACCGGGGAGGTGATCGCCAGCGTTTCTTTTCCTGAATATGATTCTAATATTATGACCAATGCCAGTAATACCGCCGTGATCAATGGATATCTGACAGATGTACGAAAACCTTTTCTCGATCGCGTCTCGCAAGGCCTATATGCTCCTGGGTCAATTGTAAAGCCGTTCTGGGCCTTGGCTGCACTTCAGGAACAAATCATTTCTCCCGACAAACAAATCGAAAGTACCGGTGAACTCAAATTGCCAAACCCATTCCAGCCAGGAGAGTTTTCTGTTTTCAAAGACTGGAAGGCACATGGGTTCACGGATATGCGCCGGGCCATTGCTGTTTCTTCTGATGTGTATTTCTATCAAATTGGCGGCGGGTATCTGAATCAGCAAAAAGGCCTGGGTATCGCAAAGATCGATGAGTATGCAAAAATATTCGGCCTTGGGGATGCGGTCACTAGTGGGTTTTTCAAGGGTAAGGCCGGTGTTATCCCAACTCCGGAATGGAAAGCTTTGAATTTCAAGGGAGATATTTGGCGAATTGGAGATACATATAACACAGCCATCGGACAGTATGGCTTTCAGGTAACACTCGCGCAGGTTGTACGCGCTGTTGCAACCATTGCTAATAATGGGAAGAAAATTGACCCACATCTTTTTAAATCTATTGGTGTGCGCCAAGAACATGTTTCTGGTACTGCTGGCCTCAATGAAAGCGATATAAAAGTTTCTGATATTGAACCAGTCAACAAAACGATTCAGATCAATATTGCCAATCCTGATTATTACAGAATAGTAAAAGAGGGAATGAGGATGACGGTAACTGACGGTACGATGACTGGTCTTAATGTTCCGTATGTAAAAATCGCAGGAAAAACAGGTACCGCACAGGTGGGTGTAAATAATCAGTTTATCAACTCTTGGGCCACAGGATTTTTCCCTTATGAAAAACCCAAATACGCATTTGTAGTCATGATGGAGCGTGGTCCTTCCAATGCAATATTTGGTGCCTCCGCTGCGTTCGGTGAATTAATGGGCAAGATGAATCTGTATACGCCGGAGTATTTTAAGGTTGATTAGCCGTCGCGAGGTTCTTTGGAAAAACAAAAATAGCCCCGCGTCCGGAGCTATTTTGCGTTTCTGATATTAAATTAGAAACTTGGGCAACTCTCGTCGCCTCCACCAACATAGATTCATCAGCGTCTATGTATCTATAATGTATTCTTTCTAATGATGAAAGTCAACGTATTATGACTGTGGAGATGCTGATGAGTTCTTGGAACACCCTGGAAATCTACGTATTTGAGGCCTATGAGATGCTGCGTGAAAAGGAGGTGGCTATGAATATGGCTTAAAATAAAGGAAAATGATGTTGTTTGGATCACATATTGAGAATTACATATGCTTTCCGAACCAGATGAACTCATGGCCTTTCTTGAATCCGGCCTTCTCAAAATAAAGCACCTCATCTTCTTTTGATGATTGAACCATGAGGCATGAATACGTTATGCCTTTATCTCTGATTTCCGCCGAAAATTTTTCGATTAGCTGGCGACCGATGCCCTGACTGC
>DALYDD010000007.1:47610-53743 GCA_031973395.1 Minisyncoccota bacterium | reverse complement strand
TACACTCACCTGCGGAATACTAATAGGTTTTATTGCAGTCCCAGGATCAGTTGTTTCCCCTTTTGTCGAACCACCCACATTTGCCGTACTTGAAGCACTACCTGGTACTGCAGAATACGGAGAGCGAAAAAGTGATGGAATACTCGAAGTCGCTGTCGATGACCAAATATCTTTTACAAAAAGTACAATCGGGTCAACATATTTCTGCTTAAAAAAACCAAGATTTTCTGGCGCACTTCGAATCGGACCTTTCAATATATAGAGGCCAAGAAAAAAAACAATGAGGAGAATAATGGGGCGGATAAAGGCCTTTGACATATGTAAATTGTACCAAAAAAAGGGCTCTCTTGCAGGTTATAAGCCCCCCCCACACGAGAAGCCTATTGCGCCCTAGCCTCAATGCACATAAACATAGGGATTTCCTTCCTGGCTTCATCCTCTGCTGCTTTCCTAGGTCCAGCCTCAGTCTTTTTATGCGAACACCATTCTTCCAGTCGAGAAATGACGAAGTCGTGCTTAGCCAGCAATTTTACAAATAATTGCAATGGGCGATGAAATGACACGGTGAAATTATTGTGTGGTTTTTTGTTGCCTGGTTGCATATCGATGCGAATAGTGTCCTCCTGCATATATTTTGAAACGAGTCGAGATTGAATTTTCTTTTTTTCATCAAAATACCAATCCGAATGTTGTGGAATCCGAAAACTCGGATGGTTGAGAACAAAAACAAAATGTCCACCAGGTTTCAAAACACGCTGACATTCTGCAATTGTTTGATCTAACTCTTTTATATTTTGAAGAGCAAGAATACAAATGACAATATCGAACGTTGCAGACTTCATCATGGGCATATTATCGGCCGGTGCAATATGGAATTCCGGCACGCTCATACCATTATCTATGGAAGCACTCGATCCTTTTGCCTGATTCTGGCGACTCTTTGCGACGGCGATTAATTCAGGGGCGATATCTGCCCCGACAACCTCATAGCCCTCGGTACTGGCAAGATAGGAAAAATACCCCTGGCCACAAGCCATGTCTAGCAACTTGATTTTACCTGGAGTATTTTTCTTTGCATTCGCCTCAGAAACAGAGGCAAGAATGCGTTTGAGATTGGGCCATATGACCTTGGCCTGATATGTATCCACATCGCCCAGATATTCATCGTACCAATTTGCAACTGTTCCCCAAGAAGTTGGATGCTGTGTCATATAAGCTCTGATTATCTGATTGAACGGTTCTATTATTTTTTACTCGCCGCTGATTTCTTTGCAGGCCCCTTCTTCGCACCAGATGTTGCACCCTTAACCACACTTCGCACAACTGCAGAAACTTTTTTGCCGCTTGCAGACATTTCCTGATGAATAGTTTTCCAGTGAGATTTAAGCTCCTTTGTAACTTGAGAGAGTTCAGCCGCGCTAATATGAGCCTTCTTGTATCGAGCCATGACAGCGTCAATGACTTTGTGATACGCCTCTTCATTGACATCTTTGAGCTTTTCAATGCGCTCGAGAACTTCACCTTTCGCCTTTATCATCCAGCCTTTAATGTTCTTTAGCTTCTTTTGAGCATCTTTGCTGTGATATAGATAATATCCACCTACAGCGGCCGCTGCTGCCAAACCGCCAATAACCAGACCTGTATGTGATTTCTTCTTCGGTGTTTCTTTTGCCATATGGGTATATTTAGATTTTAGAATCTATTGATTATATTAATTAAAACTATGCATATAGTATAACGTACATGTCAGTAAAGTATAAGCAAAGGCCCTGAGCCTATGTAGCCACCTAACCTATGCCTTTTTTTCGCGATCTTCAGAATCAACCACCTTACCAGTACGTGTCTTGGCCTTAGTTTTCTTCTTCTTTCTAGAAAAGCCACTAAAAAAACCACTAACAAGACCGAGCAAACTTCCCACTCCGGCTTTGCCACCCCGAACCTTTTCTTTGATGTCTGCACGGATTTCTGCAATATCGTCAGAAATATTATCGCTCTCGATCCTGATCTTTTTTGCAACATATTCAGCATGGCGCAGGAAGCGAATAGCAAACCAGAGAGCAACGATCAATACCGCGAAGAGGACAATGATACCAATTGCAGTAATAAAAAAGAAGATATCAGATTTGAGCAGTGAATCCATATAGTTAAATTATATCATATTCTTTTGTAAACCCGCTGATTAATCCAGATCTTATTCTGGTAAAATATCTTCGCGTGGGATTATCTCTTTTGCAGTGGTGGCAAACTCCCTTCCGTTCCACTTTTTACATACATATAGATAATCGCTTTCAAAATCTTCAGAATCAATCTGATATTGTTCGCAAATGTCTGTTTTAATGTATGAATGATCGGTCTGCAAAGTATATGTTTCTGCAGAATATTCATCACCAATACCGCGCCATTTTGAGTGAGAGTCTATAGTTTTTGTCGCCGGATCAAATTCTGGATAAATCAGATTCGAAAGAACATCAGATTTTTCAAAGGCATTTCTTTCTGGATCAAAAATATAATAATTATATGAACATTGATAGGCTCCGCAATACGTCTGCATTTGTATATCAATAAATCCATCGTTTGTCACATCCTCAAAATAGATAAAATAATGACGCGGATCGCACTCAAATGAATCCGTGCCATCAAAAGCAAGCTCTTCGGTGCATTCCATCGAGAACAATTCCTCTCCTGCACTATACACACGCAGCGTGCCTGATTGATATTTTACTAACCCTTCGTTTGCACCTTTTTTAATAGAGAACACACAACTCGATTCGATGCTACCACCGTCCTCATCAGACCCTACATCAAAATACATATTACCCCACTCATCGGTTGGACACAGAGGCGATTGAGCCTGGCCATGTCCACTGATAATATTTCCCGATCTATATGCTGCCATAGATCTGTAAACCTGCACCAAACCGAGTACCAAAAGCAGCAGGCAGATTACACCGAAAAGGACAACTCCGAATCTTGCAAATATTTTTTTAGTCATAGATTTTGCAAATTTATTCACGCCCGAAGACTTTAGCAAAGATTGAACCCTCACTACGAGGATGCGGGCCATGCTTATTTGGTAAAGGATGCCCTTTTTTGGACATGAGAATGATAAAGAGAGTCATCAATACGCCGTGCATAGCAAACAAAGAAAAACTGGTGAGTTTCCCAAACGGGGTTACGAAAACCAGAAGATACATTATCGCAATCCATCCTGGTAATTCCAGATTATGCAAACGTCTGGATATGAGTGACAGAAGCATGACGGTGACGGGGGCAAATATAAATGGAATAAAAATGAGCCAAGCACCAAATACGTCTTTTTCTATGACCAATTGAATCTCGTTCCAGAATCCAGGTGCCAAACTCTGAATCCATGTAACCGCAATGGTCAAAAAAACAAATGCTAGTCCGAAGAAAAATAAAAATCCCATGATGAAATCTTTGCGGCGCAGGCGCCCACTAAAAAGACCTCGATGATGGATGGCAGCACTAACAACCTGGGACATTTTTTCATCATAAGAGACATGTTGTCCACCTTGATCCTGTGCCGTCAAAGGTCTACCCCCTGTCTTAGAAAGCGGAGGCAAGAAATCATACTCTGCAACCTTTCTCTGATGAGCTGTCGTATCGTGGGCCACAGCAAATTCAACCGCTTCTTTTATTTCTTCGTGAGAAAATCCTGCCCGCTTGAGCATCCCCTCTATCTCAGCAGGCTTACTACCATGTTCGAGTCTCTGAGTAATCAAATTCAGAAGACCTTTATCAATTTTTGTTTTTGCAGAGATAACCATGATCTATATCTATAAATATACAACAGATTACGAATTTTGACATGTGACCATTCTTGACCCCATCTTCCAACGCTAATCCTCCTCATGTCAATTCAGGCTTTCTACAATATATTCAAAATCTCTTTTGAGGACAGGTTGGATAGAAAGTCGCATGCCGGGCCGAGTCACAATCATGTTTTTTAATTTTGGATCGAGTTTGATCTCTCTCAAGGTCATTAAGCGCTTAAACTTTTTTACAAATTTCATATCAACTGCCACCCATTCTATTTTTGGATTCTTTTCATAATAAGGACTTTTCTTGTCTTTTGCGGTTGGGTCTGGATATGGTTTGCTCACTACTTTTGCAATACCTGCAATACCAATCTCTGCAGGCTTTGGCGCGCTTGAATGATAAAAAAGACATAGATCACCAACCTTCATGCCATCACGCATAAAGTTTCGTGCCTGATAATTACGAATACCAGACCAAGGGGTTTTGCCATCGGCCTTGAGATGGTCGATTCCATAGGTTGATGGTTCAGATTTGATGAGCCAGTAGTTCATCTTTACTTAAACTTTCTAATCACTGCACGTACTACTGCCGCAATCTCCAATTCATATTCGGGATAAATAGGAGCATACTTTTCATTTGCTGGTTGCAGATAGATAGCACCCTGTTTATCTTTTTTATAATATTTAAGAGTCCAGCCGCCGTCCACCAAAGCCACGACGATGTCGCCAAGTTTTGGGTTCTCGTTCCTTTCAACCAAGACCATATCACCCTCAGCAATATGTGCATCGATCATGGAATCGCCTTTCACTTCCAGCATGAATGTATCCCCTTTTACGTTTCCAAGCAAAAATTCCTCGACACTTGTTGTATCCAAGGAATCAATGCCAGACTTTGCTTCTGCAATTGTTGGAATACCCGCCTCAACAACACCGAGCACGGGCACTTCGCCATGAAGTGAATGCATAGATAATTTGCCATTGCTATCTTTTTCGAACATTCCATCATCGACAAGTTTGCCAATCAATTTGAAAACAGCGTTCTTTGATTTGAAACCGGTCAAACTTTGAAATTCTTTGTAGCCCGGTACACGGCGATTATCTTTGCAGAATGCACCGATGCGGCGTTTATAGTTTTCGTAATCAGACATAAATAGATTTTAGCTTACTATTGGTTTTCAGACCACTTGTGAGCTACTGTATGTCAGATTAGAAAAGAGCGAAGTTAAGAGTTCGAGCGAAGCTTGCCTCACTTTCAATGCGGCGAAGTCGGTGAACCAATTCTCGGTGCTTTCGCGCTTCTCGATCGTATCGCTTATGTCGCATGATCTTTCGGTCGATTTGCTTATTGAGCTTGCCAATTTCCTTATTAAGCATGTACATGAGGGTGATTTTTGTCATAGTAGTTTTAGTTTGATTAGAACTTATTTTGGTTAAATATTTAGAAGATTTTAATTACGCAGAAGGGTTTGGACGGGTGGTTTTTCTACGTGTTTTTAGTATAGGTGAACTATAGTTCACCGTCAACTATTTCCTACTATTTAGTTGTGGATAACTACTTTTCTACTCCTTATGCAGATGATTCTTCTGGTATCAAATTAAGGACAGAGACTAAGAAGTGCTCGAATTCTTCTAGGGTATCCCCCCCACCAGACGACCCCGTGCTCTCTCAAAAGAAGGTAATCCTTCTTTTGAATCAGATATTCATCGAACATCTTTTTTCCTGAATCAAATTTGCCATATTCGATTTTGTCTACGGTCAGCCTATCTTCAAAATGGCCCGAACGTATGATTTCATTTTTATGAAAATGGATCATGTAGTTAGGAAAGATATCTTTCAGATTAAGAAAACTGTTAAGGCTCAGAAATTCCGGTCCATCAGAGCTAGGCAGTTTTTCTCCCCCATAAGTGATAGTGTTCAAGGACGGATCAAAGTCTGTTATTAACGAAAAATGCACAGGTTCCATATCTGTCTTATTTGTTTTTGTTTGAGATATTAGCACATAATCAGAATTAAATATGGCAATTGCCCCATCAGTGGGAGATCTATGCCAAAGCCTGTACTTATTATATAAATTCGAAATTTGTTTAATCTCAGCGCTATATTTTCTGATTTTAGTGACTAGTTGAGATGATGAAAGATTACGATCAAAAAGAGGGGTATACTTTATTCTCACTGTCTCACAGATAATATTATCAGCGACATCGTTCGCATCGACAGTCCTAATATTACCCAAGCAATTATCCGGATAAATAACGTTTGCACCTATCTGTTTTGAGATAAGAGGTATTTTATCTTGATTTAATTTATTTATTTTTGAAAACCCGTAAGCTAGAGCAATTTGCGCATATTGCTT